>JAPPJC010000066.1 GCA_028820455.1 Acidimicrobiaceae bacterium
TGTCGATGGCCACGTACATGGCCTTGCCCCTGAATCCCCGGTTGACGAAATGGTGAACCAAATCCTCGGCGATCTCCTTGAGACGCTGGGGTCGGGTGATGAGCTCGTACTGACGGGAGAACCGTCGCGCTACCACCTGTTCCTGAGCCTCGTCCAACTCGGCTTCTTCCAATAGTTCCTCGAGTTCACTGTCGAAATCGTCGTTGGTGAGCTGCAACTCGGGAATACGGTTCTCATAGTAGAGCGGAACGGTCGCCCCGTCGGCGATCGAATCCCGGAAGTTGTAGATCGACACGTAATCCCCGAACACCCGCCGTGTCTGCTCCTCCCCAACGATGAGAGGAGTACCGGTGAACCCCAAAAACGAAGCGTTAGGCAACGCCAGGTGCATGTTGGCGGCCAGCGTGTCATACTGGGAGCGGTGGGCTTCGTCGGTGATGACCACGATATCATCACGATCAGACAATACCGGCATAGGCTGACCCTTCTCAGGTGGGATGAACTTGTGGATCAGTGTGAACACGTAACGGTGATCCTGGCGCAACAACTCACGCAACTCAGACGACCTCTCAGCGTGAACCTTCTGACCGGAGGTGACAACACCAGAATCGGCGAACAGTTTGTAAAGCTGCTCATCGAGTTCTTTGCGGTCGGTGACCAGCACGAAAGTCCAGTTGCCGGGTTCTTTGTGCAGCACCTTCTGCGTGAACCACAGCATCGACAGCGACTTACCCGAACCCTGCGTGTGCCAGAACACCCCGAGCTGACCCTCGTCCCGCTCCAGCTCCCGCAGTGCCTCCAACGAACTGTTAACCCCAAGGAACTGGTGGTTCTTAGCGAGTGCCTTCACCAAACCACCGGGACGCTCAGTGAAAGCGACAAAATTCTCCGCCAAGTCGAGTAGTCGATGCCGCTCACACGTTCCCCGTATCGTGGTCTCCAGCGACACCACACCCTGCTCACCCTCGGAGTTGATCCTCTTCCACTCGGCGAAGTGACCCCAAGGCGCGAACGTCGAACCAACCCTGCTGTCAGACCCGTTGGAGAGGACAACGAACGCGTTGAACCAGAACAAGTGCGGAATCGTATCACGATAATCCCGAAGGTTCGCGTCGTAAGCGTCTCGGATATTCTTATGCGAAACCTTAAACTCAATGAAAACCAACGGAATGCCATTAACGAACAAGACCACATCAGCCCGACGCCTATACATATCTCCGGCAATCCAAAACTGCGAAACAGCGAGCCAGTCATTCGCATCAGCCCGGTTCCAATCAATGAATCGGACCTTGATAGTCCGGCGTTTGCCGTCGCTGCCGGTGGTCTCAACCCTCACTCCCTCACGAAGCAGGATGTAGACCTCATGGTTTGCCCGTACCTGGCCCATTGCCGACCGATCCTCAACTAACTGGTTAACAGCCTCGTCCAAAGCCTCACCAGGAACACCAGGGTTCAGAACACGCAATGCATCACGAAGTCGATACCCCAACACCGGCTCAGCCTGCGAATCACGACCAAGCGTGCCCGCCGAACCAAAAACTTCTTCAAAGCCTGACGCCACCTCCCAACCCAACTGCTCTAGGAGCCGTAGCGCAGGTTGTTCAACCAACTCGTCCTCGGTCAGCCGCCCCGGCATCTCCAGTGTCATATCGCTATTATTCATCCAGACCAACGCTACACTTGAGAGAAATCATACTAAGGGGATTTTACCGTTAACTCGTCAAGTATTTCGCATCCGTGGTGCTGTTCATTTAGATGGTAGTCACCTTGAAGATTGCATTAAACAACGATCCGCAAGTCTTCAGGTTCCAGTCGGCTCGCACGCGAACCTCTAAATATTCTTCTAAAGCCCAAAAACATTAAACCAGCCAAACTACCTCCAACAACAACCCACCACACAACAACTACCACAATGGCAATATGTAAACACCCCAGCAGACGGGCTTGCCTGCAATGGTAAGCGCACACGTATGCTCGTCACCAGCAGTGATAGTTTTGTAGACGGTGTCGGAATCTGGCGGTGTAATCTGTCCGTGACTGTTGCTGCCCCAGCAAGCAGGTTTACCAGCAGTTGTCAACGCACACGTATGCCAGTGTCCGGCGATGATGGTCTTGTAAGTCGCATCAGTATCCGGCGGTGTAGCCTGTCCGACATATTTGGCACGATAACCACGAAAGTCACTATTGCTGCCCCAGCAGACGGGCTTGCCTGCAATGGTAAGCGCACACGTATGCTCGCCGCCAGCGGTGATAGTGTCGTAGATGGCATCAGTGTCCGGAGGTGTAGCCTGTGAACTACCGTCGCTGCCCCAGCAGATGGGCTTGCCAGCAGTTGTCAACGCACATGTATGCTCGCCGCCAGCGGTGATCGTCTTATAGATGGCATCAGTGTCCGGTGGCCTGGCTTGTCCGCGACTGTTGTTGCCCCAGCAGACGGGCTTGCCAGCAGTTGTCAACGCACACGTATGCCAGCTACCGGCGATGATGGTCTTGTAAGTCGCATCAGTATCCGGCGGTGTAGCCTGCCCAGATGTGAGCATGTTATAAAAGTGGTTGTTGCTGCCCCAGCAGACGGGCTTGCTAGCGGTAGTGAGCGCACACGTATGATAGGAACCGACGGTTATGATTTTGTAGATGGCTTCAGTGTCCGGTGGCTTGGCTTGTCCGCGACTGTTGTTGCCCCAGCAAACAGGTTTGCCAGCATCAGTCAACGCACACGTATGATAGGCACCGGCAGTGATAGTTTTGTAAGTCGCATCGGTATCCAGCGGTGTAGCCTGCGAACTACCGTTGCCGCCCCAACAGACGAGTTTATCAGCGACAGTCAACGCACATGTATGCTCGCCGCCAGCGGTGATCGTCTTATAGATGGCTTCAGTGTCCGGTGGCTTGGCTTGTCCGCGACTGTTGTTGCCCCAGCAAACAGGTTTGCCAGCATCAGTCAACGCACACGTATGATAGGCACCGGCAGTGATAGTTTTATAGACCGCGTCGGGATCAGGCAACACGGTCTGTCCGTGGTAAGAGCCACTACGGTCTCTGTTGCCACCCCAGCAAACAGGTTTGCCAGCAGCAGTCAACGCACACGTATGCCAGTGTCCGGCGGTGATGGTTTTATAGACCGCGTCGGGATCAGGCGGCGTAGCCTGCAAGAAGCGGTCGCTGCCCCAGCAGACGGGCTTGCCAGCAGTTGTCAACGCACACGTATGCCAGCTACCGGCGGTGATGGTCTTGTAAGTCGCATCAGTATCCGGCGGTGTAGCTTCCCCAAAGGTGTTGCCACCCCAGCATACGGCTTTGCCAGCATTAGTCAACGCACACGTAGTATACCTGTAACCGGTGGTGATGGTCTTGTAAGTCGCATCAGTATCTGGAGGTGTAGTCTGCCCGCGACCGTTGTCGCCCCAACAGACGGGCTTGCCTGCGATGGTAAGCGCACACGTATGATATCGACCGGCGGTAATAGTTTTATAGACGGCATCAGTATCCAGTAGCCTGGCCTGCCCGCGACCGTTGTCGCCCCAACAGACGGCTTTACCAGCGATGGTAAGCGCACACGTATGCCCGCTACCGGCGGAGATGGTAGGTCTTGGTTGTGTTGGGGGATTTGGAGGTTCGGTATTTTGTGTGATATTGTAGTGTGCTCCGATGAGATATACCACCATTTGGGCTCTGGTAGCAGCTGTGTCGGATGTGGTTTCTTGGGTGTTAGGTGTTATGTTCAGTTGCGTTAGACATTGTGCAGCTTGTTGGAGTTCTTGCGCGGGTGTGACAACACAAGCACCGGGTGTGTGTTTGTTCAACATACGAACGATGAACCGCGTGATATGTGAAGTTGTGAGAATACCTTGAGGATCATAAGTGGTGGAAGTTTTGCCTTTGGTGATTCCCAGCTGATACACACAAGAAATCGCAGTGCTGGCCCATTCGGGTACGTCTGTGAAAGGATGCCCACCGTTAGGGCAACCCTGGGGTGTGATGATCTGATAAAGTCTTTCCAGGAATACTGCCATTTGTGCGCGTGTGACATTCCCAAAAGGTTGAAAGGTGCCGTCTTTTTTACCTTGAGTGAGCCTTAGTGCTTTAGCACATAGGATGTATTGAGCACCATACGTGTTTTCATCAATGTCGGAGAATTGTACAACCGAACCAGTGTCGCACAACTGCTGACCTGTTGTGCGGGAGTTCGCTGATGCGGTATCGACAGAATGGAAAATCTTTAGAACAGGCACAAGTAAAACTACAATAAAAGCAAAAACCGAAGCGAAGATCAAAACACTGTCAGAATTACTTCGGGGTTGGAGATCACGCACGACGATGTGTGCTCAGATTTTCATAGCACGCACAGCCTGAATGGTACGTACAAGCCAACGGGTGCGTCCTCCCTGAGGGATGCATTTTCTCTTTCTTTGTCTGTTCTAGTTCAAAGTTCGGACACAATCACAAGCTCGCAGCGACACAGCAAAAACTTACCAAGAGAACCGCTTGAAGCGAAGCATATTTGTGCGTATCAGTTCTTAACTATACCAACATAACGAATTCTTATACAACGCAACACACGCGCTTAAGCCTGGCAATCATTAGAAAAGTAGCGACTCTCTACGCTGACTCCTAACAACGATTGGCTATAAAATACAGATAAATATGGATTTTTGCATATTCTATGCGTATAATACGCTTAGCTTGCATATTTTGAACATTGGAGGATTCTATGCTGTTGAGATTCGAGGTCGGTAATCACCGTTCAATATCCGAGCCGGTTGAATTGTCGATGATTGCCATGGACAAGGATCGGGAGGCCGCTCGTAAACTTGAAGGGGTCGATGAGAAGGTGCTCACCGTAGCTGCTGTCTATGGTGCCAACGGTTCTGGTAAAACCAACCTGATCGACGGTCTGGCTTGGATGGAGCATGCTTTGATTAGCTCCCTTCGCATGTGGGAGGATTCTATTCCGAATGACCCGTTCAGCTTTGGTTCGGGACCCTCGGAATACTCTAGCTTCGGGGTCGACCTCGTGGTCGATGGTGTTCGGTATCGCTACGAACTGAAGTTGGACGGTTCAGCTGTCCGTTTTGAGGCACTCTATAGTTACCCCCAGCGGAGACGACGCACAGTGTTCAAACGTAACGGCAATGACCTGAGTTTCAGACGGGGTACGCGTCTCACAGGTGGTGGACGCGAACTCATCACGAACACGACTTTGGTTATGTCAGTTGCTGGACGTCTCACCGATGAGATCAAACGGGTGGCACGCTACCTGCGTGATATCCGTTTCGTGAACGTATGGCCTCGGGCTTTCATACCGAACCGTGCGCTCATACATCGGCGTCACATTCGTTGGAGGGCACGTCCTGACTGGGATGACTACCTGATGGACGTGTTCGACGAACAAACCCCACCAGACACACTAAGAGAAGAGGAAACAGGCGGCTCGGATTGGCGGAAAAGCTATTTAGCCCGTCAGCAACACCGGTCCTTGGCGTTGGCAATGTTGAAATTCGCCGATTTCGGAGTGCAGGATGTGGAGGTAGTTGACGATGTCACAGCCGACGGTGGAGGTCCTCGTAGATTGCGTCTACTGCACAATGTGGCAGGCGATTCGCTGCCACTTGAGTTGGGGCAAGAATCCGATGGAACACTCACATGGCTGAGTTTGATGCCCGATCTGATGACGGTGCTAAGAAATGGTGGGGTGCTGGTTGTTGATGAACTTGATTCCAGCCTTCATACAGTGATATCAGGCAAACTGATTGAGATGTTTCAAGACCCCGAGACCAACCGTAACGGTGCTCAGATCATCTTCACCACCCATGACACCAGCCTGCTGGGATGCCTGAACCGTGACGAGGTGTGGCTTACTTCCAAACGCTCGGACAGCAGTACTGAGCTGATACCACTATCGGATTTTCGTGGTGATCGTGTCAGGCGTTCCACCAATCTTGAGCGCGGCTATCTCGAAGGTCGCTTCGGTGGCGTACCGGTTGTCGATCAGCACATGGTACGTGAAGCTTTAGGCCTCACAACTCCGAACTGAACTATGATTTCAAGAGATCGGCGGCATCCGAGACCTTTACGCCGTCGCCCTCCGAAACTTGACGAGAAGAAACGCTTTGTAATATTTTGTGAAGGCAAGGTAACCGAGCCTCAATACCTCAACGCGCTCGCCCGTTTGCCGGAAGTGCGCAAAACGACCTCATTAGACATTCGTGGACAGGGTTTTGACCCGAAACGATTGGTCAAAGAGTTGCGAGACTTCCGCAAAGAAGACCAGCCGCAACGCAAAGCTCAAGAGCAAACCAACACGCAGTACTGGTGTGTGTTTGATGTTGAAGCACCCATCTTTCACACCAGGTTAAATGATGCAATTCAGATGGCCCGCGACAACGGTATCCATTTAGCCGTATCCAATCCGTGCTTTGAACTCTGGCTTATACTCCATGACATTGATCACAAACGTTGGCTTACTAACGCAGAATCTCGGAAAATACTCCGTAACTACGACGATTCCGAAGGCAAGTCACTACCAACAGAGGCTTACATACAAAGGAGGCAACAAGCCGTAACCCGAGCTCGAGAACTAGACAAAATGCATGATCAAGCGGGACGAGATCTACCTTATAACAATCCATCCTCAGGAATGTTCAAACTACTTGATGCGGTCTTCCAAACGTCAGATTGAACTACGCAGACTCACGTAATCACCCTGAGTCATACCACTAGCACATCCCAGACCAGCACCGCCCGTTGGAAAATCCGAACTCATCAGAGAGTCACTAGGTCACACTCGCTCAGCCAACTCTGGTGTCATATCCCAATGTCTCAAGCTGTAAATCCAGATCCGAAACATCCAACTCTCCCGACACCAGCCGCGGGAGCAGCAAATCACGAGCCTCTTGCAGAATCTGGTTCTGCTGAATAAAATTGTCGACCAGCCTCAAGAACGGTCGAACCTGTTCTGAGTATCTCTGCACGATTTCTGCTTGTGGATTCACAACAGGCATATTCATAACATCTGTGGGCTTTACACGCTGATGACTAGTCGAAGTTCCTCCGGCTGTGGACACCAAACGATTAACAAATTCGGTAGAAGTCGCAAGGCTATAGACAAAAGTGAGTGTCCATTTGACAGGGTTTGCTAGTACAAGAAACTCAGTTGATGCAACAGCTTGTCGATCAGTTTCAGAACGATCCACACGCCAAACCCTTGGAAACCGCGGGTTGAGCTTAGAAATCATCACACTCTCGTCGAACAAGAGATACTTACTGCTCTTGATTTCAGCACCACGTTCAAGTGACGGAAGTTTTCGAGCATCAAAAGCCGGGATTGAATAGTGGTCGAACTCTTCATCAGCATACTCAAACGGTTTGAAGTTAAACCGCTGAAGCTCAAGTTCATCGGCTAAGCAAGTCTGACCCCAACCCTTGGGGATTGGACCGAAGTCAGAGTTGACTAGTTCAACGTCCTCGTGTCCAGGGTACCGGAAGTGCACAAACCATTCCCGATACAGCAACCGAGCCATCTCTTCCAAAATTTCAATCCGCCGCCGGTTGTTTTCGATGAGTCGTTCATAGACATCTAGAAGATCTGCAATCCGACGCTGATATTCAAGAGGAGGTAAGGAGATAATAAAATTTTTGACGTCAGACTTAGTAAGGGCCTCCCGGGTGGCACCTGATCCAGCAATGGCTAACAATTTGCCCTTGTACGGACCCGCGAGGGCTCGAGCAAGCCATCGTGCATCACCAAAAGATGGGTCTGTACGCAAGATCATCACATGCTGATTGACGCGTCCACCAACGGCTGAACTTGTAGCAAGGCAACATCTCGCGACAGATGCTCCTGTGATATTCAACAGTATGTCGTTATGTATAATCTGGACCCGATCCAACATGCCAGCCTGAGCTTCGTCGATAAATGCGAGGTCTTTCTGCTCAAAGCATAGATCATGGACGTTCATTGAACGAACTAAAGGCACACCAAACATCTTGTACGAGTTTTTCCCTCCACGTGGCGTCGCTCCGCTCCCGTAGAAGGTCAGCAACTCGCTAAGTCTGACCCGAGGCCAACAAGGCACGTCAGTCATTTGCAAGAATCGTCTTGCCGATCTTGGACACCTGTGTGACTAATCCGGCTGCTGCTTCGCTTAGTTCGTCAAATTCTTGGTGCAATTCTCTGAACGAGACAACGAAAGCCCCTTCATCTAGCTGAGTGAAGGCAACATCAACGTAGCGTCCAGGATTGAGGCTCCAGCCCTGTTCCTCAATCTGTTCAATAGTCGCGACAGCGCACAGGCTGGCAACGTCGGTGTAAATCCCGTCGGGAAGAACCTCGCTGAGCATCTCTTCACTTCCCGCGTTGAACTCGGGTTCTTCTCCTCGCCACAAGCGGACGATGTTGGCGAGGAACTCAATTTGCTGTGGTGTCCAGTCGCGGTGAGCTCGGTCGATCTGGTTGTAGACCTCACGAGCGTCGATGAAAAGAACCTGATCGACTCGGTCGGTGTGTTTCTTACCACGATCGAGAAACCACAACGTTACAGGCAGGGTGACCGTGTAGAACATGTTCGTACCCACGGCGATAACCACGTCCACACTGCTGTCTTCGATCAGTTTGCGACGGATTTCAAGTTCACTGCCTCGTGCGTCCGAAGCGGAGTTAGCCATGACGAATCCCGCCCGCCCTGTGTCGCAGAGCGTGGAGTAGAAGACCTGAATCCACAGGTAGTTGCCGTTGTCAGTTTTCGGCAAGCCGAACGGGAACCTGGCGTCGCCTTCTAGTTTGGTTTTGTCGATCTTGTCGACATTGAACGGAGGATTGGCCATAACGAAATCAAACACGCCCACAGAATCGTGGAGGTCCTCGTAATAGGTGTTGCCTTCTCTGATATCGCCGTCCAAACCGTGAACGGCTAGGTTCATCTTGGCAAGACGGACGGTGTCGCCGGTTTTCTCCTGCCCGTAAATCGACAACTCCCGGCTGGGATCGCTGCGGTGGCGTTCAACGAAGTGGGCCGACTGCACGAACATGCCACCTGAACCGCAAGCAGGGTCGTAGATCTTGCCGTGGAAGGGTTCCAGTATTTCTACGATGAGCCGCACAATCGAGGTGGGAGTGAAGAACTCGCCACCCTTGCGTCCTTCCGAGAAAGCGAACTTGCCGAGAAAGTACTCATAGATCAGCCCGAACCCGTCGCCCTCAATCGCATCCGGCAGAGCCTGCAGAAGTCGCAGCAGCTCACCTAGGATGTCGTCGGGGATGCGGGAATAATCCCTAGGCAGGACACCCTTAAGGTCGGAATTGAAGTCCTCAATGCCACTCATGGCCTGGTTGACGGCCTTGCCGATGTCAGCGTCCTCGGGCAAGTCGAGCAGCGTCTCGAACCGGGACCCCTCGGGCAGGTACAGTGCTCCCGCAGCCCGATAGTCGTCGGGCCCGATCCGACGACGAGCCGAACCCACGCCCACAGCCTCAGCAGCCTGAGCGAACCTCTCGTCAGCGTACCTCAGAAAGATCAGTCCCAGCACTGGAGATGCATACTCCGACGCTTTCAACCCAGAGTTAGCTCTCAGTTGGTCGGCCACTGTCCAAAGTTTGCTTTGTAGCTCGCCAAGATCCGTTGTCACGCCTGTCCTTTCCTTTTAGCCTTAGTCGCTTCTTTGTAGCTTAACTACTCTACAACCCAGAAGGGAACATAACGGGAGTGAACACATCCATTAGCCGATGTGCTGAATGTGCTTTGACTAGGGAGAGGATCACAGTTTCGACAAGAACGTCCTAAAGGGTGTTAGAGATTCATGGTCGAGATCCCAAACTCCGCTTGCTCTCACGGAATGCCCGACGGAACGCGCGGGATTGGATGACGCCGCGACCCGTGCATGCGCGCGGGCCTTGTCTAGTCGACTCCCGGACAGACTGAATCCTGTCTGTTGGCTGAGGCAGTTGAAGTACTCTTCAATGCAGATGCTGATCGAGTCTCCTGATTTGGTTCTGTTGAGCATGGTCTCCAGATTGCCCGGACTTTCGTTGTCAGGGACGATGAACACCGCCGTCGCTGGATGGCCCCTGTTGCGCACGCCCGCTCTGGATGGCAACTTTGTTCTGAATTGTGGGAAGTCGGTAAGCACATTCCGTACTGACTGGAACGCATTCTGCGCGTTCTTGTCGGCATCGCGTGTTATGCCCAAGGTTCGCAGACTCCGAAAGCCCGGATCTCTCACCAGTACCTCCAAACGGGCGCGCAGATTCTCGATACCCTCCATCTCGACGATCTGGATATCTTCAAGGCCCCAGTGATCACAAAGTTCTTTGAACACCAGGCGATCTTCTTTGCCCTCAACGATCAGGAGCTTGGATTTGTGGATGTTTTTCCGATTCGACGAAGTGCTCTGCGTGGCTGGTTGTTTGCCTGCTGTCATCAGCGCACTTCCATCCGTGCTGCGATTGCATCTGCTAGAACGTCGGGCGGATAGTTTGTCACTTGGCCGTCTTGGAGCCGGTAGAAATTAGGTTCACCGTCTCCCAGCACCTCATCGGCGGAGCGGACACATTCATAGCTGTGAGTGGTTGCGAACACCTGTACGTCCCTGTCGACGGCTATATCGTGCAACGCTCTCCACACGTCATCGAATTTGCTGTGATGCAACCCGGCATCGAACTCGTCTATCAGCAGGACTCCTCCCGCCACCGTCGCGGCACTCGTGGCCAGGGTTGCGATCCGTTGAGGGCCAGCTCCCAATGTCTGCAGGGGCAGCCGGTCAGAGAGGCCGACATCGGCAAGGATCACGGCATGGGTGTCCAACACTCCTATCTCTATGCTCTTGACCGATGCATCCACCTTCTGAATCGCTTCGAGTACGCTGGCGTCCGCCTTTTCCTTCTTAAGCTTTGAGAGGCGTTCGACGTCGAGTGTGATGTTGTCTATTCCCACGAAGGCCGCCTGGAAATGCATGTCAAAATCTCCGGTGACATCCACACCGTACCCTGTGTCGCCTTGGGGCTTGATTCTGATGAGACGGGATTCTCCGCCGTCTCGGCGTCCGTGTCGGAACAGCAGATCATCGGGATGGTCACTCGTGTCAGCGTTGGAAGACAGGACTAGAGCCTCGGATCGCTCGGTCGAGATCGTGAGTTGCAGCGAACCCCAGGACTCATGGTCACCGACGATCTCGATAGGCGTGCGTGTTGCGAGCTCGTGGAACATCGGTTGCCACGCCGTGCTCCACATGTACCCGGCAGCCGGTGGAATCACGTTCGTGACGGGATTTGACAACGGTGCTATCTCGGCAGGAATACCGACCCTCACCACAGTAGGACTGAACGCGAACCGCGGGTTGCCAGCAGCGGACAACAAAAACAGTGCCTCCAACACAGTGGTTTTACCTGAGTTGTTCATCCCCGCAAAGATGTTAATGCGCCCAAGGTCGTCTATCTTGCAGTCCTTGAAGCTTCGATAGTTCCTGATGCGGATGCTCTTAAGCATCGTTTCCTCCTCGTCTGGATCGGATTCCGGTCATCGTAGACGTGAATGTACTATTGTACTTACACCTATAACGGGTAGCGGATCATCCGGCATTTGATGTGATCATTGTAGACATGAATGCACAGCATTTTCCGTTCACAGTTGGATAATAGTTCCCGAATCCCGATCCTCTCTATGTGCTATATGACAATGCTTCACAATCGCTAAAATAAGTAGGGAGGGTGCTCGAAACGGTAGCTTACAACTCCGTTTCTTGCATATACACGAAATCGTATTCTGACAAACGTTTCACAGCATCCCTAACGATTTCTTGAGTTCTTTGAAGTTGGCTGGTTTGACTCTTCCCAATAGCCGGGAAGCTTCAAGCATGGAAGTCTTCCAAGCATCCACGCTGCGCAGAAGTGCCCGCGTGAGCAAACGGCTATTCCGTACGGACACGTTCCAATAGTAATTCCCACCAGATGACTGCTGCCGAGTCGCTGTCCAGTTATCCCGTTCTTGTTCGTAGAACCCAAAGAAATCCTCACGGCTTATCGCACTATGAGTCCATAACTGTCTGGCCACCATAACGGTCGACACATTGAATTCGCGAGAAACACTTCTAACCCGCTCAGACATGGCCGTTTTGCGTTGACGCCAACTTGTGGCGACCTGCGACCACGGAAGCAGCAACTCAGCAGCGACAGCATTACAGAACGTTTCAACATCCGACGTGCCGTTGCTAGTGACTGTGGGATCGGCGTCGGATATCCCACCCTGTCCGATCCATATGTGCGCAAGCTCATGGGCAAGCGTGAATATCTTAACCGAAGCACTGTCTGTATTGTTGATGAAAATCACAGGTGCCATCGGATCGACAAGGGAGAACCCCCGAAACTCTTCCACATTCAACGCCCTGTTGGTATCTTGTTGAACCACACCATTGCGTACCACCAGGATTCCCTGCGCCTCAACCTGATCTACGAAAGCTCTCAAAAACCTATCATTCTGAGTTTCGCTGCGGACTTTCACCGCGAAATCCAGTGTGGAAGCAATGGACTCTGCCACGTCAGCTGTTCTGGAATCAATAGAGAAAAGTCCCACAACCTTCAGAGGTTCCTCGTTATTGTCGAGCCGGAAATCCCTGTACCAGTCTTGCTTCCTCAGCGTCTCCGCGATGGTGTCACGAAGATCGACAGACGGGCGTACCCTGTCCACATCAGATCCACGGCGGAAGTCCGCTATCGGAAGTTCTTCGTGTGGAGGCTCAGACAAGAAGAGATAACCGAAAGGCACCCGCAGGCGTTTAGCCAGATCTTGGGCCTGCCGGAAAGTCAGCATAGAGGAACCGTCAAGCCACCCCTCGACAGCTGTTTCAGTCTTTCTGAGAGCTTTACCCAGATCAGCTGAAGTAACATCGGCACGCTCAACCGCCCAACGCAGCACCTCAGGATTCACATGCGCCACAGCCATACTACACAATATAGCTAATCTGCGACAAATAGCTATCTTGTGACAATGGCCGTACAGTTATTGCGTGCTCCAGGGCTGGGTGGGCTGCGCGAATACATGCCCACACATACCGTGATAATGGCCGTGCAGTTGTTGTGTGTTCCAGAGTCCAGGGCCGGACCCGCTTCAGCGGCCACTATGTATGGCACGTGAAGTTGCGTTCTCCAGGATCCGATCCATAGTTGCGAACTCCGCGCCGATAAAACCATCGCCTGCTGAGGCTACAACTTGGGTGGTAGTATCGGGTTGTGGGTTTATATGTTCCCAGGATCGTTGACGCGGAGTTGGACGAATTGACGGCGGGGACTGGACGGCGGACTTGACATCAACCTTGTAATGGCGGTTACAGTGTCACACTTGTGAAGTGGGTTCTTTAGTGTGAATACGACGAATACGGCAAACAACGCAGAGTCGGCCTTCTCGACGGCAGCTTGGAGGATATAAGGACGTGAACCAGCTTCCTGGAAGAGGTGGGGCGTTGGTGGGTGCCTTCGCGGAGAGGGAGGATAGAATACCGGTGTGAGCGAGCAAATGTTGATCTGATGCGGTTGACGTACACCGTGCATGCGACGCAAGTGATGCAAGACAGGGGTATCCCTTCAGAGTGGGTGGAACGAACGGTTACAGCCCCTGAGCAGCGGATGCGAGACCCCCCACGATGCGACCGTGGAACGGTTCTTCGCTCGTATCCCCGAACGCTATGACAGGGTGCTACGCGTAGCGGTAAACACCGCTTCTTACCCCTGGAATGTCATGAGCACGTTCTTTGATCGCTCTATGCGAGGTAAACTATGAAACCAACCACACCGGAATCGTCAACGATCCCATCAAGCGGCCGTTGCCGGTTGTTCCATGCGAGGTGAACCATGAAACTACGAATCGACAAGCAGGCCGACGCCATGTACCTCCGTCTCGACGACTCCGCCGTCGTTGAATCGGTTGAAGTCGCCCCAGGAGTGGTGTTGGACTACAACGAAACCGAAGAAGTAGTCGGCATCGAGATGCTGCGTCTCTCCACGAGGTCACCAGACCTCGACCTCTCAACCCTGCATTTAGAGACCGTATAGGCAATACAAACCGCCCGAATCGGACAACCCGACCGGACAACCCACCCCAAAACACGCCAGTGGATACAAAAAACAGCATCACAACGCTCCTAGCACAATAGCACGCTTACCCTGTTTGTCACCGGTCGCTGGCCTACTCGGGTACACCACGGATGGATACGGCCTAGCAGTGTGTTTCGTGTGGGTTATCTCCGATTTTTGGGGTTGAGAATTACCTCGGATCTGTCAGCATGTGGGTTCGTGTCGCTATGGTCTGAACTGGTGTTGCCTCGCTGTTTTCGTATCGTGCCAGTTTCCAGCTTGTGGTGGTCTGTCCGACGCGGCGACGGCTTCAGTACCCAAAGATGAAAGCCGGTGAGCGTCAATGAGTTCGGCCATCCGAAACACCAGAGCGCGCATCGGCACGATCTCGATATCTTCGTTGGTGGCAACGATGCTGTGGCCCAACTCTCTGCGAGCGTTGGCGGACCACGAGCCTGTCAGTTTCCCACCCCTGGAGGACACGACGTTGCGGCACAGCCGAACGAGATACAGATTCGTGGTCGCCGGATCACATTCGGCGAGGATTCTTGTTAGTGCCGTGCTCGCCTCGTCTGTCAGCAGGTCACGCAAGAGATGGTCGTCAAGGACCGCCCGTGTCACGTGGTAGCCAGATCGGGATCGTCGGACAACGACCGCACGAAAGCCGCATGCTCGTCTCTGCTGAGAAGGTCACTGAGCAAGCGGCGGCCTTTGCCATCAGGGACGGCGAGAACACCGAACCCGAGATCGATGGCATCGACAGGCCCCCCCATCGTCAAGGTTCCACCTGCGCTGCACATCAGCAGGCAACGACAGCTGCCCGGAAGGCGATATGACACACCGTCTCACTCTCTGCACACATGCCATCCTACTCGGCGGAACCCCGTATCACACCGAGCACCGACCCGTATCATCCCAAACCACCCCTCTCGGCCTCTCGGCCCGCCGAGGGGTTGAGGAAGGCCCACTTTCAGCGGCTCCAGTTCTGTGATCTCTGCTGGGAATGCGGTGCAAAGCACGTCGAGTTTGGGTGTCAGACGCTGGCTTTGGCACGGGGGGCGGGGCGTTCCTGCGTTGGTTCCGATGCCGCATTCCTGGCTGATGCCTGTCGGAGTCGAGGAGCCTTGTTGAGTTGTGTACAGGTACCACGACCCCTTCGGCAGCATGCAATCTTGTAGTGCCACTTCGGATGATCCGCTGGACCAACACACGGTGGCACTGTCGTGGATATTCGGATTCTGGCAAACAAGTTTTTTTATTGTGTTACAATAAATTTTGGTGTCTTCCTCCTCGAACAGCTGTACCGTCTCCGGGGTAGTGCTTGAAAACGGAGCACTGGTGGCGCGGAAGGGGCGGGATTTGACAGATCGGCGATACGGTGACAACCAAACGGTGGGCTTTTCGCCGGCTCTCGTCAACAACGACTTGACAAATATACTGGAAAGCCATATCATAACTATGGGTTTCCTGTCAGAACCGCAAGCTCACAGGTCGTTTCCGTCCACCCGTCTCGAACAAGATGCTCGCCCTGGGCAACCGCAGATGGAAGTCGGGCAGGTTCAGGCAGGTTCAGGAATACGAGGAGCCCTCTCTTCAAGCCCTAGCGTTATCTACTGGGTGACCGAGGAAACGGCCTACGCCTTCGCCATCGTGTCATATCACCCGGGCGTCGTATCAGGCACCTGACAAGTGACCGAGGAAACGATCTACATCTTCGTCATCGCGGATGAGCGGTGTGACATACAATCACTATTCATCGGCGGTTGCTGTGGGTATAGGGGTTCTCGCCCGCAGGCCAAAGATCCGACTACAGAGTGGTCGGATTGTAACTCACACATTTGAGAACTAATATCTGGATATGCTGACATTCAACTCTATCGATGTAGAAACGGCCAACGCTGATCGCTCGAGCATCTGTCAGATCGGCGTTGTTCACGTACAGGACGGAGAAATCAAAGATCAGTGGGAAACCCTCATTAATCCAGAGGACTGGTTTGACCCGTTGAATATCTCAATCCACGGAATCGACGAGAAGGACACCAGGAATAGTCCGACTCTCCCGGATGTGCGCAACGAGTTGCGTCGTCGCCTGCGTGGCTCGGTCCTGGTAAGCCACTCTTCGTTTGATCATGTTGCATTTGAGCGCGCGATGTCTCGGTACAACCTTGAACAGCTTCAAGTTACATGGCTCGACAGCACCAGAGTTGTTCGTCGTGCGTGGCCGGAACGCTACGGACGCAGTGGTTACGGTCTCAAGAATGTCGCAAGAGACCTCGACATCTCTTTCAAACATCACGATGCACAAGAAGATGCTCGAGCAGTTGCGGAACTCATGCTGCGTGCCTGTGCAGCCACCGAGACAGATATCAACGAATGGCTCTACCGGGTTGACCGTCCTATTTTCCCACCGTCTCGTGATGCTGCCGCTCGACCTCGCCGCAGCCGAGCCTCTGGCCGGGGTGCCGGGACGTCAGTGAAACGAACGGGAGACGAGTCAGGAGCACTATATGGTGAAACTATTCTATTCACAGGTCGGTTGCGCATCCCGCGACGACGAGCGGCCGATATGGCTGCCGAGATCGGATGCGACGTAGCAACCAGCGTAAGCAAGAAAGTCACGATGCTTGTGGTGGGTACCCAAAACAAGAACAGTCTGAACGGTTACGAGAAGAGCAGCAAACATCGGAAGGCTGAAGCTCTGATCGAGAAGGGGGCCGATATTCAGATACTTTCGGAGGACGACTTTTCTGGACTCGTGGATATTTGACCTGAAGACCATCCAGTACCAGTGGATGGTTTCATTGAATGGCTCAAGAGCCGTCCGAGTGAGCTAGGCGATGCGATTACGCGTTGGGGCTTGATCGCGGTGAAAAGTCCTATGGGTTCTCCGTGGATGTTATCACCTTAGACGTGTGGCGCAGTGGAGACAGCGGTACTGCTCATCTTGATCTATCACGTGATTTGCGGATGGGTATAACCGACTACGCCCCAGGGTCACGACTTGTAGCAAGCAAAGTAATCTGAGAATGCATCGGTTTGCGGGTTCAACCCGATAAAAGCTTTATCAGCTACATCTACGCAACTTGTCGTGCGTGTGGTGCATTATCGGCAACACGACTGTATAGGCACGGTTTAGCCGCATCACAGCAATCAATCGTGAACCAGCGAAAAGCATCTCTTCGCGATCTTTTATCCCCAATTTGGGGATGCCGACCCTAAGTCCCAACAAATCGCGAAGAATCTGATAGAATACCTGGTATGAGCTCTGATATCTTTGCGAATCCGTCGTCTCGTGTATGTGATCTGCCGGTTGACAAGCAGGAAAAGCAGGCAATGGCTCGTCGTAACTTCTTGAAACTTCGTGGATCGCTTGTCGATGTGCCAGTCACCGAATTTCTTACCACTTCCCGAGCTGCTGAACGTTTTGACAGTGGCCACATTTCAACGGACGATACTCACAACAAAATCAGTTGAGTAATCCTGAACGGATTGTGTTGGATGCCTGGCCGATACTGGAGTACTACCGAGGCCACGAACCTTCTGCAACAGCTGTGACCCGCCTGATAACGCAGGACAGTGGACCGCAGCCAATTATGAGTGTGATCAATTTAGCTGAGATCTGCAACGCAGTCACTAAATATAAAGGATTATCAGACAGCCTGTTCGTGGTATGGCTCAGCGAGGTAGCTACCATCGATCGTCCATCAAGTGATCTAGGAATACTGGCTGGACGTATCAAGACTTCTTACCACATGTCTTTAGGTGATAGCTTTGCCGTTGCTACTGCTATACAACACGATGCCGTGCTATGGACAGGTGATGCCGAACTGCTGTTCGAGGGCTGCCCGTGGTTGACTCATGATCTACGAGATGACGATCTCCGATCCAAACATGCCAAAGAAATAGCCGAGGGCAGAAAAAAGGTCAGCATCAGACCAGCAGCCATGAAGAGTACCTTCTTAACCAACCCACTGCAGGGACCACCCAATCCGAATCCGTGAACACATACTGTAAACCTCGAGCGGCGGCTAGTGTTGCGGCGAGACTCGGAAGACGCCGCTCCGTTAAGCAGTAGGCAGGCCTATGGTAGACAACACCAGAGACTGTTGGTGATGACGCAGGGAGTTCACAAAATACGACGAGATAAACGTTCATACGATTTGGAGTAGTACTGGCACAACAGAGGCCAGTGCATTCGGAGGGCACACGCAGAGAGGACCTCCGCAGAGAGCGAGGAGTAGTACTGGCACAACAGAGGCCAGTGCATTCGGAGGACTATTCGCATTTCGGAGGATTCAACGTTCAGGCTGGTGGCGTTTTCAGAGACCATGCGTGACTACTTGTTTATGCGCATGATCACTTGTTCATGTGTGAACTCACAAAGGAATGTGCTAATGTTTATGATTATGAGCGGATTGTTGGATGTGGGCGAGATGTCCACTAACCCTTTCTCCCCGGATTTCGGACAGCCACCACAGGCTCTTGTCGGCCGCGAGACATTGCTGTCGGATTTGAATTCTGGTCTGACCACGGGGCCCAGCGATGCGGGATTCACGTCACTGCTGCTGGGTCCTCGCGGTTCGGGTAAGACAGTCATTCTTGCTGCAATGGAAGACATCGCGGCGGCATCCGGGTGGATTGTGATGTCGGTGGATGCTGGGACTACCGGATTACTGGAGAGGATCACCCAGTCGATCGCCAAGGCCAGGTATTCCCACGAGGGCGTCGGGGCTGCCGATCTTGACAGATCGAGTGGTTCTCGGTGGGCTGGCGTCATCCGTTTAGGTCCTTTCGCGTGGCATCAAACCGTGTTCGAGCAGCTCCAACCGGAATGGGATTTACGTCAACAATTCACCGCACTAGCACAATATGCCGCAGGTCGAGGCACCGCTCTGCTACTCACGGTGGACGAGATGCACAGCGGAGACCGCCACGAGCTCCGCCGCCTGGCCGGTGACTTACAGCACATCACCAAAAAAGCGCAGCTACCGTTGGCGTTTTTGGGTGCGGGCCTGTCGCAGATGAAACATACGCTGCTAGCAGACAACAAAATGACTTTCTTTCAGCGATGCGCCCGCAACGACATGCCCCCTCTGAGTGCAGCTGACGCTATGCACGGGTTGCGTCAGACCGTGCGTAGTGCCAACGGTTCGATAAACGATGAAGCACTGCGTTTTGCAGCGGAGGCTTCGGGAACGCTGCCGTATCGTTTGCAACTCGTCGGACACAACGCCTGGAACATTGCCGGAGCTCCCCAGCAGCAGATCGACCTGTTCGCTGCGCAGGAAGCCGACCGGTTGGCGTCCCAGCAGATGACAGAACGCATCAGCATTCCCGCCTGGCACGACCTCGGTCGTACAGAACAAACACTGCTAGCGGCTGTGGCTGAGCTTGACGACGACGCTTTCCCTGCTGAGATCGCCCAAAGAATAGACGCCAAAGCCAGAGACCTCGCGTATGCCGAAGAAAGACTCACCGCTTGTGGATACCTACGTGAAACACCTCACGGCACTATTGCGCTGACCGATCTCATACCCGCAACCGTAGTGAAACGCATGTCAGCTATCGTTGCTCGTTACAGCACCAAGCAGCAATAAACCCCAACACCGGCCCCGCGCTCCCGACACGGCAAACCCACCGCGTGCCGCGAGTACATGCCACGTGCCAAAGCCCACTGCGTGCTACCATCCGGGCATGCAGGAGGATGCCGTTCCCGCAAACGACGATCCCAGTGAACAACTTGTCGGTCTCGGCGGTTTCATGTTGCCAACATTCTGTAAGCGTGACCAAGCCTGTTGGTTGCCACCATTATGCGTGCCTGTCCACTGTTTTTGTTTTGGTGTTAGAGTGTTAAGTATGACAAGTATTCGGGTCAAAAACGTGTCCAGTGATGTACACCAGATACTGCGACAACGCGCAGTCGGAGCGGGACAGTCCTTGCAGGAGTACCTGTTGCATTTGTTGTGTGAGCAGGCTAGACACCCCACCCCCTTTTTTGTTGCCTCGAACTGTCGGTTGTTGTAGAATATTATTGTAGAATAATGGTTTGTACACGATAGTGATTAAGAGCATGACAGGTGGTGGGACATGACGACGCCAACCCGCAGGACCGCAGAAGAGACCGGCCGCCTCGGGGACGAGATATATGAGCGGGACATCCGCCATCTCGTCGAGGCGGAGCATCATGGCGAGTTCGTCGCTGTCGACGTCGACAGCGGGGACTATGTCATCGCCGATAGCGTCCTCGCTGCAGCCGAGCGTTTACGCGCCCGACGACCGGACGCTGATGGTTGGCTGGTTCGGGTGGGACACCCAACGTTGCGTACCTTCGGGGGTAGCTCCCTGTGGAGAGCCAGGTGATCGAAGGCATAGTGAACGGCTTTCTTGAAGCGGTGGTAAGCCTCCCAGTACGAGGCCCGGATGGCAGGGAACAGCTAGTCGACGCCGTGATAGACACCGGGTACAGCGGCACGCTGACCCTGCCGCCGACGCTGGTGGCGGAGCTGGAGTTGCCCTACGTGATCCGCAGCAGGTCGGCTCTGGCTGACGGTACGGTTGTTGCCTTCAACGTACACGGTGCTACCGTGGTCTGGGATGGTCGGCCACGATACATCGATATTGACGCTGTGGGCGTCGCGCCACTGCTGGGCATGTCCATGCTCGAAGGACACGACTTGCACGTGAGAGTGAATGACGGCGGACGTGTAGCGATACAGCCTGCGGAAGGAAGTTAGCTTTATGTTCAACGAATCGCTGTTGACTCTGGTTGGCGCGAACACCCGGCGACTCAGTAGTTTTCCACTCCGCCCTATTCTCCCCTTGAAACGCAGGGGCAACTCCATAAGAAGGCCCCTGCTGGGGCTGCTGGGGGATTATATGATTTGAGTTTTCAATCGTTATGTTGGTTCAATCGTTATGTTGGAATGTGAGGATAAGTAACTCTCGAATGCTTAGGACGGGTTGGGTGTTTTGGTTGCTAAGCGTGATATAGCATAGTGTTTAGGCGCGTGCTAGTTGCGTTCTTTCCCGCCGATATAGGTTTCATCTACTTCTACCCAGCCGCCGCCAAAAAACGTGTCGTCATCGGCGGAGGCTTCATGGATACGATGTAACATGAACCACGCCGTCTTCTGCGTTACCCCGATATTGCGGTGTAGTTTCAAACTGGACACGCCTTTCAAGTAAGACGTTCCCTCCTACGTTTACTACGGAGTCAACGCTACGCGTGTTCGAGCTTCCAGAGGGAGTTGAGCGATTCACCGCGTCGGAACTCGTTCAACCGAATCTGAAGTCAACGGCCGTGACGGAATGTCTTAAAGGGTACACATCAAGGCAGCTGTGACGAGTCGCCCACTATACGATCAGAAGCTGGTGGTTCCATAGATGAGAAGTCACCGCCGAAATCGTGGAAGTCCACGGTAGTACGCCACTCGACCTGTTTGTCTTTAGCTGTCAGACTGCCTCTGAGAGCTTGAGTCCTCGCACGTAGTATCGGTGTTTCATCTAACACCATGCGACGCACCATTCCGTTGCCATCGATCCACACATCCACATTGACCACATCCGAATTCGGGATTTTCCGGGGGAGCTCACCGAATAGCTCTCTGGCGATTTCACTCATCGCGACCTGCAGGCTCACGTTTACCGTTTTTACCCCGTTGATTTTTCTCGATGTGCCGAGGGAAGCCGACTCCGCGAGACTTATGAGGTTCTTCACACCTGTCTGAGGATCACACGATGAGTCCTGATAATCCATGATACTTATAGGAACACAGTGGCCCATCCGGGTGTTTGTGGTCACCCATGATATTCCACTCGGTGCGTTGAGAAATGATTGGCTGATCAGGTTTGCGGGCAAGCCCATATAGCCCTGGCCATCAACGAATCTGTACTCTATCCGAACACCTGAAGGGACTGACACACTGAAACCATGACTTTTCAGTAAGTCCTTTTCAGCTTCATCGAGTGTTACCGAGACATCCGATATGTTGCCCGTGCCGTCGGACTTGAATTCAATGACTTTTCTTATGTCGTAGAGTCCAGTGTCTTCCGAAGTATAGTCCACCTCGATTTCGCTGGTGTTGACCTCAACAGTGGCAACCCCACGAACCGGTTGTCCCACGACGGCCTCCCCAGCTGCTTTAGCCCATGCCAATGCTTCCTCGGGGGTTTCGATGTGGCTCACATCCACACCACCGCCACACGCTGCCATGATGGGAACGCTCACCATCGATACAGCGAACACCACACAAAAAACACTCTTCAAGCTCATAAGACAACTCTCCCATGCCGCAGACTCACTGGCAAGCAAAGTCTAGTCTACTAAATGACTGGCATCAGAATGCGTGTTGGGGAGGTAAGGGTCTCAACAATCCAACGTTCTCAACTTTGCCCCTTGGATATGTGACTGAACGTTTGTCGGTTAAACTAGTAATTCTATGATTTGTAAGATAACTATCCCATAATTCGTAAGTTATCTATCCTGCAATCTGTCAATTAATAATCCTGCAAACCGTTGGATTACTGTATTGTGGCACTATACTGTGATGATGTTGCCTTCTCATGGTCTTCCAGGGCCGCTGACTCCGAAGGGGTATCTTCCCCGTGTGGCGGATGCTGTGATGAGCGAAGCCCTGTTCGTAGCCCCTATTGTCGTGGTGGAAGGAGCCAGAGGCACCGGCAAGTCTTGGACCGGTCTTCGCCATGCTCGCAGTCAGGTACGCCTCGACCGCGATCCTGGCTCGGTCGAGGTCGCGGCATTATCACCGGATAGAGTTCTCAACGGAGCTAGACCTCGTCTGGTGGACGAATGGCAGCTCGCTCCCAGCTTGTGGAATCACGCCCGCCATATTGTGGACGCCGAACCGGGAGTGGGGCATTACATCTTCACCGGGTCGGCGCATCCCCCCGATGACAGCACACGCCACTCCGGAGCGGGCCGGGTGATGAGGATGAAAATGCGGCCGATGTCTCTTGCCGAGTCCGGCGAATCCACAGCTGAGATATCGCTCGCCTGTCTGTTCGACGGCGACGATTGCTCGGCTAGGGCTCCTGATACCACCATAGCGGACGTAGTGGAAGCGTTGTGTCGTGGTGGCTGGCCCCGGCATCTGGGCATGTCGACGTCGAGGGCTCAAATGTTGTGCAACGCTTATCTGCAGGAAGTAGCCCGAGTCGACATTCCCAGACTAGGACGCACGTTCCACAACCCCGAGGGTGTGCTGAGACTGCTGACATCTCTGAGTCGTAACATCGCCACCACAGCTGCAGCCACGACCCTGGCCCGAGACACAGCCGGTGATGTCATCTTGTCCCGGCCGACTGTGGCTGAGTATTTGGAAACACTCAAACGGGTGTACGTGGTGGAGGACTTACCCGCATGGACTGTTCATCTCAAGTCGAGAGCGCGGCTTCGGTGTACTCCCAAGCGTCATCTTGTGGACCCGTCGCTGGCGACTGCGACACTACGAGCGGGCCCCGAACGCTTATGGCGCGACCTCGATTATCTGGGTCAGGCCTTCGAGTCGCTGGTAGTGCGTGATCTGCGTGTCTATGCGGAAGCCAACGACGCTTACGTTTACCACTACAGAGACAGCAACGGCCATGAACTCGACGCTGTAGTGCAACACGGTGACGGCCGATGGTTGGCTGTGGAGATTAAGTTGGGCTCAGGGACGCGGCTTGATGAAGCCTCGAAATCACTGAGAATGGCTTGTAAGCAGATCGACACATCCAAAACAGGAGAACCAGTCAAGAAACTAGTGATCACCGCCGATGGTTACGGCTATGAACGCCCCGATGGCGTGTCTGTGCTACCAATAACAGCCTTGGGACCTTGATCCCACCCATCATGCGGGACTGCCTTGGTCAACACGTTCCACAGGGCGGGAAATCCAACATCGACACTAGGGCCGCGTTACATCGCGATATCCCACCGCGGTATCAGCTCCGGAAAGCATGAAAACCGCCGAGGTGTATGACATGCCTAAGCGGAGGATGTACAATGGACTATGTGACAACTCTACCGATTGTGGGGATATCAGGTAATACGGGAAGACGTGAACGGTTTGAACCCCATCCTGAGGCTTTGCGAGATCTTGAGGCAGACTACTATTATCGCGAATATGCTCAGGCTGTCGCCGCAGCGGGTGGGTTGCCCGTCTATCTGCCGTTGGCCGCCGATCCTGGCTTGTATGTCAGACACCTGGACGGACTCCTGCTCAGTGGAGGTACCGATATAGACCCCGTGCACTACGGGCAGGTTGCGAGTCCTGACCTGCTCATACCAGAACCGGAACGAGACGCTTATGAACTGGCTTTGCTTGATAGCGCAGCCGAGGCCGGTCTGCCTGTTCTGGGTATCTGTCGGGGTCTTCAGATACTGAACGTCCACGGTGGTGGTACTTTGCATCAGCATGCACCGTCACATGCCTGCTATGACAAGCCTCTAGCCCATGAGGTGACTTTCGTTGCCGACTCACTGGGCATGTCCTGGTACGGACCTTCGAAGCAGGTGAATTCCCAGCATCACCAGACGCTTGACTCCATAGCCGAAGGCTACACGATCACAGGTTGGACTGACAACGGAACCACAGTCGAGATGCTTGAGGCCGACGATCGTCCGTGGTTGGGTGTGCAATGGCATCCCGAGAGGATGGAAGGCAGTGACCAAGACCCGTTGTTCACCTGGCTGGTGAGCAACGCCGCCAACCGGATCCGCTAGGTGTCGATACCGCGGTTGGAGTACAGCTGAAGCTTGCCAGTTCGGGATATCCGATGTTCCTCAATCCTGAAACCTCTGAAATCGCGATTGAAACACCTCTAAAATCGCGATTAGAACACCCCTGAAACCGCGATTAGAACACCTCTAAAATCGCGTTTGGGGTCAATCAGCCTATACTGGGAGTAACACTGGGTTATGATGGATCGACTTACACCACCTGGATATATGACTCGCATAGCAGACCGCGAGGTGGGGAGGGCTCTACGTGCCTCGCCCGCGGTGTTGATTGAAGGCCCCCGTGCTTGTGGTAAGACGTGGACTGGTAGACGTCATGCAAGTAGCGAGGTACCGTTCGACTCGGTGTTCGAGCACCGTTTGACTGCGCAGATCGCTCCTGAACAGGTCTTGGAGGGTGCTGTACCCCGTCTGCTGGATGAATGGCAGTTAGCTCCCGACGTTTGGAACGCCATGCGACGCGCCTGTGACGACCGCGGCAGAAAAGGCCAGTTCATTCTGACCGGTTCCGCAGATCCGCCCGACGACACCACCCGCCACACCGGTACAGGTCGCATCATCCGTGTGCAGATGAAACCCATGAGCCTCTTTGAAAGCGGTGACTCGAACAATCATGTCTCCCTCGGGGAGTTGCTTGTATCCGGGTGTGTCTCGGCTTCTGTTCCACCTTTGGATTTGCCTGATCTTGTGGACCTGGCCTGTCGAGGTGGATGGCCGGGTCTGCTCAACGACCCTCCCAACATCGCACAACGTCAGCTTAGAGCCTACCTCGATGAAATCAGCCGCACCGACATATCCAGGGTTGACGGTATCACACGCGACCCCGCGGGGGTACGGCGGCTGCTCGCTTCGCTGGGCAGGAACGTGTCCACACAAGTAACGCTCAAAACACTCGGTGCCGATGTGAGTGGCAGCGATGAGACGCTGCATCCACAGACGGTGAAAAGTTATCTGAGCGCGCTGTCCCGTCTGTTCGTTGTTGAGGATCTGCCCGCATGGAGACCACATCTGAGATCCCGCGCCGAATTACGCCGCACACCGAAACGTTACTTCGTGGATCCATCACTGGCGGTGGCGGCATTACGATCCAACCGGAACCGATTGATGAACGAACTGAGCTATTTCGGACTGCTGTTCGAATCGCTGGTGCTACGCGACCTCAGCATCTACGCCCGGGCCAACGACTGGGAGCTGTCTCATTATCGTGACAACTCCGGTCTGGAAGTGGACATAATCTTAACCAGTTTGGATCACAATAAATGGGCCGCAGCAGAAGTAAAACTCGGCGGAACCCATCTGATCGAGCAGGGCGTGGAATCACTGCGCCATCTGCGAGACCGCGTGGACACAAAACGGATGGGCGAGCCGTCAAAACTCATGGTCATCACCGCAGGAGGCTACAGCTTCGAGCACCCTGACGGAGTGGCAGTAGTGCCCATAACAGTGCTCGGCCCATGAATGTGCACACGCGGGTAGGGAGGAATCCACCAGCTTGAGGGGAAACTCAGTTGCATGAAGAGCGATCGACTGTTCTAGGCTTGAGATTGCGGTTTACATTTTTCGTGTTGTAGACTCAAGCTCATGGGAACGGAAACGGATATGAGGAGGCCAGTACTGCTGACTGTGCTTGTGTTCGTTGTTCTGCCCATCCTCGGGGCATGCCTCGCGGACAACACCGAGTCAGGTGACGGTGCAACAGTTCCTGTCGTGCCGGATGCTGAGATGGAGTCGCCCGATCCCGAGGATGGTTCGGTTGGTTCCCCGGATGGGGTGACGCCGGAGAGTACGCAGAGCGACGCTCGGGATGGCGGGGGTTCGGAGGTTGGGAGGACTGGAACGGGTTCTTCTTCTGCCGGTGGTTTTACGGGGTCGGGTGAGTCCACACCGCGTGAAGACGTGCTCAGTGCCTTGTACGATCTTTCCGATCCCGGACATCCGGAGCCGCTTGTGGATCTGTCTGAGATTCGTTTTGTGGTGAGTCCCGATGTTATTCCCGCTCTTGAGGATCCCGCGTTCGAACCGGTCGGGGAGGTTGACTGGTTGCCACTGAATGAGCCGGTTCTCATGTTGAAGGTCGATGACGATGTTCGCGCCTATCCGCTCAGGATCATGACCTGGCACGAGATTGTCAACCACACTGTTGGTGGAGTACCGGTTGCGGTGTCGTATTGTCCTTTGTGCAACTCGGGTGTTGTCTATGACCGCAGACTCGGTGAACGTGTGCTCGATTTCGGCACTTCGGGTGCACTGTTGAATTCGTCGTTGGTCATGTACGACCGTCAGACTGAGAGTTTGTGGTCGCATTACACCGGTCAGGCGGTGGCAGGCCATCTCACCGGTTCCCGGCTTGTTCTTCTTCCCTCCCAGATCGTGTCGTTCGAGGTGTTCTCGTCGGCTTATCCGCGGGGCTTGGTGTTGAGTTTCGACACCGGCCATCTCCGTCAGTACGGGCGTAATCCCTACATTTCCTACGACGACCCTGACGGTGAGCCCGGTTTCTTCTTCGGTGCGCTCGATGATCGCCTCGGTGCTATGACCCGGGTGGTGGCTGTGCGTGGCGACGAAGAGGGTGTCGTGATATCCCACGATGTGCTCGTCGAGCACGGGGTTGTTCCATTCACCTTCGAGGGAAGGGAGCTTGTCGCTCTTTACGAACTCGGCACGGCTAGTGCCCTCGATACGGGGGTCATAGCGGAAGGTCGTGATGTTGGTTCTTCGGGAGTGTTCGTAGCTGACGTCGACGGTCAGGGAGTGGAGTTGGCTCCCGGCGGGGATGGCGGATTCGTCGATTCGGCCACGGGATTGGTTTTCAACATTCTGGGTATCGCTTCGGATGGCTCAGACGGTGAGGTGAGGCTTGAACCAGTTGAACATCTCGACACCTTCTGGTTCGCGGTGTCAGCTTTCTATCCCGACGCCCGGATCATAGAACTGCCCGAATAGAGTCTCAACTGTGAGCAACACCGGCCACTGATCAGTCTGACACTACACCCGAGGCCGCGATAGACACAGCAGAGCAGTCTTTCGGCGTAGCCGATGACAGTGTCGTGTTCGGCCAGTCAGTCGTGCTCACAGGCCCATCACAGGATGGGATGTCGCTCCTGATGACTATGCTTATTGGCTTTCTCCAGCATGTTCAACTCATTGGTCACCCGATGACATGCCAGTTCGGTGGCTTCATCGGATAAGTCTATGCCCACCCACTGGCCTGTGATGCTTTCATTCCGCCTCCCACCTCTTAGCCCGCCAGCGTTTGAACGCGCGTATACCGGTGAGAACCCATCCCACGAGCAGTAGCAGTGCGAATGCTCCGACTATCGTTACTGTCAGCGGATTGGCGGGAGGTGCGGAGAGATTATCATATGCGAGCATTGTTGCCACCATCGCTATTAGGCTAACCTCAGCTTCAACGGACGCCAACACCACATTGCCAACTCCGCGTAAGTCAATCACCCTGGCGTTTGCGCTCATGCTTGTTACGCTTACTACTACCCTATATAGGTCTCATCGACTTCAATGACACCACTGATCGACGGATTGTTGTTGTCATGCGCTTTACGTATGCGGTGCAGCATGGACCAAGCCGTTTTCTGAGTAGCGTTTATGTCGCGATGTCGCTTCATCGAACTCACACCCTTGAGCTAGTCGTGCAAACGTAGATGCCCACAACCATTTGAGCAGCGGGACGTGTGAACGTTCCAACAGTGTCCCCGTGCGGACGCTGAAATACCCGTGACATTCCCTGCAACGATAGGGCATGGTCTTGTGTGTGTGGCGGTGCTTGTCCTAATACTACCGCATTTAGGGCAGCTGAAAGGCGACCTTCAACCGCCTCGTACAGGTTGGCCAGCAGCTTAGCCTTTGTTTTCAGTCATTCCCAAAAGGCTGGCACAATATCGAAAGTGTAGAAAAGCCCCACAACCATAAGATGTTCCTGTTATTGTCGAGCCGGAAATCCCTGTACCAGTCTTGCTTCCTCAGCGTGTCCGCGATGGTGTCACGAAAATCGACAGACGGGCTCACCCTGCGCTATCAGACCCACGGCGGAAGTCCGCTATAGGAAGCTCCTCATGTGGAGGCTCAGAGAGGAAGAGATATTAGCCGTTCTCCAATGCCAACTTGTCAAAGACGCACACATCCTCAAAGTCGTTACGGTCTTCCAGGTTCTCTGCCAAAGATTTCACATCCAGGGAACCCAAATTCCTAAGGAGCAATTATTCGGCAAGAAGGCGGTGTTCACGGGCAAATTGACGTCGATGGATCGGCGTGAAGCCTGCCAATTAACTGTTGACGTCGGCGCGAGACCAGTGGAATCGGCAAGCGGCAAGACAGACTATGCAGATCCCCCTCCCGGGGTCTGAGTTGGTAGGCCAATAGTGAATTCGACGGTTTGCACACCGTGCGATGTACTTCGTTGCCTCATAGGGATAGGTGGACTAGACAGCCTAACGATGAGCGCTGTATGTCAAGCGATAACCTACGACCTTGACTGCTGAACCCGTGACTGCGCTACGATGACTACGATGATCGCGGCGACTAACGGCAGAGCCATGGCAGAGCCATGGCTACCACCAGCAGTAGATACGAGTCGGCTAAGCAGTAGCAGAAACTAAACACATGGGACTACTGAAACAACTCAGAAAAGCAGAAGCAGTTGAGCGACTAACAGCGCAAGCGAACGAAGCACGACTAGCGGCCAGCAACAAGAACCTTCTAGTAGAAGTCTCCAGCCTGACAAAAGTAGCTATAGACATTGAGCTGTTTTGTGGTAACCAGGAACACGTGCTGCTGTCCCAGATGTGGCGTAGCTGGAATAATTGCACCAGATGTGACAGCAATAGCTGACAATACCACCCGCCTGGTTCCAGCTTGCGCACGCACTCGGCGAGTTACATCGGATGTGGCAGCAATAGCTGAGAAGACCGTTCAGTTAGGCGGCTCCACTCTATGAGAGCTCTGATCATGAGCCGGGTTGTCGTACTCGCTCTCGTGCTGTTAGTCGTCACATTCGCATCTTTCACCACACTCAACGTGCTCGGAAGAGCATAGTCGAGCCGATAGCCGAGATCAACTGCGTAGCAGTGGAGGCTGGCTTACTGGAAGACCATCCCGAATCGTTCGAATCGCTGAAAAGCGACTGCGAGATAGTGGCCGAGACACGTTCCGCCCATCGGTTCGACAGACCGGTCACAATGCGCTACCTGTTCTGGCTGGGTGACATCTTGAGAGGCGATTTCGGCTGATCTTTCCAGAACAACCAGCCTGTCATCGAAATCATCAAGGATGAGCCACTCGAAACTTTGACGCTACTCTGGAGAATCGCGTGAGCGGTGCGCAGGCGCGTCAACAGATGGGCCTGGTCTTCCGTTGCATGGCTGGCGTTGATCTCAGTTTTTCAAGCTATGTTCATGTGACTACGGTTCAGGGTCCCAGGGCGGTTACTGGGGTTACTACCACTCCATCGGGTCGTGTGTAGCTGTAACCGACGGCTGTGACCACTACTAGGGCGGCTAGCTGATTGAGGCGTGCGGTTGTGGTCTTGTGTTTCAGGTGTAGCAGCGATGCGGCGGCGGTGTCAACCGCTTCGGTGCCACCTAGTTTTACTTCAATTGCCATCCAGCGTCCGTCGGGGTATTCGATTATGGCGTCCACTTCGAAGCCGGTGGCGTCGCGGAGGTGGAAGACCCGTCCTCCCAACGGCTGGGATAGGATACGCAGGTCACGCACGACAAGCGATTCGAGCAACAATCCCAATGTGGATGTGTCGCTCATCAACCTGTCGGGCCCGGCACTGAGAGCAGCCACCGCCAGCGACGGGTCAACGTAATGGAGTTTGGGTGTTTTACGCAATGGTGCCCTTGATCGTAGGCTCACAGGCCAGGCGGGTTGTTCTTCCACTATGAAAAGCCTGCGAAGCGCGTGCAGGTAAGAACGTACCGTGTGCCGATGCAATGAACCCGGCTCGACATCGGCGGCCAGTGTGGCGTTGCGAACCGCTGAAGCGGAGTTGCGGGCCACTGAACGCAGCAGCTTCTCAACACTGAACGGGTCGTGCGCGGCGTTTCCGTGGAGACGCCCGATGTCGACTCTGGTAGTCTCAACAAGGTAGTCCCGCAGGTTCTGCTGCACCTCCAAGAGCGGCAGGCCCAACTGCCCGGGCCAGCCACCCCTACACAGCAAGGCGACAACGTCACCCAAAGCGGCTTCAGGCCTCGCTGTGCTAAACGACCGACCTTCGAGCAGACCCGAGAGTGACACCTCACCAGAGGAATCCCCCGACTCGAACAAGGACATCGGCCGCATGCGGATACGCCGCATCCTGCCCGCACCGGTGTGGCGTGTGATGTCATCGGATGGCTGAGCGGAACCCGCGAGAATGAACAACCCCCTACCGGTGTCGGAGTCGCAGGCATGCCGGGTGTGGTTCCACACCGAGGGAACGACCTGCCACTCGTCGATAAGGCGAGGCCGCTCACCGGTGAGTAGAACCGATGGCTCAACAGAACCGACAACCCGAGCGTCAACATCGACATCAAGACGGACAGCACTACGAGCGAAACGCAAACCAGTCCAGGTCTTCCCACAAGCACGCGGGCCTTCGAGCACCACGAACCCCGCCGCGTTCAACCCCCTCTCCAACTCCGTATCCACAACCCGAGCCCGATAACCACCGGGCACCATGGTTCCCTCAGCCGCTACGACCATCACTATCGCCTCGTTTCACCACACAAGCCACAAGCAATCTATTATACACTTCACAACCAACTCACTATACACTTTATAGTCCATCTATGATACAATGACGTATTATCTGGACAATCTTAGGAAGCTACCCTGATCTCCAGGGAAGAGAGCTCAGGTGTCACCCCCCCCCGAACCGCTCAGCGATGAAGGCTTCAGTCTCAGAGGGCGGGCTCATCGTGTCGCAGTTCTTCCCCATGTCCACGCCTGCCAGATGGACTTTCGGCAAACGCAACGAGGTCACCTCCGGTATCAGTCAGGGCACAATCGTAATTGAAGCGTCAAGCATTTCGGGAGTCAAGATGCAGGCCCGTCTCGCCTACGGACACGTCCTGTTCGACACGCTCGTCGCTCAACAGTCCTGGGCGCAGCAGATGCTACGAGACTACCAAACCGTCATCAAGGAGTCACGCATAGAAGAGATCACCAGTTGGGTTACGTCACCAGACCGGGTGCGCGAAGTCAGCGACTTGTTGCACGTAGAACCAGTAATGCTGTAGGCGATCATGAAGCGTCCGCCCGACCGCGTCTCCCCGAAGATGTGAGCGCGATCCTGGTTTCCTTCGGGCGGTTTCGAGCTGTTCTATGCCGTCAGTGCAAAGCGGTCAGGCTTCTGAGGCATCGCCGGATCAGAGGATGACCCAGAGGACTGCAGTGCGTTGTAGATGATGCGTTTGACGAAGTAGATGAATACGCCTGTCAGGGTGAGGGTGAGGGCTGGTGTGCTAACTGTGGACGTTGTATCTGGGTTGAGGGGGTGGTGGGGTGAGCCCTGCAGTGCGAGGATGTGGTTTAGTAATCAATCCGTTATCGGCTAGTAGGGTTCATGGTGAATACTACCGTGCGACAGCACCCGAACGCGTCTTTGACGCCTATAGCGCGGTGTTTTGATGCTCGCAGGTGGTTGGAGTGTGACAGCGAAGGCTGAGTGGTTCCAGGTCAGTGTCAAAACACCCGCGCAGGTGCCGTGACTGGTATATCCGTGAAGGCAGCAGCGGCCTCTTGGATCGTTCCAGCCGCCCGGGAACGTCACCACACAGCACCCCAGCGGTAAACAAGCTGAAGTGGTCGAGCTACGCCGGTACCGCCGTAGGGGTGCGGCGTGGATCGGATGGGAAGAGCTCATGGCTGGTACGACTTGGTCCTGCAACCAGTATGGTGTTACTCTCCCTGGACGGCTCAGCGAGTTCCATCAAACAGGCTGGCAGTTCGACGGTTACACTCCCAGCGCGTCGTATTCTGGTAGCCCGCCAGCAAGCCCACCACCTTATCCGCATGGTATCACCGAAGACAGCACCAGCCCATATAGCACAGTTGAAACAGACGTTGACAGAGCAGATGACGCTTATTGTATCGACTGGCCAGCATGGAGGCCTAAACCATGGACTAGCCCTATACCGTTGATACCACCGGACCCGGGCGGCACAAGCGGCTGAGACCCGGGCACACTGGCAAGCGCGTGACCGCAACCCCCAGGCAGCACAGCTATTGAGTCTGACCACGTCCGTTCTAGGGTTCACCCACCAGTCCCACGGCTGGGGGATTTTCACCCTGATTACACTCCGGGAACAGACAACCTGAAATCTGGTTTAGTCACGAGAAAAGCGTTTGACAGTACTCTAGGTGTGACAACCATAGACGTTGTATCTGGGTTGAGGGGGTAGTGGGATGAGCCCTCCAATGCGAGAATGTGGTGAGCTAGCGAATTCCGTGTGGGGTATCTTACAGTCTGTGCTTGTGTCCTGCAAACGCAACGAATACCGTAAGATGATTCTCTTTTCCGATTCTCTTCGCATGTGGTTGCATTAATGCTATCATATATTATATGGATAAGATTCTGGCGGGAATCAGGCGAAACCCTCGCAACGTACGGTTTGATGACCTCCGCAAGGTTTGCGACCGCTATTTCGGGAAGCCTAGGACAAGAGGCAGCCACCTGTTCTATAAGACGCCCTGGCGGGGTGAACCACTAGTCAATATCCAGTCTGTGAGGGGCATGGCCAAGCCCTATCAGGTACGACAGGTGATCAAGGCGATCGACAGTTTGGAGGAGAAATCATCATGAATGGACATGATCGTTACAGCTACCGTGTCATATGGTCCGACGAAGACGAGATGTATGTGGGCCTGTGCGCGGAGTTCGGGTTGCTCAGCCATCTCGACGACACTCCAGAGGGGGCATTCGCAGGCATCAGGGATGTGGTGGCGTTCGCGGTGGAAAGCTTGCATGAGGATGGTGCGCCGATCCCGGAGCCACTATCCACACGACGATACAGCGGTACCCTCACTCTTCGTGTCCCGCCCGAGACTCACCGTATTCTGGCGATGGACGCAGCCGAAGCAGGTGTCAGCATGAACCGATTGGCTGCCGAACGGTTGATGATCCGTCGTTGAAAGCATCGCCCTTACGCACTCCACGATCTTGGGTAACCCTCTCACATATCTTGGAGACCATTCAGCATTCCCCGATGAGCGGTATCATCCGGTTCTACTCGAAACATGAGTGCCAGATTTCTTCGAGTTCTACGATCAAGAACGAGATAAGTGGACAGTGGTTCAGGAGCGGTCATCCGGTGGCGACTACTATCGGAGCATACCGATACGCAATAGCCGTTTGTTCACGGAAAGTGATTTTGCGGAGTATGGGTGCATGCGGGGTATCCCACACCATCTCTGACTCAACCTTCTGTGACAAAGTGCAGTATAGGTGCATGCGGGGTATCCTGTAGTCATGCACTTAGACAGGATCACCGTTGACCCTGACCGTATGGGCGGTCTGCCTTGCATCCGAGATCTGCGGGTAACCGTCGCCATGGTGCTCGGGCAACTAGCCGCCGGCAGAACCCATGACGAGCTGATGTCCGATTATCCGTATCTTGAGCCCGAGGACATCACCGCAGCACTTGAGTTCAGTGCCGCTCGGCTCGGCGAGAGAACACTCCCGGCTTCACGACCAGCGTGAAGATCCTTCTCAGCATGAACCTGTCCTCACTTGTGTCCTGTCACATATAGACATATCACAAGATAGTGTGAAGGTCATTCTCGACGCCAACCTGTCTCCGCGGGTCGCAAAAGTGCTTCATGCAGATGGGCACCAAACTTTGCACGTCGGGGATGTGGGCATGCTGACCGCAGCGGACGCAACCATTTTGGAATGGGCCGCCGAGCATGGTTATACAGTGGTCACCGCAGACTCTGATTTTGCTGCACTTCTTTCTCGGGGTCGTTCGGTGAGACCTTCTGTGATCCATATGCGAGCGGTGGCAAACAAGCCGTTTGAATCGCATGCGGCTTTGCTCATTGAGAGTCTTCCTGTTTTGGAGGAGGCATTGACAACGGGGGCGATTGTCTCGCTTAGCCCTACCAAGATCCAGGTTAGGGATCTGCCAATCGGGTGAATAATCGGTGCGCTGTGATGAGCTAGGCGGTAAAGGTGCGGATCGAAGTAACTACGGGGTGCTGTTGCTGCGGTGCACCAGTCGTGTGTTTCGCATAGGTTGTATCCGATGACGGATGCGGGAGTGCCTTGTTTGAATGCGCTGTGGGTTATCTGTGCTGATTGTAGTAGTGCAGAAAGCCTTTGTAGGCCGTTGTGTGTTGTCTTCGTGAGATCCAGTTTCGCATGTAGACCCATTCCTCGAGCAAGGCCAGACGAAAACGTTCGACCTTTCGTTAGACATGCGTCCACTCCAAGAAATCGTGTTGGGATAAAAACGCTGAACGTATCCCAACGGAGCCAGCTTGCACCCAGAAGTGAGATCACTAGTCCCAAAAAATTCTTGTCGCGTTTTTAATGCTATATGACACATTTTCGCGACAAGAAAATATTAGGGGATTACACACCTTAGTCAGCAGCTATACCCGCGATCACTGTCAACTACAGTATATAATCCCTCAGGCATCCAACACACGAGCGTCAATGGAATTGACTATCTTTTCCACTAGAGCGGCTTCGGTTGTTGCTTGCTGGCCGCTGATCACTGAAGCGTTTGCTGGGTTCGCCCCGGACACAACCCACGCTTCGATATCATCCCAGTACCCCGCATTCCTCAGCACTGCTTCCACTTCTGCTTCGGTATCGGCTCGGATCAACTGCTCACACAACGACTTGATCACCAAAGCCTCCTTTGATGCATCATCTTCGACACGATGCGTATGATATTAGTAGACACCACGGCTGGTGGCCTCATTTTCAGGCTGCCATTGGGATGCTGTTGTCCCAAGATATGACCGCTGTGCTTCGGTCAGCGGATGTGGTCGGTTCCAAGCATGTACTGCACACATCACGTGTGTATGCACGTAATAGGCTCAACTCATCGTTTTTTATCCTGTAGGGATTGGTGGAGCAGGCCGCGGATTCGGTGGTGTTTGTCGTGGGTATAACCAACGCTGTAGCGGGTTCAACAAGCTGTTGTGCTGATTGGAGGACTGTTTCACATGAACGTGCATGTGCCAACCCGCGAGCACCAGTGAACCCGCAGCTTACAGCGGCAACCGCTTGAGCCCACGTCAGTGCGTCGCCTACGTTTTCCACCGTTGGGTTGTTCTGCGCTTGCGTGTTTTGCGTCAGCGCGTGAAGAAAACATGCCGTAGTCCAGTCTCCGGCTCCTGCTTCGTCTACAGTGGGATACTCGAACGCCGGTGAAGTCCGCCACCGTGAATCCCCGACGCGATATTGTGCGCCACGACGTCCCGATGTTGAGATCTGTATTTGATCACGACGCCCGAGACCGATACCAAGAGCTCCGTGGAGATTGATCCCGGAGTCTGTTGAGAACTTCAGTATGTGCGCAAGGTGAAACGCTTTTAGCGCGTATGCTGCTTTGATTCCGGACGCAGGCTCGAAAACGATTAGAACACCACGGTCAGCGAGTTTCTCGGCAAGGCGGACCGTGCCGGGGTTGGCACGATCGAAGAAGAACACCCCAGGCGGGTCCAGGAGTTCGGCTAACCTCTCGGCATTTGTTGTTGAGAGTCGGCGGTTGCGCGGGAATCGCACCCCACATGACGGGCACGAGAAGTGGTAGCTGTGGCCGTTTGCTCCAGTCTTGTGCACGACTCTGGTTGTAGAACCGGTCGTTTGCAGCAGATGAACGGTTGACACGCCAGAACGCTCTAGATCGGCGCGAAGTGCTGAACCTGCGGGGTCACTGCCCACTTCTCCCACGACCGCGGATTCCCACCCGAGAAATGCCAGGATGGCAGCTACATTACCGGCTGTTCCTCCGGCTGAGTGTCTTACGTGCTCTCCGTGGAGCACTACATCCAGTGGCGTATAGCCAGCTGCTATTACAGACCGAGGAAACGTTCCAGGCTGTCCGATATCCGATGAATCCTCCGGTAACGTGCATCTGGCCGTTACACCAGCCCAGGGTTTTGCGGTTTTCATGTGTAGGGGGCTCCTGTTAGCCATATGTCTGACAAGATACCATCCGATTGCATCTGATCAAAGTCTGTGTCTAGATCCAGCCACGACCGTGTGGAAGAAACGTGAAGAATCTGCATTTGGAACTCGTGCCCCGCTATAAGTGCTCCAACGGAGAGGAGTTTCGAGCTATGACTGGAGAGAACAAACTCAGCTCTTCCCAATCCTTCTAATACATCCTGATAACGGGCGTTCAGCATCTTCAGAGATCGGTACAGGTCAAACGGGTTCGACTCGCTGGCGTGTATGAAGTTGCGGGTTTCCACTTCGATTTCATCAAAAAAGAATTCCCGATATTCAAGCAGCAGATCGTCTGCACGGCGGGGGTTCAAAGAGGGAAATGGTAGGACTGGGAATACCTCGTCTGGTGTGATGTCTCCCCATATTGATTCCAGTTCTTCAATCCGACCTTCACCTAAGATCGGGACCCAAACCTTAAGGACAAAACTTTTCTGTAGCATATCCCTTTCTAATTTCTCATATGAAGAAACATCGGCGGCTGGAGCGACAAATCCAAAACCGCCGAGCGGATCTACTGTCTCCGCTCCTTCCGCTCGGATGGCAGTGTCCGTGCGAGGATTGTCGCAGACAACTACATGTAGATCTCCTTTCCATTTTTCTTGTTCTTCAAGCTTGAGCATGCTTTTAATGAGGGGGAAGTACATCCAGCGGGACAAACCGGAGATGTCAATCACCATCTCGTTATGTCCGTCTAAGTAGCCAGCTTCGTGGAAGGATCGGCTGAGAGCAAGGCCAGCAGTTCGTTTGCTGGTAGTTTCTGGATAAGAGTGGTTTCTGAGGGTCCCTGATTCGTGTGCTATCCGTTCTATCTCGTTACGAGTGTTAGTGACTAATGCGTTGGCCTGTTTGTTGCGGATGTCGGTGCTGAATTCCAAGCGGACTATGTCAAGCTCGGCAGTCGCTGTGCTTGCAATGGCTGATAGTGTTTGAATTGTGCGTGGATCAAATCCCCCACCAATGACCACGAGTGTGGGAGTCTGTCCTCTATCAGCCCATAGATCTTTGAAAGCCTGGCCACCTTGAGTGAGGTAGTAGTCGTTCCATTTCATTGCACATTCACGATGCGTCATCAAACACTTATAAGCTGATTGTCAGATGGTACCTGACCAGCAGGCGTCTTACTTGGGAAGTCGGTTGTGGTCGGTGTGGTTAGCCACCCGCACATTTCTTCAAGCTTGACCGGACGCCACCCGCCTAATCCGATCGGCAGACCGTATTCAGCACCCAACAATCGATTAAGATAGAGAACCATCCACTCCTCTCCTTTGCATTTGCGGTCCCACGATGCGTAGAGGAGATTGTGTCCTATAGCACCACCGAGGGCATTCAAGAGATCCTGTGCTCCCTGCGTTCGGGCACGAAACTCTGGGTCGAGAAGCTGATGATATTCGCTCATTGAGAGAGCAACACCTGATACCCCAGGAGCGTAAGGTGCTGTAGGCCGATGGGTTTCTTTTTTGGCAAGTGCTCCTATTCGTGATAACACGAGTTGAATATCTAGACCGTGTGAGCGACGTCTTGGGATTTCAGTCCAAGCCCGTCTACTGGCTTGCAAGATGATCTGCTGTTGCTTCCGTGCTGGCACTTTAGGATTCTGGCCGAGTATCAACCGTGTGAGCATTTCATCAAATAGATCACCGCAGAGTCGGAGAAACTGATCAAAGTTGTGGTCTCCGAGTTTCGCCACCATGTCAGCACCGCAATAATACGGAACTTTGAATTCCCTGTAAAGGAACAGACGTGCCGCATCTTTGACAGTAGACGACGAACGTTGTTTCATGTCTTCATCGCTAAGAGACACTTCAAACAGATGGAGTTGTGGTTTGTTCATATCGCGCTTTATTAAGATCTCAACCTCACGCCATCGAATCGCGGTTTCTTGAGTTCTTGTATAGGGGATTTCTTCAATCCACAGTCTGTAACGAGGTTTGTTTTGTGTGAGTTTAATAACACGAGCACTGATTGTCTTGATAGCCTGTGCAAGACATTCATCGTCTTGGGATGCCGAACTGGCATCGTCGGATGTTGCAGTGCTGCTGTCAAGATAGTCGGTGAATGGTGTATCGGAGTCGTCTCCCAAGTCGTGCAATGGTTTAGAAGCTCGTCTATTGGCCACCTTACGGAGCATGGTTTCGTAGTATCGGGCCTTTCGCCTGCGTTTTCCTTGTATTAGGGCACTGCCCGTATCTCTTGTGACTTTCTCTAAGTCAAACACCTCGTAGCAACGTGAAGGCTCGCCATCTCCGATGATTTCATCTGTGTCACGTGCCTCATGTCGCTCTGTGCACCATCGCGCTATTCGAAGGTCACGTTCTACGAGTGCGTCAAGTAGCGACTGGCGTTGAGACGTGTCCAGCCACTGTCCATCATCAATCATCAAGAGAGGTTGAAGGTCGGTGCTGTCGCCGTCGATAACGATGTCAGAGTCACCCAATGCCTTGAGACTGTAGAGTTCACTGTGCCCGTACTCATTCAGACCATCCATTGATACCGGTAGAACACTGTCGATCAGACTGCGAATGGAGTCGTCCATTTTGGTAGACCATGCCCACAGTTCGTGTCCCAGTGTGCCTCCGAGACGATCCTTCCAAACGGGATGTGGTGTTTTGGGGATCAGTTGAACGCGATGTAGTTCCGTTGGACTGCTGAGTCGGACATCTTCAATGAGCACCCGAAGGAATTCTATGATTATCTGTGCATCAAGCAGGCAGAAGAAGAGCTTCCGAGTGCCTTCAGATTCGAGCTGAAGATCGGTGAGATCGCGAAAGTAAGTTCGCATGCTTATGCGCACTCCCAGTTTTCGGGGTTTGCTATTCTGGATGGCACCGACGTTGACGAGTCGCTCTGAGAGTTCCGAGTAGGTCTTGAGGTCACCGCAGACTGCTCTGAGTGTGCGAAGATCGAATGCCCGCAGGAGCGAGGTCTTGCCAGCTCCGGGAGCACTTCGGATGACGAGAAGTCGATCCCACTGGATATCTGGGAGAAGGTCGATTACATCTGGAGCGAAGGAACGCAAGAATTTCACTTGTCCGTCGTCGCTGTGCTGGTCGGAGGTTCTATGTCGGAATGTGTTTCTGTACGATCTCATTGGCGGTCCTTGTGATGCCGTTCATATCTGGGAAAAAGTGCCCGGCGATTACGTGCGGGTGATTCTGTGCCAGTCTCAGCCCATAGCAGACACACCGAGTTGTTAGGCGTGTTATGCGATATGACAAGCGGGAGAGCGCAGCCGCTGTAACCGAGCTGGGTCTCGCTTTTGTGTTCGTCCTTGGTTGAAGGATCATAGTACTTGTGGCATAGTTTCGCGAATGCTGTTGATTCCTGCACACAACTTTTACTTGGAATTTTATGAATAACATGCAACTGCCAATCCAGTTTGGCTTCTTCAAGGGTACTTTTGACATGATCTGTAGCCTGAGATGACGCTATGTACAGTAGCACGTTGACCGATGCGTCGGCTTCCACAAGACTTTGCTTTGCTAGGCGTTCGAGCCGCCTTTTGAACTTTGGTAGCTTACCGTTGAATTCTCCTTCGGGTGTGACATGCGGCCGAATCAGCGTGTGTCCAGAACCAGCGAAATCATCGATCAGCCAAACTTTGTTAAAAATTAGGCGATCATTTGATCCGAGTGCTCGCAGTGCTTTTTGTAGTTCTTCGGTCATTCTTTCCACCGAGCGATCGGCGACTTCATATTCTTGGGCAAACTGCTCGTGCGACAGTTCGGGTGACGCCCGTCGAAAGCGGTCAAGCCGGGCTCCGTCCGAAAGGCCGAGGAACAGGCTTCGTCGAAGCGCAATTTTGAAGTCAGTGCTAGCAACAATGTGAGAGACATCCCACGATGACAATGATAGCTGTTCGGCGACGGCGTTTCTTATTTCTATCTTAACCCAATCAGGATACGCCAACCTTATTATGTGATTGAGTTCCCTGTTGGTGATGAAGAGCAGGTTCTTTTCAATGAACTGCAACGCGTCTTCCCGTTCTCGGCCTTCTTCGAATTGGCGTAGCCAGATTACCAAATGTTCGGCGAATTTTATACCGGGTTTGTACTGTTCGTATTCGTCATATTTTAGAACTGCCAGAGCCTGGAGTTTGGCAGCATGCTCTTTGAGTTCCTCCGCTTCCCAGCACATCAACTCTGCAAGCATCCTCTCAGCTATGCTGTCTTTCATCGCTTTGACTCCCACGCGAATCGAATATTCCCAGCGGAGAAACGGAGGCATTTGAGATAACGACTCAAGAGTTTCGGGCCTCTTTCCCCGCGGGTGTCGAGGTTCCAGCAACGCGACAGATCGGAACTCACCTGATCGACGGATAAACTCAATCGTGTTGCCGCTAAGAGTTCGAAATCATTACCGGTTTCGCTGCCGCAGTCTCCGATAGCAAGCACAGCTGTGGAGTTATCGGATGATTCGCTTAGGGCTTTTACGAGGGATGCTTTCGAGTGGTTGCTGTTGATCACATCAACAGAATGCGCTGAAGCATAGGCCTTGTAATCCCTGCCATGCCGCGCTATCACGGCACGTACTGTTGGAAGCATGTCGGTTCCACGAACGTCCTGTGACGATTGGATGGATATCTGTGTTGATCTTGTTTCAATTTTCGCTGAATCCTCGAATTCGGCTTCAAGTTCGATTGCGAGTTCACTGAAAGGCCGGGGTACGAGTGTTCGGTAATTCAGCCGTTCGTCAAGACGAGCACACAGTGATCCGTTGTACAGCCCGAGAAGAACTCTCGGCCAGTATTCTTCGGGAAGCCACTTCCGTAGTGTTTCGGGGAGCGATTTTCCTCGTCCGGATGCGAAGCCGATTGTGAGTCCCAGTTTGAGTGCGTGCACGATTCCCGCTTGCACATCGGATGGCGGTGGCTTGGCCCTGGCTTCTGTTGTGCAACAAGTGCCGTCATAATCAAGAACTAGGCCTGTGATGTTTTGTTCTCTTGAATACTTGAGCCACCCGTGGAACGCATCCTCTGTCTGACCCCGATCATGAACACCGCAACCCGCAGCGAGTTTCCGGTCTACTGGCCCGATCCGTTCGCGTTTGAGGATACGGATGATTGGGAGATGGTACAACTTTCGCCCGAACGGTGGGACATTTGGTCGGGCTGGGTCTGACTCTGCTAGGAGAAGTGGAAGATGAAAAGATCGAGCCAGCAGGTCGATAGCACTGATGGGCCAGTGAAACTGTGACGATATTCGCGCTATGTCGCTCTCCTCTGGCAGTTCAGACAAGGTACGCTCCGCGATGGCCGTGGATTGTGAGTCCACAAGTGCTAAAACCGATGTTGCATCTATGTTCCGGCTGAACCCCACATGGCGGCCATGAGCGAAATTCCTGTAGTCGGCGAGCTGCACGGAAGCCAATGCCAGTTCTGTGAGTCGGGTTTCAATGTCACGGGCGACATTCTCAAGACCCCAGCCATACAGCACGATAAGCCTGCGACGAATAGCGAACGAAGGCGGGAAATACCAGTTCAAGTCATCAGCGTTTGGAAGTCGATGACCATGGGCGGCAACGAGGGCCGCACTCGTGGCGAGTACCGATCCTGTCGCCAAAAAGCCATCCGGTGGTGCATCAACGGTCACCACTGTGGGGTTCTGGCGCTGAATCCTCTTCGGCATCTCATCTAGTCGATATTGCGAAACCATCATCACAGGATTATGCTGAGCAGCTCTTGCAGCAGCGAGTGCTGTAACAGCATCGGGATTCCTGCCACGGGAGGAAAAGAGCACGAATGCCGACCGCAGTGGCGCAGGTTCGTGTATCGACAACAGAGGTGTGGTCGCCCAAGCGGGAGTCTGCGTGCTCGACTTGTGAAGATCGGCGGCCAGCTGTGCCACTGCCAGCGACCCACCCGAACCGACAAAACGTGTTGGATGACGACCGATGGTTTTCACCGCTCTCACTAAGTCTTCCAACGGTATTCGTGCTTTGTCGAAAACTTCGGGAAGAAGCGCGAGTTCTCTAGCATAACGCGAAGTCACTGTTCCGTCTGTCACTCTCCTGTCCGCCGTTCTTCTATTGATCATAGTACCTCTCCATTACATCCACCCTGTATCGGCTTTGTCATCACTCACAATTGTTGCTCACCAGCAGAATCCTCCACTCTGGAATAACACGCGCGGTTGCACATTCATCAGCATGCACGAGGGGTGTGACACTAAAGACGCTAAGTCTTCACAACTACTACGCATTTGATGCCGTGCCAGTCTTTTGGGAATGGTTGGAAGCAGAGGCTAAGAAAAGGTTCTTTGGTATCCGCTGTTTTAGTCCTTAATGAGTTGTCGAAATACGATGATGAGTTAGCTGCTACCGATGTCTGCACGATGTCCACCTTTTTCAAGGGGATTATGTAGTTATTGCCACTAGGGTTTGTCTTGTGGCTACCCGAGGTGA
>JAPPJC010000018.1 GCA_028820455.1 Acidimicrobiaceae bacterium
TATGCGAGTAGAATGTGACACAACTAGGGCTCAAGATGCTTCAAACCAGTAAGATCCCCCAAAAACATTCAACAAAAAATCAGCAACTAACAAGCTTTAGCGGTCGAACTTCGCATAATCGTTTAGCAACAGGGCGGACAGAATCCCCTAAGCTGCACCAAAAGCTGGTGACGAATGTGGAGTAAACAGCACTAGGTGATTGAGGTGCTGGTATGGCCATATTGTTGAGTTCATTTGACGTGGCCAAGCATCAGTTTCAGAAGTCCTACTGCGAACACGCAACCGTCTACACGCCAAAAACAGATACTCCTATCAAGGACACTGGAACAGCGGCAGAAACCCAAGAAACCATCACAAACAGCCAGAACAGCGAAAGCTGATTCGGATCCAATACTCCCCTAGGATATAATCATCGAACTCGAAACTGGAAAGGCTGAAAAGATCGTAGTATGACACAATTCATAGCACCGAAGCTGAGAATGAACAACATACAGAAGCCGCAACGTAGCTAAGGATCGTCGCCGTTGAGCAACTCTTCACATATGTTGGAATCATCACGGAGATAGCCGAGACAATGAAAGCTGTGCCGATTGTCAAAACCAGCACAGCTGTCTAATTTGCAGGGAGAGTTTCTTCGATGATGGTGATCGAGTGGACGATAACGTCTCGAGAAGGTGCACCACCTAAGCGGGAGCCTGTGTCTACATGCAAACCGATGATCGATTGTGCTACTTCTAAGCCGCTACTGTCGGTGGTGCCGAATACCACGTATGTACCTTGAGAATTCAGTAGGGCGGTGTTCGGGCCGGTGGTAAGGAAAAACTGCGCGCCAGCACTGTCGATTCCGGCGGATCGTGCCATAACGATCTGGCCTGGCTCGTAGGTGTAGGGCCCTCTCAGCTCACCAGTGGATGGGTTGAGATCAAAAGCAGGTTCATCAGGAATGGTATATCCAGGACCGGGATCAGCCGGACTGTTCGTGTGAGGTGAGCCGCCTTGAATTATATCGATGGACGGGTCGGTGCGAAATAGCAAGGTGTTGTTGTAGTATCCCCAACGGGAAAGTGCAACGAAATTGTTGACGGTCATAGGTACTTGTTGTGTGTGCAGTTGAAAACGCATAACACCCTCTGAGGTGTCGAACACGGCAGTGTAGGATTTTGATGGGTCTATGCAATTCGGAGGCGGAGCGTCAAAAGCCAGCTTCGGTTCGCTGGGTGTTTCCAATGGGGGACAATCTGCATGCATGATATTCGTTTCTGTATTGTCTATGAGTGTTGTGGTGGTTGTATCTTCTGTGTCTGAGGGTATTGTGGTAGTAGTGTTGTCACTGCTATGATCATCAGATAGCCGTGGCTGTTCAGGTGTTGCAGCGTCAAGCTCAGCGTTATCGCTATCAGCGTCGGAGCCGTTATCGTTGTTGAGTATTGTTGCTAAGAATACTCCTATGAGCAACAAGGCGACTGCTGTTGCTATTATTATGATTCTTCGTTTGCGATCTGCCTTTTTGCGGGCTGCTTCAGCGGCTTCTAAACCCTTAAGGCGGTTAAGTCTCTGTCTTTCTCTTTTGGTGGAGCTCATTGGTGTTTCTAAAGTTCTAAAGTGTTGTTGGTTTCAAGTGTTTGCCGGAAGCAGTTTGTGGGTGTGAACGGGACAACAGAGTTTTTTACACGAAAATACCTGCTGCCAAGGGTAGGACCAGCAAGATCACTATAAAAACCGTAGCAGTTGTGACAATGATGCGCCGACGACGTTCACGAGCAGTTCTTCTTGAGCCCTTGCCGGCAGTTGTTTTTTTGGCCTTTAGCTGCCGCTGGCGCACTTCGTATTGTGATGGCATTAAAAGTTAATCATAGCAGCTGAATCCACTGAATCCTAGTTGTTGTCGAGTCCTTGTGAGGATGTTCATTCACAGCCGGTTTCGGCTAGTACTTGTGGTATTTTGCCTGACTTGTAGGTTTTGACTAATTCATCTTCCATATTGAATATCACACGGTAATTGCTGTCGGCTGCATCACTTGGCACAAATATCAGATCGGTTGTGCCGTCTAACAGCGTTCTTCGTTCAATGGAGTCTCCAAAAAGGTTCATAATGGTATCTTCGTGGGTGCCGATACCTACACCGGATCGTGTGGTGATTGGCCCGCTGACAATGTCAACCCGCTCAATGCTGCCCTCGTAAACAAGAAAAATAATCCCTTCAGGTGCGTCGTAGGGTACTACATGGTAGCAGCTGTCCACTGCTGTCATTGGAATCATTTGTGTTCCTGCTTCCTGTTGTGCACGCTGGACGGTTAATCCGAAGGTGACTTCATCCAAACCCACAGTCGACACCGTGGAGTTTTCGTTGAGTTTGGAAGGGCCGAAACTGTCGGAATCAGCAGGAAGACCGGGAATGCTGAAGGTAGTAGCGGACATTGCGCTCAAAGTTTCTATTGTTTCCAGGTTGTCTCCGGGTATGCGCATGAAGTCATAATTATCTCCGGGTGTGAGTATGAAATCATGCTTGCGTATATTGCGTATATCTGCGGCCGCAGTTCCTGTATTGTGGGTTTGGGGGTGGTTGGTTTCGCTATTGCTGCCACTGGCTTCGGTGGGTTCGATACCACCAGAACTGTTAACTCTGCTACTGTTTGGTGTGTTTGTGGAAGTCGTGTTTGTGTTGGTGTTGTTGTGGTTTAGCCTCCAAACTGTCAGCCCGGCCACAATTATCAGCAGCATAAGCAGCATGAAGATGAGCGGCCATTTTGCTTTTTTCCGACCGTGAGTGTAAGGCTGAATGGTAGTCGGGGTGTACTGGTGAAGTTCCCACGCCATAGCCAGTAGTTGTTGCTTAGCAGCGAGTGGTGGGCCGCCCGGGGCTCGAACCCGGCACCTTGAGATTAAAAGTCTCCTGCTCTACCCGATGAGCTAGCGGCCCTTTCATGGTTTTCAGCTGTATTGTTTTGAGCGCATTATGCACACTTGTGCGTACTATAAGAATGATAAAGAAAGATGATAAAGCTAGTGTCATATTGTTGCAGAAGAACGAACCAAGCAGGAATCTGGATTAACAGTGTCTGGTACGATTGCCGGCCATCGTTGTGTCATGTTTGTTTTGTAGCATGCGTGTGATGATCATTGTAAGCCGAGAGATAGTCGTGTGAGAACCTTCTGAGTGATTGAGAGGCCATCCCTATATCGCTTACGGCTAACAGATAACCTTCAGCTCTCTCTGCTTTCGGGTTGCGATTGACGAGTCTGTAGAAAGCGGGAGAGTGGTTGGCTTCCACGAGATGTGCGAGTTCGTGGACTATCACATGGTCGAGCACCCAGGGCGGCACATCGACCAACCGGCTGGATATGCGAATATCACCATTGCCTATGCTACAAGAACCCCACCTTAAGTTCTGGCGGTGAGACCATTCAATGGATCTCGGTTGAGGTAGGTTGAACTTAGCAGCCAGGCTGCGCGCTCTTGGTTCTAAAGGGATATGTCCGCAACGATGGCGTTTCTCGAGTCTGCTAGCAATTTCGCTTACTGCCTTGTTCTGTTCTTCCTGCGTCATCCATGCTGGCACACGAACTTCAATAACCCCTTCAACTAGTCGGGCAGCTACAGTCTTGGTCCTTTTAGCACTGCGAACGACATTCACAGGAAATGGTTCGGATATAGGCAGGTTACCCTGCAGATCATCGTGCAAACTGCTGACGCGTTGGGTTTTGGTGTTGCTTGGGCGTTGGTTGGGCGTGTTGTCCAGGCGTTGGGTTTTGGTGTTGCTTGGGCGTTGGGAACGAGAAACACCGGCGAATACATTCATTTAGCGTCTATTCGCGCTCCTTCTATCAGTTATTTTGTTCGTACTGCAAAGTTTCGTAGTTATGGATATGAATCTCAATTGTCTCTATTAGTTTGCGAGCGGTTCGCCCCAATGCACTACATAAGACAGCTTAACAGCATTTTGGGAATTAGGTTAGACAATTGAATTACAACCTTCAATTTTTGAAATTACGAGCAGCTGCGCAAATACTGGATGGGCTGCATGAACTGCGTGGAGAACCCCTCCAGTAGACAAATCAGGCTATGATGCCGCTAAACACGCAAATGCCGGATGCGCTGTATGAGCTGCTTTTAGCTGATGAGTGCTATGCGTTTTCCCAAACTCATATCGTTACCTTCCATGTGTATTTCACGGCCACATAGGTTACCTATGGGCACAAACTTTCGGTTGAAATAACAGTCAAGTATATAGAATACACCCGTATGTGACATAATAAGTATTCTATCACGAGTGGCAGCAAGTTTCGCTATTTGTCGTAGCGATTTCAGCACACGGCTTAGCAGGTCTTCGTCTCTTTCCCAGCCGGGTGGGTATTGTCTATTACTCAAGTCACCAGGATATTGAGTGTTGATTTCTGCTGTTGTAAGCCCTTCCCAAAGCCCGACAGCGCGTTCCCGCAGCCCAGCGTCTACAATCAATGTGCTAACACCGAGGATTTCCGCGATAATCTCAGAAGTCTCCTTAGCTCGAGTCAAATCGCTGGTAAAGATCATGTCCAATGGTTGAGCTGACCTAGTTGAGCCGCTGCTGTTGGTTAAGGCTTTCGCCGCTTCCACACTTTGGGCTCGCCCGTGAGCGGATAGTGGCGTATCAGCGTGACCTTGCCAGCGGCCACTCACATTCCAGTCTGACTGGGCGTGTCGAACTAGTAGTTTACGCATCTTTTGTCGTGATTCTCGGCACACGGCCCACACCTTCGTGGCCATCGCATGCCCAACAGCAGCGGCTTGCACATTTTTGTCGTGATTCTCGGCACTTTTATCGTAAATGGCCTTCTAGTTGTAGTGTAAGTGGCCATTTTTCCCAGCTGCATGGGTAGCACATACTGGCTTAGCGGCATCATGACTGTTGAAAGTTGAATGATTCTATCATATAAGCAGTTGGAATTGTTATGCTTATAACACGATGGCTTGTCTTCGTTTGTTTGCTTCAGCTCGGGAAGCTGCAGGCCTCAAATGCGACACAGTGCCTGGTGCTACTGTTGAAGAAGTATTGCAAATAGCCTGTGAGCGTTATGGCCAGGATTTTTCGGAGTTGCTGGGCATATGCCAGGTTTGGTGTAATGGCAGCAAGGTTTCTTACGACACCCGCGTAGGAGATCAAGATGAGATTGCGGTGTTGCCACCGATATCGGGCGGTTGAGTGACTATGACTAGGCTTGCTGTTCTCTCATTGCACACGTCGCCTTTGATGATGGCAGGCTTAGGCGATGCTGGTGGTATGAACGTTTACATACGTGAGATGGCTTCTTCCTTAGCGCAAATTGGATTTGAGGTCACCATATTTGTGCGTCGTTGGAGTTCGAATATGGACACGATAGTGGACGTAGAGCCTGGTGTACGAGTGGTGCATGTGACTGCAGGTCCTGTGGATTTGCGTAAAGAATCACTACCTGCGGTAGTAGATGAGTTTGCAGGCAATGTAGGGGATTGGTTGACCGAAAATCCGGCTGACGTGCTTCATGCCAACTACTGGTTGTCGGGTTTGGCCGGCCATTGCCTCAAACACGATTTTGGATTACCGTTGGTGTCGACATTCCATACGTTGGCACGTGTAAAAGCTTTCGCAGGCGAACTTGAGTCTGTGCAACGCATTTCCGCTGAAGAAGAGGTAATGGCCTGTTCTGATGCTATCACCGTTAACTCTTCAGCCGAATCGCAGCAACTGGTTGAACTTTACGGTGTCGACCCTGAAATTGTGAAAATCGTGCGGCCAGGGGTGAGCAGGAAGTTCTTTAAGGTTGGTGCACGATCTGCGGCGCGGGCTGCTCTCGGTTTGGATGAAGATCCTGTGCTGCTTTTTGTGGGTAGGATTCAGCCGCTGAAAGGAGCGTGCTTGGCTGCAGAAACTTTAGCTGAGCTGGACGCAGACTACGGTAACACGCGTTTGCTGATAGTTGGTGGTGCGTCTGGAGTTAACGGGTTTAAAGAACTGCAGAGGCTCAAAAGAATCATCACAGACCACAAGCTTGAAGAACGGGTTGAGTTGATACCCGCTCAGCCGCATGAACATCTAGTCACCTATTTTCAAGCTGCCGATGCTTGTTTGATGCCTAGCAGGTCGGAGTCTTTCGGATTTGTGGCTTTAGAAGCTGCAGCTTGTGGGATACCGGTTGTTGCTGCCAATGTGGGAGGTTTGGCTTCCATAGTGCGGCACAATTTTACCGGCTACCTCTTATCAGAACGTTCGTCCACTGCTTATGCAGAAGCAGTACGTACCATCCTCGGCAATCCGTTAGCAGCTGCAGAGATGGGTTCACAAGCCGCACAACTAGCTGATTCGTACTCTTGGGCGGCAGCGGCCGACAAGTTCAAAAGCATTGTCCGGCGATTAGTGTCCCGTGCTTGTTATGCCCGTGATTAGCTATTCCCATTCAATAGTGGCTGGGGGTTTGGAAGTAATATCGTATACAACCCGGTTGACTTCGTGGACTTCATTAACTATGCGATTGCTTATCTTGGCAAGCACAGTGTGAGGCAACCTGGCCCAGTCGGCTGTCATAGCGTCACTACCTGTTACGGCTCTGATAGCTATTGGGTAGCCGTAGGTACGTTGATCGCCCATCACTCCCACTGAACGAATATCCATCAACACAGCGAATGCCTGCCATATTTCACCCATGAGTTCTGCAGACTTCAACTCTTCACGCACTACAGCATCGGCCTGACGTAGTATTTCAGCTTTGCCTGGGGTGATCTCTCCAATGATGCGCACAGCCAAGCCAGGCCCCGGGAAGGGTTGACGGTACACGAGTTCGTCTGGCAATCCTAACTCAGTTCCTACTGAGCGTACCTCGTCTTTGAATAGCCAGCGCAAAGGTTCTAGCAGCTCGAAGTCCATATCTTCTGGTAGTCCACCTACGTTGTGGTGGCTTTTAATGGTAGCAGCATGTGCTGTGCCGGATTCGATCACATCCGGGTAGAGGGTGCCTTGAACCAGATGTTTGGCATTGGGTGCAATATTTTGGCGGGCTTCTTCAAAAACTCGGATAAAGGTTTCTCCCACTGTTTTACGTTTTATTTCTGGGTCTGAGATTCCAGCAAGGGCCTCAAAAAAGCGATCACCCGCATCTATTTTTACTGGACGAATATTAGTGTGATGTTGAAAAGTTGCAATCACCTGCTCAGCTTCGTCTAGTCTCAGCAAGCCTGTATCTACCAGCACGCAGGTAAGTTGACTGCCTACAGCTTTTTCTACTAGAGTTGCAGCCACAGCTGAGTCGACACCACCCGATAATCCACAGATAGCCACCTCTTCGCCTAACTGAGTTTTTATAGTTTTCATCGAGGTTTCTATAAAGCAATGTGTCGACCAACTAGCAGTAGAACCACAAACGTCACGCAGAAAGCGTTCAACGACTATTTGCCCACAAGGGGTGTGTGTTACTTCGGGGTGAAATTGCACAGCATATAGACTGTTTTTCCTATCCTCGAAAGCCGCTACCGGGGTTTCAGCTGTTTGAGCTATCACACTCATTCCTTCTGGTGGCTCGACTACGCAGTCTGCATGGCTCATCCACACAGTTTGCGGCGATTCTAAGTCTGCTAGAAGCAGTCCCCCAGCGTGGAGTGTGCTAGTCGCCGGTGAATCTCGATCAGTGGATGAGTTGTCAAACGATGGGGCTATGAGTGTCATATCGGTACATCCGTACTCGCCTGCGGTGTTGCGAGCTACAGTGCCTCCAAGCTGTTGTGCCATTAGCTGAGCTCCGTAGCATACTCCTAGTATGGGTATACCCAGTTCGTACACTTGAGGGTTGAGCCTAGGTGAATTAGGCACATACACAGAAGCCGGGCCGCCGCTGAGTATTATCCCTATAGGGTGGCGAGCAGCAATTTCTGCGGCAGTAGAAGAAGGAGGGATTATTTCGCTATAAACTCCTGCTTCGCGTACTCTTCTAGCTATGAGATGAGAATATTGAGCACCGAAATCAACAATAAGCACAACTCCCATCTGATCTGAGATGCTTTTCATGTTGGGGGTATCCGCCAGTGCCAGTGGTAGCAATTGGAAATACCTGCGGATACTAGCAATGCAGTATAATACATGCAATTCGTTTAACTAGTTGAGTATTGCCGACAGTATCACGTATACGATTATGCGCATCATTGATCGTCTCTGAAATTCGATGATGTCGGTAAGACAGCCACGTTGGCGCGTTGGAAATCCTTTATATCCGTGTAGCCACATTTGGCCATTGATGTTCGTAGGCCTCCTAGCAAGTTTGTGGTACCGTCAGCAGATCGGGCTGGTCCGTTGATTATTTCACTAAGAGTGCTTTGAGCAGTAACCTCCAACACATGTCCGCGTGGTAGTTTCTTGTGGCTGGCTGTGAAGTTCCAATGTCTGGTAGGGCAAGGTGAATCTAAGGCTGAGGCTAGTGGTAGTTCCAGCATGACAGCATCAGCGCCACAAGCGATTGCTTTCGCTATGTCGCCAGCAGTCCCTATGGCACCATCGGCTATAATGTGACAGTAAACACCAGTTTCATCAAGATGACGCATACGGGCGGCTCTTGCGTCGGCTATCGCAGTTGCCAAATGAGATTCTATGCCTAGCACTTGACTGTTGGTGCTTGCGTCGTCTGACCCGATTCCCACGAGTACTCCTGCTGCGCCTGTACGCATAAGATGCAAAGCTGCCTGATAGCTAGTGCAGCCACCGACTATTACCGGTATCTGCAAGCTACGAATGAATGTCTTAAGGTTGAGTGACTCTTGAGATGAAGATATGTGTTCAGCAGAAACTACTGTTCCGGCTATGACAATAAGATCGATCTCAGCTTCAATTGCGTAGGGGATTAGTTCAGTAGCTCGAGAAGGGCCCACTCTGCCTGCGGCATATATGCCAGCAGCAGCAATTTCACTAATTCGACTAATCACCAGTTCAGGTCTAACAGGCTGAGAATATAGCTTCTGTAGATATTTTCTGGCTTCCTCCGCAGGCATTTCAGCTGTTTTTGACATGATGGGCTCGAGGTCTTTGTAACGTGTCCAGAGTCCTTCGAGATCGAGCACCCCCAAACCCCCTAACTCGCCCATTTGAATGGCTGTGGATGGGCTGGTAATAGAATCAGCGAACGCGCCCAATACAGGAATGTCGAAAAGATATGCGTCTATCTGCCAGGAAGTGTCGATGTCATCGGGATCACGAGTGCGACGACTGGGTACCACAACAATGTCGTCAAGGCGATAACTCTGCTTAGCCGACTTGCCAAGCCCGATTTCGATCTCTGTCATTTGATGATGCCTTTCTTTCAGGCTGCTAGTCTTGGGCTAATCTTTCAAGAAGGTCACGCAAACCGCCGGTTTTGAGGTTGCTCATAACACGCCCCGGCGGGGTTTCTCCTTTTTCCCATTCGTCCCAGTAGATGAGCAGTTTATGTGGATCAGGTGTTGGACGTTCCATTGTTTATTCGAAGATGCCAAGAATTTTTTGCGCTAGCGACCATCTTAGGATTACCGGTTCTCAAACTTACATGCCACCAAGAAGTATTGAGCCAAGTGGCGAATCGTGGTTTCCGCTCTTATTCTGGCAGCAGTGATGAAGAGATCAAGTATTGTGGACGATGCAAAAGATCAAGAGATGAACACTAGCTTGAAGGTGAAGTTGGTGGCGGGGGCAGGATTTGAACCTGCGACCTCCGGGTTATGAGCCCGACGAGCTACCAAGCTGCTCCACCCCGCATCACAACTATAGGGCATGTATCGTCGCACAACAACCTGCAGATGTAAACAGCACAGGCAGTTACTCCATATAACCTAGCGGATCACAGATTGAAGCTCGATGATGTTCAATGGTGTTGCTGTACTCAAACTATAAGGTTGAAAGTAACGCCATCCCTTGTGTTCACTGGAAGTCCAGTAGATATCCCATGTCACTGTAACTATGGCGTTGAATGTAACGGCTTCTGATGCACGTGTGAACACTTTGACACAACTGGAGACCTGCTCGTCTTCTTTCAGGGTTTGATCCCATTGTGTAGTGGCGTCTTTTGTGCAGTTCAGCCCTCCATAAGAACCGAAATCCCATGTCACATGCGAGAAAACAGCTTTTACCGTTGCCCAAGTATCCCCAGCTTGCGCAGACTTTCGGGGGTAGTCCAACTGGCTTATGACAGCAAGCCATGTTTCGGTGCCTACGAGTTGTTCTGTAGGGGGAGACACAGCAGGTTGCGGCCTTTCAAGTCGTAATAGGTTGGTAGCGTATGCTGCTACTTCCCAGCCGTTCACAGCGTCTCCTGGAATTGCTTCCGCAGGCTGGTATTTAATAAGAGCAGGATATCCCCTTAGCGATGTTCTGCTGTCCTGATACTGGCAGTGCAGCATATAAACTCGTCCGACATCAAGAACTTTCACGGGTATTAGACCGTTTGGATCTTCCCATCCTCCTTTGTCGGTTGGGTATGGATACCATACGCACAATACAACTGGGCCAGTGCGAGTGCCGGGTTTTTTAACGGGTTGAATTGACCTCCTTTCGCTTACTGTCAGGCATATGCCATCCACGTCAGCGCATGTCGACACGTCAACGTTTTTCTGATCTGCAGAAGCTTGCTTGTTTTCTATTGTGGCCGTTGTACTGTCTGAAGTCCGGGTTGTGATGTTTGCAGCGGCAAGAACTATGTCTCTCAAAGAGGAGTTAGTTATAGTGCTATTGTTGGATAGGCCCAGACTGCTACCAATTATTGAGACTACAAACAAAGGCAAGGCATAGTGATACAAGTGCCCGCTCCTTTCTGTGTTGTAATGCGGAGTTTTTATTGAGTCGGCACTTGCCGTTCAGCTGTGTTACCTGCTTTGCCACGTGTAGCAACAATGTATTGAGACAATGCATTGAGTGGTTGTTGAAATAGTGCGGCCAATTCAAGGCCAAGAGCTTACGCAGGCAGAGATTTCCGCAAAAAGCTGGTTTCCTACCAGCGTTGCAACTATGACTAAACCATCTGTCTGAGGTTCAATCACATGCTGTGCACGCACATATCGTTGGGCTGTCGCATCATAAGAACCGTCAGCTTCTAGTGTTTGCATGGTGGTTGTGTGTGGCGATTGCCTGCTTTCTTCTACACAAGCATTCACTAGTATGAGGCCGTCAGTGGTTGTTTCCGAATATAAAGCACCGATACGTTTTGGTGTCCAGTGTTTTGCAACAACTTCTAATGTTCGTTCTTCGTTGGGTTCATCGGTTGTTTCGTTGTGAGTGTCAGTTAAGGGTGGATTGTCTGATCGTATTCTTGGGATGGACGGCACGGGAGGCGATGTGTCTCGTGGTTGCTGGAGATAACCTCCGGGCAAGGTCACTGCGTTTGTTCCGCTGGTTGCTCGTTCAATCGATGATGGGTTACTTGGGGACGCAAAGTTTGGGTGGATGCTTGAGGTTGAATGCAGGTGCGAAGTATCAGGCGGCTGATTCTTATTGGCTGCCTTCAAGATGCCTACCGCAACAATACCTCCAATTAATAGAAATATACATAAAATTCTTAAAAATACATTAGAAATCATAAAATGTAATTATACATAAATTAATGATAAATCCACTGTGCTATAAAAGATTGCAACAGAAAATATGAAGACCAAGCCCTATCCGTGGTTGGTGGGTTGTTGCCCCAAGCTCCCTTGGAAAGCAGATGAGTAAGAAGTGTGAGGGAGTCTTATAGGCAGCTGTTAAAGAAGAGAGACCACTGATGTTAATTCAATAAATGGTATTCGGCTGTGCTCAGATGCCATTCATTGCACAACGCCATCTGGTTGTGTGCGTGGTTGCGGTTGGTTTTTACTTGACTACAGTTGAAAAAGGGTTGGCTGCCAGATCATCAAATAAAGTTCGATGATCAGCAAGATCGTCATGAGTGCTGATCCTCGTTGTAGGTTCTTGGTGGTGTATGCTACTAATTGTTTCGCTGTCTTGTGGTCTATTTCTTTGTGGGTTACCGTGAGTGCTTGTTCTGCTGCGGCTTTGGCTATTTGGCTGATTGTGTCAGGGTTTATTGCGTCGAGAGTTGGCGTGTGTTCATCTTCTGCTGCGAGTGCTTGTTCTGCTGCGCCTGTGTACAGCAGGTCCTCAAACAAATGCAAGAGGTGCTCATGTTCTGCTGCGAGTGCTTGTTCTGCTGCGGCTTCGGCTATCTGTTTTGCGGTAGCAGGGTCTATTCGCTCTGTAGCAGTTGTAGCGGCTATTTGTTCTGCTACCGTGGTCTTGGATTTTTTTGCAGTTTTGATTGCGCGTTCAGTGGCAGATGCCATTAGTTCTGGTGCATTGCTACTATCTAGCTGCTCAAGGGTACTTTTATCTATATTTTCTGCTGCAAAATCAAGCACTTGCTTAGCATCGGATTCGCTCAAGTATTTGGCACTCATGGTTTTCATGGCTGGAAGAATGATTGCATGAAAAACACCGTTCATTAGAATCCACACACCTATAGCAACAAGAAGCCATCCTTCAGTCAAAGAATGTGCACCATTGGACAAACCAGCCAAAGCAAATCCTAGTAAACCCGTGAGGATTAGAGAAGGGCCATACAGGCTTCTCATGTTCACGAACATGGTAACGACAAGCCGCTGTTGCTCAGGCATAATGACTGGGCGCATTTGACCAGGCAATAAAGGATATACAAAGATAGGGGAAAAGGCCAGAAAGGCGGTCAGTATGTGAAGCAGGAGGATAATCTTATATGGGATATCGTCGACAACAGCAAGAATCATGGCTCCAACTTTCGATCCAAGCCCCCAAAGTAGTTAATTACTGCCAGAGTAAGCATCGTCAATAGTTTGCAAAATGTTTACTGAGGCCACTTAATTTGTTAAGATAAAACATCTTATTACCAATATAGCTCACTGCAACTGTTATTTTTGCGCTAGTGGTGCCTCTAAGTTCGTAATAACAAGTTTAAGGTGTGTCTCAATCCGTCCATTTGATCTGATAGTCTAGTGAGTTCTAGTAACAAGACTCAAATCCGTCTGATCGAGAATCCTCTTCTTTCAACCACAGGCGATATTGTGGTTTGCGCATACTCTCTTGAGATTCAGGTTGATCCTTTAGATGCTTATATGGCAACAAACCAGTCCGAGGATTATCGCTGCTTATGGATGTGTCCGTCCTCCGATTCTTCAATGTTTGGACTAGGTGCTGTTGCAACTGTTGAGTCTTCTGGCGTGAATCGTTTTACCGCAGCATCTGAAGCACTTGCATCTTTAGCGTCCCTTGTTTGTTTCTATGGCCCGGATAAGGCCCCTCGCCCCGTGCTTTTAGGGGGTTTTTCATTTGCGCCTATACACAAAGCCGCACCTACACGAGATCACATTATACCGAGAGGACATGATGTGGCTGAGGCAGGCTGTTCGCTGCAACGATATCCCCGCGAATACGCACGAAATACCTCCGAGCAACATGATGTGGCTGAGGCAGGCCGTTCGCTGCAACAGCTTACACATAGCCGCAGCAACTCATTTGTGATTGACGGACTTGGCTGTGATGGTCAGCCTAGTTGGGAAGGGTTTGGTGATTGTCAGCTGGTGCTTCCACGGATAACTGTGATGAATAAGAATAGGAGCACGTGGATTTTGGTTGCTAAAAAGATGGAGGTGGGTGAAGGCATTGAATCGACCAAATCCGCATTGCTGCAAGACAAGCTTGATTTCATACGACAGCTTGAAAAACAACAGACTCGCCCAAAACACGATACCTCAAAACGCAATGCTTCAGGACAGGCAGCTGCAGAACATGATTTTCCTTCCTCGGCGCAGCTTGCTCATGCGCAATATGATCATGGGCGTTTTTCTGCAAATGGTCCGCATGCTGCACCTAGCTTGAATAGTGCTAGTTCGGATATCACTAGCTCAGATGCGGCCTGTGCTGATACGGTTAGTTTATGCGGCTGTCGTGGCAAGTATCTTGATTTAGTTGAAACAGCCATAGAAAGCATAGCAAGAGGTGAATGCCAAAAGGTGGTAGTGGCGCGCACTGTGAAATTAGAGCTAAACCTCAAAAACTCTATAATCTATGTGCTTGACCACCTGCGACAAAACAATCCCAAATGCGCTATTTTCGCTTTTGTCGTAGGCGATATTGTATTTTGGGGGGCTACCCCTGAAAGGCATGTGACCTTTGCGGACTCACAGATTTACACTACAGCCGTAGCAGGAACCGTAGCCAGACACATGACCTTGGAAGACGATGTTGTCCTTGAAAACGAATTACGGACATCTCCTAAGCTTCTTTCTGAACACCAGTTGGTTGTTGAAGATATGGTGAATTCTTTAACTCAAATAGGTGCGGAAGCCGTAACGGTTGATGATCTTAGTGTTTTGAAATTAGCACGTGTGCAACATCTCAGTACACCGATCAAAGCACAAATGCCAACTAACCACAAAGACGACAACAGCGACAACGCTCTAGATGTCATAAGTGTTGCTGGGAAGTTACACCCAACGCCCGCTGTGGCAGGAACACCAACTGAAGCTGCGCTTAGGTTTCTTGACAGGAATGAGAACTTTACTCGAGGTTGGTATGCCGCACCAATAGGGTGGTGTGAGCTTCAAGGTAATGGTGAGATGTGGGTGGCAATTAGGTCGGGACTGTCTGACGAAAAGCACACTTGGTTGTTTTCAGGTGCTGGCATCATGGCAGATTCGGTTCCTTCTGAGGAGTTGGAAGAAACCGACAACAAGCTCAAAATGTTGTTTGAGGCAATACAAGTAGCCAGCAAGCGTAAGCTTAGTGCTTATAGCAAGCTCGACTTCGAGTGCGATGGATAACAGTTGAAGTTGCGAATTGTTCCGGCAATTGATCGACGTTTGACTGCTAATCCGCGGTTTGTTTGTGCTCAGTCCGTAATTTCATGAACAATGATGCCTATAGAGGTTCCTGCCATCACTAGCACCATCAAGCTGAGTGGAGATATGCCAGTAATTTCCGAACATGCCAGTTGATGATCCCACCTACGGTGTGGTAGCGGCTTTTGTAGCACGTTTAGCTTTGCGCGGAGTGAAGCATGTGGTTGTAAGTCCTGGTTCTCGTTCAACCCCGTTGACCCTATGCTTTGCAGCGCATCCCGATACCAAAGTATGGGTTCAAATCGATGAGAGGTCTGCAGGATTTTTTGCACTCGGATTAAGTCGCGTTACGGGTCAGGCCACGGTTTTGGTCTGCACATCAGGAACAGCTGCTGCTAACTATCTTCCTGCTGTAGTAGAAGCCAGCCATGCTGGTATACCGCTAATAGTTTGCACAGCAGACCGTCCACCCGAGTGCAGGGGATGGGGTTCACATCAAACTATAGATCAGGTCAGGCTGTACGGAACAGCTGTTCGCTTGGCTAGTGATTTACCTGTACCGAACGAGATGACTATGGCCATCGCGATAAATTGGGCGGACCAGGCCATAGAGGCTGCTATCAGCTCAGACCCGGGCCCTGTACATCTCAACTGGCCTTTACGTAAGCCGCTTGAGCCACAAGGTGGACGAGTTCCCATAAATCCTGCTTACGTTTTTGAGGATGACACGGTGAAGCCCGTTGCTCAAGCTGTTGTTTATAACGAAACTCTGGGAACAGCGTTGAAAGAATTGGCGAAACTTGTGGCCACTTATGAGCGTGGAGTGATGATAACAGGAACATGGCCTGGTGGCGGCTTGCAACGTGAACAGCTTTGGCGGTTTGAGACTCTCCGGTTTGCTGCTTGGGCAGGTTGGCCTCTGATGGGAGAATCAGTTAGCGGAATCCGAGCCACTGCAGATTTTGGGCTCAACTCATTGAAACCTCATGTGATAACCACAGCCAGACACCTACTTGAAGACAAAACTTTCGGCGATCTGATGCGTCCTGATGTTGCAGTGTTGGTAGGACGCACTTTTGCTATGACACCGGTAAGGCTATGGATAGAACGCACTAAGCCCGAGCACGTTATATTGATCGACCCGGAAAACCGTTGGAGAAAAGCTGCTTTTCGTGTCACAGGTCATGTGCCAGCCTCAGTTGAAGCCCTCCGCTATCTTACCGAAGATGCTGGTATTATCACCGAAGGTGATAGTGAAGCAGATTTTGCGGTTGATCCGCTTGAATTGACGGACATTGTGTATCGTTGTGAAAGTGGCGACAACGCACTAGATGGCGTAAGTCAAAAAAACCGTTCATCAGGTTTTTCAACTTATGCTGCAAGTCGTGCTGGTTGTTGGCTTGAAACATGGCGAACAGCTGACAAAGCAACTCACCGAAAACTACTGCACGCCACTTCTGAGGGATCATTTCTTTCCGCTCAGGTAGCGCGAACGTTGTTTGAGTCTCTTCCAGCTGAAACTTTGCTGATGCTATCCAATTCGATGCCCATACGTGATGTGGACGCCTACGTCAGTCATACTCGATCACTATTTTGTATCTCCAACCAGGGAGTTTCAGGTATTGATGGAATCATATCCACGGCTTTGGGCTTAGCTGCTGCCAATTCCATGTTAAAGGCTGCTCTATATGTGGGTGATCTTGCTTTGCTTCATGATCTGACAAGCCTTACTTCTGCTGCTCGACTTGGTTTGCGGCTAATAGTGGTATGCGTCGATAACGGGGGTGGCGAAATTTTTTCGCTTCTACCGATAGCGGATTGCATAGATCGAGCTACTTTTGAATATTTGTTCCGCACTCCGCATGGAGTTACCTTCATTGACTTGGATGGTTTTGGAGGTATCAAGGCTTGCCATGCTTCCAATGAGCCTGATTTGCGAAGCGCGTTAGCAGATGCCAATACTTCGACAACCCCGGGTGCACATCTGATAATCGTGCCCGTTGATGCGGACGAGGATGTAGCTCAGCGTCGGTTCATCAGTGAAGCTATGCAACCTGATAGCAGTATCAAGCAGCTAATCCGCCAATGCAACATGCGATGCAAAGCAGAGTAATATGCGGTATAAAACGTCACGTTAGAAGTAATGCAGTGTGAAGTATTTCCGTTTCGTGTGAAGTTGCGTAACCCGCTGACCGTTAAACAGGCTTCACTGCGTTTTCGTGATGGCTATCTGATTTCACTAACCAGCGATGATATTACTGGCTGGGGTGAAGCTTCGCCTTTACCTGCATGGTCACGTGTCGGGATTTCAGAAGTCGGTGAAGAGTTGCGCCGAGCTAAAGAAAAAATTAACAGCAGTGACTTTCGAGGTTTTGACGAAGGCATTAATGGACTTGTTCACACTTCGTATGGTCATGCTGGCCTGACCGGAGCTTGGGCTGACATGCAAGCTCAACAGTCTGCCAGGCCTTTGGTGGATGACCTGCTACACCGTCAAGGCTTGCAGTCTGTAAGCATTGAAAACAGCGCAAAGCATGAGCATGAAAGTGATTCAACAGCCCCTGTTTCGGCAACAGTCAGTGCAAGCATTGAAAATTCCACAAAGCATGAAGCTGGTAGAGATGTTTTTGATGATTCCAAGTCAGCACGGGTAGTGCGCGTGAATGCTCTTATCAGTGCCGTAGAACTTAGCGAAGTGGAAAAGCAAGCTGACGCGGCTGTAAACGCAGGTTTTGATACGGTCAAGCTTAAAGTTGGTTTTAAAGCACCGGATATTGATGTGCAGCGTGCCAAAGTAGCCCGCTCCGCTTTAGGTGTAAAACCCGAGTTACGTCTTGATGCTAATCAAAGTTGGCAGTCGGATACTGCAGTTTACGTGCTAAGCAATGTCCAATCATGTAACATATCCTTCTGCGAAGATCCGGTTTCCACGGTTCCTTGTGGTATGTCAGCTATTGCTGAAGTTGAAAAAGCTTCAGGGGTTAGAACAGCGGTGGATGAGTCGATACGATCCGTAGCCGATGTTGAAGCTGCTGTTGCAGCAGGTGTGCGCATGATTGTTGTAAAACCTCAAGCCCTTGGAGGCCCCGAGAAAGCCTTAAAAATCATAAAACGGGCTTACAATGCCGGGGCTGATGTCGTGGTGACATCTTTTATGGATACTGCTATTGGCGTGACTCACGCTTTTCATATAGCAGCAGCAGCCGATCAGCTTGCTCGCTATAGTGGCATGAGTCTGCTTGCTCATGGTATTGCTACGGGTAGTCTAATAGTAGGTGATCTAGCATCCTCGCTACCAGTGGAGTCGGGCTTTATACGTGTTCCCAGTGTTGTTGGACTTGGAGTCGTAGCCCATGAGCCAGTCGGATAGCTGACGTCACTAAAGATTCAATAAATTCGCCAAAGCACACGTCAACTCACACACTGCGAGATAGTACTTGGGCTTGGAGAGTACCTGGGCTTGATGATTTTATGAACTTAACACCATTGAAATGACCGACTCGAGTCTTTGCCGTAAGCTCTGCTTCATTAAGGTATCTTTGGTAGTCTGTGTAGATGCTTTGGCAAAGTGTTATTTTGCTGGTGATTTATGATACAAGGAGTTTATTGTAGTGATCAACAGATGCTGACATTGGTCGTTATGGCAGCAGGCGTGGGCTCACGCTATGGCGGAATCAAACAGTTGGCTGCTGTAGGCCCCAAAGGTGAAGCTTTTCTTGATTTCACTATTGGAGATGCCGTGGAGGCAGGGGTCTCTAAAGTGGTGATCGTAGTTCGCTCTTCAATTGAAGATGCAATTCGTCGTCATGTTGAGTCCAGTCTTTGCCTCTTAGGTTTAGAGAGTTTAGAAGTAGCTTACATATGTCAAGATGAGCATGGCCCCAAACGAGCTAAACCTTGGGGTACTGCTCATGCAGCATTGGTTGCTGCCAAAGAGGTGTCAAGCTCTTTCATGATTTGCAATGCCGACGATTATTACGGCCCTTCTGCTTTTCAAACCCTTTGTGAAGGTTTGAAGAGATTCGACGATGTTGATAATGAGGCTCTGCTTTGCGGTTACAGGCTAGGTTTTACATTACCTGAGAACGGGGCTGTTAGTCGTGGTGTATGTCAGGTTGAAGAAGGCCTGCTGATCGACATTGTTGAACATCATGGTGTGACTCGTTTACTCGATGGGAGTATAGTTTCATCCGACCCGCGGGTCGTGCTTGCGGATAACACTGTTGTATCTATGAACCTGTGGGTTTTCCCTCCGATCATGTTTGATTGGATAGAAGAAGGATTCCAATGTTTTCTTGCTGATCATAGTGATGATGCAGACACAGAATATATCCTTCCAGCGATTGTAGCAGCAAAGATCAATGAAGGTCTTCTAAGAGTGCGTACGGTAGTAACAGACGATCATTGGACAGGTATCACCCACCCTGAGGATCTACCCATAGCTCGCAGCATGCTCGCCAATCGCTTTTAAGCCATACACTTTTCTAAAGCTGAAACCCAGCCTAGCGAGTTGAGAATTGAAGCCTAGCCAGCTTCGCTGTGTGTTACTGGTTTTTCGCCCATCCATTCCCTGAGAGTATTCTTTAGTTTAGTCTGTTGTATGAACAGGTCATGCTCGACATTGAAGCTGTCATCGCTTTGACTTCGGTCTTGTGGCCTATTTTTCGGTTGCGGAGCTTTGAAATAAAAGCTTAGCCATTCTTGCACACCTGATTCTCCCGCACGGGCTGCTAAATCCATGAACAAAGCCAGATCCAACACTATTGGTGCTGCCAAGATTGAATCTCTACACAAAAAGTCAACTTTTATTTGCATCGGATACCCCATCCAGCCGAAAATATCGATGTTATCCCAACCTTCTTTGTTGTCGCCTCTAGGTGGATAGTAGTTAATACGTACCACATGATGGATATCGTTGTAAAGATCTGGGTATACGTCCGGTTGCAAGATTGTGTCAAGCACTCCCAACTTCGACACTTCTTTGCTTTTAAAGTTCTCAGGAGCATCCAATACTTCACCATCTCGATTACCTAAAATATTAGTCGAATACCATCCGCTAAGGCCTAACATCCGTGCTTTGAAACCAGGGGCAAGTATCGTTTTGAGCAGAGTTTGACCTGTTTTAAAGTCTTTACCAGCTATCGGAGTGTTTCTAATGCGGGCAAGTTCTCGAGCCCATGGCAGGTCAACGGTTAAATTGGGTGCACCATTCGCAAAAGGTACTTCACTTTGTAAGGCAGCATATGCATATATCTGACTAGGCGAAATGTTAGGATCGTTGACCGCCAACCCTGCTTCAAATGCTTTGACCGATGAATGCACTTCAGAAGGTTCGGAGAAAGCTTCAGTAGATCCACACCATATCATCACCATCCGCTCACAATCGTGCGATGACCGGAAATCTTCGATGTCGTTGATCAAGGCTTGGGCTTGATCCTTTTTTGAGTCGATCTGTTTTACCCTCACGCCATCAAGCCGTGAAACCCATTTCTGATCAAACACGGCATCCATGGCTGCTATGTTTTCTAGTTCAGCTGAGATACTTGCCAGGTCTCGCTCTTGCAGTACTTCACAAGTACGAGCTGCCTCCAAAACGTTAGCTGATAAAGGATCCCAACCCCCGAAGACCATGTCATCAAGGCTGACTAGTGGCACAAAATCCTTGATCAGAGGGTTGCGACCTTCAGATTTGTCGCCTAGTCGGATGTGCGCCATTTGACTGATTGAACCTACTGGCGGAAACAGTCCCTCGCGGGCTGCAATAACACCAGCTATAAAAGTAGATGCTACGGCTCCTAGCCCAGGAGTGAGCACACCAAGAGGTCCTACTGGAGGTGCAACAGTACGAGTTTTGTGGTATTGATCGTTGAGTGAGGGGGTTTGTCGTGTCATGAATATTTCTGGTTGAGTCTAACAAATCCGCTTCTAATGCCACAGACTAACCAGCATCTTATAGTAAGGCTAATAGCCAGAGGTGCATATCTCACAAGTTTGCTCTCCAATGGTCTTGTGCTCTATGGGTATGTTGCCGGTATCCGAAATGGCATTTTGCCAGTACTCGAAAGTTGATCCTAGCAGAGACCGGAGGCTCATACTTCGGGCTCTCATAAGTTATTGAAGTCGGCATCCAAAAGACATGCAAACCTCAACCTGAGTGAAACTGTCGGTATCCTGACTCTTGATGATGTTCAAGAGAATCTCAGAACTCGAGAGCGAACTTGCAGAAGTGGAAGCACGTTTAAGTGATTCCGCTGTTCAATCCGACCCGAACAGCCTAGCTGAATTAGGCCGCCGATTCAAGCAGCTCAACGAGATCATTACTGTCGGACGACGTTTGAACAATGAAACCGAAGACCTTGAAGAAGCCAAGTTGATGCTCACAGAAGTCACTGAAGGTAGTGAACGGGTTGAATTGAACAGCATGATCGATGAACTCAGCAATGCTGTGGCAGCATCTGAAGACAAACTGAGAGTCTTGATGTTGCCTCAGGATCCCAACGACAATCGTAATGTGATTGTGGAGATCAGAGGCACCGCAGGAGGAGAGGAAGCAAATCTCTTCGCCCGGGACTTGTTTCACATGTATCAGGCTTTTGGTAAACGGCAGGGTTGGAAAGTCGAGAAGATGTCAGGCTCGTCATCGCCTTTGGGGGGCTTTACTGAGGTGTGTTTGCTGATAGCAGGTGAAGGTGCTTGGACAAGGATGAAACATGAAGCAGGGCCACACCGGGTGCAGCGTATACCGGTGACAGAATCCCAAGGCCGTGTTCACACTAGTGCTGCTACTGTGGCTGTACTACCAGAGGCAAGCGAGATAGACGTGAAAATCGATGAGTCAGATTTACAAATCGACGTTTTCCGTTCGTCGGGGCCAGGCGGACAGTCGGTCAATACCACCGATTCCGCTGTTCGTATACTTCATCTACCCACAGGTTTAGTGGTTTCTATGCAAGATGAGAAAAGTCAGATACAAAACAAGCAGAAGGCACTGCGGGTACTACGAGCAAGGTTACTGAAAGCCGAACAGGAGCGAACTGCGGCTGAACAGTCACAAATGCGTCGAGGACAGATAGGCAGCGGTGACCGTTCTGAGAAAATACGCACCTACAACGTAAAAGAAAATCGGGTTACCGATCACCGTATCGGCTTGACACTTTACAAACTTGACAGAGTATTGACCGGTGAGCTTGATGAGATCAGCGACGCACTGGTATACGCAGAACAAGAAGAACTTCTTCGTGCCAACTAGGAACGCCGGCAGATCCGTTCTCAGCACTGTTGGCGAACTCGTTATGAACAGCGAATGTTCAGTTGTGAATAGCGAGAGCGACAACCTTGTCGCGCACAACGTTCATCGGCCCGTTACAAATAGTGAGTGTTCAGCCATTGCCATAGCAGTGGAAGGAGCAAGCCCAGCTCCTGAGGGTGAACCTGTCTTATGGGGTAGCTTACTAACCGAGATTGTGGATATTTTAGCTGAAGCTGAATTGGATATGCCAGAAGTCGATGCTCAACGTATTCTTGAAGAAGCTGCGGGAGTTCACGCCAGCGAATTGCACGACCTATTGCAGCAATCCACCACCACCTGGACGGCTTCAAGAGTTTATTCTATGGTGAGTCGTCGTTGTGCAGGCGAGCCATTACAATACGTACTAGGGCGATGGGCTTTTCGTTCTCTTGATCTGCTAGTGGACAGGCGGGTGCTTATCCCTCGTCCCGAAACTGAGGTAGTAGCAGGTTGGGCTGTCAAGTTTGCATCCGCAGTTTTTGAGAAGAATATGCGAACATCACAACAATCCAAACTTGGGATGATGTCGCGTTCACAGCAACCGCATGAGCATTTGGTGAATATTGTCGACTTGGGTACAGGGTCGGGTGCTATAGCACTGGCTGTTGCTCAAGAATGCGAAAACGTTCGGGTGTTTGCCACGGACGTGAGTGGAGAGGCACTGGCGGTAGCACGGGCTAATCTTGCTGGTATAGGCAGTGATGCAGCAACTCGAGTGACCTTGCATGAAGGAGACTGGTTTACAGCATTGCCAGCTTCCATCAAAGGCCATATAGACGTTGTCGTTGCAAACCCTCCCTACATTGGCTCACATGAACTTCTACCCCCGATTGTGGCTGACTGGGAACCGCTGCCAGCCTTGAGGGCTGGCCCCAATGGCAATGAACATATCGTAAGACTGATAAGAGAATCACCGAGCTGGTTACGGCCAGGAGGTGTTTTGATACTCGAGATAGCTCCTCAGATGTCTGCAAAATTACTGGATTTAGCGTATCAAAAAGGTTTTAGAAGCCGTATAGAGCATGATCTTGCAGGTAGAGAACGAGTTTTTATCGGTGTTAAAAGGTGACTTCAAGCAACATTTGTTTATGACATTGAACAGAAGTGGTCTTATTCTCTACAAGTCAGAGGTTGGGAGTGTCGGTGATTCCAAATGGTAGTTGTTGCAGCAGATGAAGTTTGTGTAGACAGTGCTTTTGATGCACTGAAGAATGGGGAAATAGTCGCGGTGCCAACAGACACTGTCTATGGTTTAGCCGTTGACCTGAACAATGTTGCTGCAATATTGAAGCTGTTCGTGCTTAAAAACAGACCGGCAGAACGTCAAATTGCGGTATTGGTGTCTGATGTCGATATGGCTGAGAAGCTTGTGATTTTATCGGAAAAAGCTCGTAGGCTTGCCACCGAGTTTTGGCCAGGCCCGTTGACTTTAGTAGCACAGCGCAGGTCCAGCACGCAAAAATCTATGAATACAACAATAGATACCAGCACTACACTTGGGGTGCGTTTACCCGATCATGAGCTAGTGCGTCGTTTAGCTGGTGTAGGGCCTCTAGCAGTGACCAGTGCCAACCTTCATGGGCAACCAACTCCCGCTACAGCTCAAGAGATTGCCAAGGTATTTCCGAGCCTGAGCATGGTTGTCGACGGTGGCCGTCTTGAAGGCACCGCTTCTACTGTTGTGGATGTTGCCGGCTTGAATCCCATAGTGCTGCGAGAAGGCCCCATAGCAGCAGAACAGATTCTGGGGCTTAGCGATGATCAGTTCATCTAGTTAGAGTTTACAGTTATGAAGATTGCCATAGGAGCAGATCACGGGGGATTTGATCTGAAAGAATCGTTAGCACAGAGTTTACGGCTTCAAGGTTATGTAGTAGTAGATTGTGGAACGTTTTCAGACAGATCAGTGGATTACCCTGAGTACGGTGTGGCTGTAGGAGAATCTGTAGCCAACGGAGAAGCCGACACTGGGATAGCAGTATGTGGTAGCGGAATTGGTATTGCCATGGCAGCTAACAAAGTTCGTGGCATACGTGCTGCTACTATCCATGATGTGACCACAGCTCGGCTAGCTCGAGCCCATAATAATGCTAACGTAGCATGTTTCGGGGCTCGAATAATCGGTTTTGAGACAGCTTTGGATGCCTTGAAAGCTTGGCTTGAGACGTCTTTTGACGTTACCAGTGAACGTCATTTGCGTCGTGTTGCTCAGTTGGATGGGCTTTAGATGAGGAGATAAAAACATGCCGTGGCCTGATACTGACGGTGCAGTGTTTCGTTTGATCAAACAGGAAATAGAAAGACAGAGCACTTCGATACGACTCATAGCTTCTGAGAACTTTGCTAGTCCGGCTGTATTAGCTGCAACTGGTTCTGTGCTCACCAACAAGTACAGCGAAGGGTATCCTGGTCGTCGTTATTACGGTGGCAACAAAATCGTAGATAAGATTGAAGATCTAGCCCGTCAGCGGGCTTGTACTTTATTTGAAGCCGACCATGCCAATGTGCAACCCCATGCTGGAGCCATTGCCAACATGTGCGTTTACCAGGCTTTTCTAAAACCTGGTGACACTGTGTTGGGTATGAGTTTAGATCATGGTGGGCATCTCACCCATGGATCACCGGTTAACTTCTCCGGTCAGCACTATCGCTTTGTGTCTTATGGTGTGACAGACAGCGATGAGCGCATTGATCTCGCACAAATCGAAGAGTTGGCGTATGAATACCACCCTAAGATGATCGTGCTCGGTGCCACAGCCTACCCGCGTATAATCGACACCAAACCGGTCAGAGAGATCGCAGATGAGGTGGGCGCAGTACTGGTATTCGATGCAGCCCACATAGCCGGACTCATAGCCGGGGGTGTGCATCCTAACCCGACAGAACTGGCAGATGTAGTCACTTTCACTACCCACAAAACCTTGCGAGGCCCACGAGGTGGAGCTATTGTCTGCAAGTCAGAACATGCGAAAAGCATTGACAAAGCCATGTTCCCAGGTATTCAAGGAGGCCCCCTTGAGCATGTCATAGCAGCTAAGGCAGTAGCCTTTGAGGAGGCATCTTCACGGCTTTTTGCAACTTACGCAGCTCAAATTGTGGCTAACTCTCAAGCTTTGGTATCAGCACTAGCAGATCAAGGTTTTAGACCTGTTTCAGGTGGCACCGATAATCACTTGATTTTGATAGATTTGCGTACTTTCGATCCGGATCTAACAGGCAAAAAAGCTCAATCTGTTTTGGATGATGCAGGAATCGTCGTCAACAAAAATACTATACCCAACGATTCTCGTTCTCCATTTGTGGCATCTGGTATACGCATAGGCACAGCAGCCGTGACCACCCAAGGGATGGATGCTGATGATATGACTGTGATAGCTGATCTTATAGTACGTGCTTTACGGCATCAGAATGATGAGCAGGTAGCAGCAAAAGTGCGTCACGAAGCGCAGGAATTGTGTGCTTCTAGGCCACCCTATCCAGATCTATTGAAAACTCTGTAAACAAGCTATTACATTCGAGTATTCAACACTTCCCACGGTAATGTCACAGTAATGGATGCTGGCTCTTACGCTGTCATTGGTATAATTGCGGCGACCACCACAGCTGTTGTGCTGCCATTTGCCGGTCGTTTGGCTACACGTTTGGGATTATTAGTAGCCCCCGATAATCGGGGTGTTCATTCTGAAGCCATTCCTGCTGCAGGGGGAATAGCCATGCTAGCAGGAGTGATCTCAGCTGCATCGTTAGCTAAGTTTGCCATAAACGGCCTATCAGACAATCTGTCTTCATCTGTTGAGGTTGTCGGTGTGATAGCAGCAGCAGTAATGATCTTCAGTGTTGGTGTTGTTGATGACATTCGAGACATACCACCTTGGGTCAAAATTGCCGGCATTGCTCCGACAGGCCTACTTTTAGCGTTGACTGGTATGTCCATTGATGTGTTTCGGATACCTTTCTACGATCTATTGTTTCTTTCCGGGGTTTGGTCTGTGGTGATGACGATGTTGTGGGTGATGGGTATGGCTAATGTCGTGAACCTCATTGACGGGCTTGACGGACTAGCTGCAGGGATAATCGCAATAGCTGCGGGTTCGTTTTTGCTGTACTCGTTGCGTTTAGTTGATTTGGGAATGATAAATGCTGACAATCCAGGTCCAGTATGGGCGGCAATAGCTTTTGGAGTGTCTGTCGGATTTCTACCTTATAACTTTCATCCAGCGCGAGTATTCATGGGAGACGGAGGAGCCTTACTGTTAGGTTTGCTAATGGCTGCTTCCACCATCAGCGTGGGTGGACGTTTACCAGAAAAATTCAGCGGCCAGGCGTTTTTCTTCTATGCACCGCTATTTATTCCTCTGGTCATACTCGGAGTACCGATTGCTGACACCGTATTCGCTGTTGTAAGACGCGCTATGCGACGCCGCAAAGTGTGGATGCCCGATAAGGAGCACTTACACCATCGGTTGATGCGTCTCGGCCACGGGCACCGCCGCTCTGTGCTTATCTTATGGCTATGGACAGCTCTGCTCTCGGCTTTTGTTCTTTACCCTACGTATACAGGTCGGGGTGACGCTATTGTGCCTGCTGGAATTGCTGCACTCGCCTTATTTTTGTATACGCTTTTCCGTCCTCGGTTGAGCAGACAAAAAGCACAAACCAACACCAACGGTGATAGTGCAGCAAGCCTTGATAATAGCATTGACAGCTGAGTTATGCAATCTCACGATAGACGCGACCGTCTGATTGTGCAATCCACTGATTCGCTGGAAGGCGTTATCGACATTAGCGGTGCCAAGAATTCAGTCCTGAAGATAATGGCTGCTACCTTGTTGGCTGAGGGTGAATACAAGCTACATAATGTACCGCGTATAACAGATGTTGATCTGATGATTGAACTGCTATGTGCTGTAGGCTGTGAAGTGGCTTGGGCTGATACATCGCCCGCAACTCTGATCATCACAGTACCCGCAGATATCAACCCTGTCGCTCCCTACGAAATTGTGGAGAAATTTCGGGCTTCAATCGTTCTTCTCGGCCCCATGTTAGGTAGATGTGGCGAAGCCAGGGTTGCTCTACCAGGCGGAGATGACTTCGGCCCACGACCTATTGACATGCATCTGCATGGTCTTAAACAAATGGGTGCTCACATCAAAGTCGTTCATGGCAATATCGAAGCCGCAACCAAAGGCTTGTTCGGTGTTCGCACAACTTTGGATTTTCCCAGTGTCGGTGCTACAGAAAACCTATTGATGGCCGCCGTAGCTGCTGAAGGCGTGACTGTTATAGATAATGCGGCTCGTGAACCTGAAATCTCTGATCTGTGCAAGTTCCTAACCGCAATGGGAGCATCGATCAACGGTGTAGGTTCTTCTACATTGGAAATACAAGGCACTACCGCTCAGCATCGAGCTTTACAGGCAACCGATCACACAGTAATACCGGATCGTGTTGAAGTGGCAACATATTTGATTGCTTTAGGCATAACAAGAGGGGATTTAACCATAACTCGTGCCCGCTACGGGCATATTATGCTGCTTGTACAAAAGCTTTCTGATATGGGAATGCGAATAAGGTCAGACGGTGATTCAATAAGGGCAACCTCAGTAGGACGCTTGAAGTCTGTAGATTGTGCCACGCTGCCATATCCAGGTTTGGCAACAGATTACAAACCATTCCTGGTTGCTTTGTTGGCAACAGCCTCTGGTGTGAGTATCGTCACAGAAAATCTATTTGCGGGCCGGTTTCGTTATATAGACGAGTTGCGTCGTATGGGTGCTGATATCCATACCGATTCTCATCATGCTGTGGTAAGAGGTGTTGATCGACTTTCAGGAGCACCCGTAAAAGCTCATGATATTCGCGCGGGAGCAGCATTGGCAGTAGCTGGACTTGGGGCTAAGGGTACCACAATGATAAGTGACGCCCATCACATAGCCAGGGGTTATGAGGACATTGTTGGCAAGCTCTGCGGAGTGGGTGCTCGCATTTCCAGTGACTGATCTACGTTACTGCCAACGTGCTGTTATTGTTTTGCGTATACGCTATAATTACGTGATTACAGTGGATGCCCTTATTACACTAGGGCTGTGTCGGTGTCTGATTTATGGTTGATTCGTGAATTCAAGTTCGTGAATTCGAGCTAGCCCCGATATCAGTGGCTGGTATATTATCTAGCACATTTTTGAGTCAGCACACTATTTTGAGTCAGCACACTAATGGGCGAATGTGAATGAACAGACGTGTCAGATGACAATCAGTAGAACTTATAGGTAAGGGGGAAGAGAAGCTGTTGAGCAAATCATTGAAGAAGTACTTACTCTGGGGTTTTGCTGGTGTGTTTCTGCTCTTTATTCTCGTTGGGGTGCTTTCTGGTGGGAATGAATCCGACCCTGATCCTGGTACTCCAGTTGATCCAAGCATAAACACGACCACGGTCAATGGAGATGTGCCGCCGAACGACACAGAGGAACCCACCAACAACGGTACTGCGGATCCTGATGATAGCAGCCCGGAAAATCCTGACAACACAGAGATGGCTCTCAATCCGGACGAGGGCCTGATTTTTACTGCTGTTACGGCTGGTATATCACATTCCTGTGGTGTGCGTGTTAATGACAGTATCAACTGTTGGGGGAGCAACGCTTTTGGTCAGGCTTCGACGCCTTCGGGTAGTTTTCTGATCGTCTCTGCGGGGGGCTGGCATACGTGTGCTTTGGCACTTGATGATACTATCGAGTGTTGGGGTCGCAATGATGCCAAGCAAACGGAAGCACCTAAAGGTAGGTTCATAGACGTTTCTGCCGGTGGTAAGCATTCATGTGGGATAAGAGCACGTCATACTGTTCTCTGCTGGGGTAGCAACGATCGTGGCCAACTTGATACTCATGCTTCTCTCATAGCCATATCATCTGGCGGTCAACATTCGTGTGGACTGCGGGTTAGTGGCAGTATCACTTGTTGGGGTGACAACACCGAAGGCCAGTTGAATGCCCCTGACGGTGATTACAAGTCAGTGGCAGCCGGTGATGCCCACTCATGTGGTTTGCGTGCTGATGATAATGCAATAGTTTGCTGGGGGGTCAATTCTTCTCGTCAGATCGATTCACCTTCAGGGGCGTTTAGTGCTGTTGCAGCTGGGAGAGAGCATTCATGTGGTTTACGTATGGATAAAACGGTTGTATGCTGGGGTTCAGGAAAGTATGGACAAATCGATGTGCCTGTTGGAGGATTTCAGGAAATTTCGCTTGGAGATATTCACTCCTGTGGGTTGCGTATAGAAGACACGGTTACGTGTTGGGGTACGATTGACGAGTCAAAATAAAATCTGTTACAGTGATTTTCAGTGGGTTATATTCAGGTATTGGTTAGGTTGAATGTTGTAATGAGTAATCCCCAAGATGATAGCAGCCGTCTAAGGCCAGGCCGTAATCGAAGAAAGCGTAGACAACGAACTGGCAATTCGTCTGGTTCGTCTGCTTCAGTAGGCCGAAAGCCTAAGGTTGGCGATGTCATGCCTGTTCGTCGTGCCGCAGCAAATCAGACAAAGCCGGGGGTGGATGATGGCCGTTCATCAGCTTCTAAGGTTGCTACATCCAACAACAAAAGGCGAGTGAAAGCGAATAGTCGACACAATAGAGCCCGACAAAAAAATAGTCAGGGTAAGAGCAGTTCTGCTGCAAGTTCGCATTCTAGAAAACAGACTAGTCGAAGCTCTCGTAAATCGAATAGGAAAACTCGTCAGGGTCAGCCTCGTGGTCGTTACAGCATGTATGTGCATGCTGGTGAAAAGGCCACACACATAGCAGTCCTGGAAGGTCGGCAGCTTATTGAATATTATGTCTCTCGACCTCATGATGATATTACGGAAATCCATGGCAACATCTATCTAGGTCGTGTAATGAATGTTTTACCGGGTATGGAAACAGCCTTTGTCGACATTGGTACCACCAAGAATGCTGTGCTTTACAACAGAGATGTTGTAGCCGATTCTGAGGATTCTCAAGTTAATAGTTCTGCCAACAAATCTCGCATAGAGGATGTTCTCAAAGATGGACAGTCTGTGCTATGCCAGGTTGCAAAGAATCCGATAGGCCCAAAAGGGGCTCGTCTTGTTCAAGAGATTTCGCTTGCAGGTCATTGCGTAGTTTTAATTCCTAACTCATCAGTTTTGGGTGTTTCCAAACGGCTTTCAAAGCAAAAAGCGGAACAATTGAGGGCTGTTTTGGAGTTGGTTCAGCCGGAAGGCTATGGATTGATTTTACGTACAGCTGCTGAAAATGTTAAGGTTTCTGAAATTGAAAGCGATGTCTACCGATTGGTAGAGGAATGGAAAAGAATTAAGGAGCTGGCTCAGCGATCGGAGCCTCCCACCTTGTTGCATCGCGAGCCTGAAGCAGCTTTACGTTTGATCCGTGAAGAGTTCACCCCGAAATTTCGTAATGTCACAATCGATGATCGAGATTTATACGACAGCATGTCGGACTACATCGCCACTTCTGTCCCTGCTCTTTCTAATCGTATAAAATACTATAATCCAACAGATAACCTTCCATTATTGGAGCGGTATTGCGTCGTCGAGCAACTTTACAAAGCACTCAACCCGAAAGTGTGGCTGCCATCAGGGGGATCAATCATTATCGAACACACTGAGGCACTCACTGTGATAGATGTGAACACGGCCAAAAACATAGGCAAGAGAAGTCTTGAAGAAACAGTTCTAGCCAATAACTTGGAAGCGGCCGAGGAGCTTGCACGTCAATTGAGACTGCGGGATATTGGGGGGATAATTGTCGTGGATTTTGTAGATATGGAACTTCCGCAGAACAGGGAGCAGGTCATCAAGAAATTCCGTGGAGCATTGGCTCGTGATAAGACTCGCACGCAGATACTTGACATAAGTTCGCTCGGTCTAGTGGAAATGACTAGAAAACGCATTGGCGGTGGTTTGCTTGAGTCTCTCTCTGATATCTGCGAATCTTGCACAGGTCGGGGCTGGCAACTTGTTGAAGATCTTTTGAACTGAGCGCGATGCCTGCTATTCTATGTAGCTATGTATGCAGTAGTACAAACCGGTGGTAAACAGTATCGAGTCAGTCAAGGGCAAACTTTTCAAGTAGAAAGGGTTGAGGTTCCGGGTAGCACGATATCGTTGCATCCGGTGTTGCTCGTAGATGAGGACAAAGTCTTGACACATCCTTCTGAGTTGGCATCTGTGCAAGTTTCGGCTTTAGTTGTGAGTGAGGACAAAGGATCGAAGATACGCGGTTTTACTTATAAACCGAAAAGCAATCAGCGAAGACGGTGGGGGCATCGGCAGATATTATCAACCATTCAGATTACTTCTATAGATGTCAATGCTCCGGCTAGTCTTGACGATGAGGCGGTTGAAGTGCCCGAGGTGGTGTAGCGAATCATTTTTCGTAGAGGATCAGTTATTCAGCCCTTATTTCAAGCAGACTTGATTAGCGGTGTCTGGTATCTAGTACTCAATTATGAATTATGTGCACTGATGGACGCGGATAAAGATGATTGAACATTCGAAATCAGGAGAGGCGGTTTATTTATAATGTCGAAGACCAAAGGGGGCGGTTCCACTCGTAATGGCCGTGATTCCAACTCGAAACGTCTTGGAGTGAAAGTATACGATGGAGGCCAGGTATTAGCTGGTGCTATCATTGTTCGGCAGCGTGGCACTAAGTTCCATCCGGGCATTAATGTTGGACGTGGTGGTGATGACACATTGTTTGCCAAAGCATCTGGTCAAGTAAAATTTGAGACCCGCCGGGGCCGTAAGCTGGTTGATGTCATAGATACCGGACTCTAAGTATCTTGCTGCTTCTGCTTGTAGCAGGAGCCTCCATGATCTGCCACCGCTGCACCATCGCTGTTTGGGGTTTATGAATTTCTGCTTGTGTCATGGTTTCTAGTTTTATAGATGAGTGTAATTTACATGTAACAGCCGGTGACGGTGGTGCGGGTTGTGTGGCTTTCCGTCGTGAGGCCCGTGTCTCAAATGGTGGCCCTTGTGGTGGTGATGGAGGTGCTGGAGGAGATGTCTGGCTGGTTGCCGATTGTAATACCGCCTCTCTTCTGCCCTTTCGTGATCATCCTCATCGATCCGCAACCAATGGTTCCCACGGTCGTGGCAGTAACCGTCATGGTGCCCAGGGTGATGATTTGTATATCAAAGTACCAGTTGGCACTATAGTGCTCGACCACACCAGCAGAGAGAAGTTAGCCGATCTTTCTGCGCACGGATTTTCTTGGCAGGCAGCTAGAGGGGGTGACGGTGGTCGAGGGAATGCCCGCTTTTACAGTCGTTCGTGTCGTTCTCCTGAATTTGCTGAACAAGGTGAAAAAGGCGAACACCATTGGCTGCGCCTGGAACTTAAACTGCTAGCCGATGTAGGTATCGTAGGTTTCCCCAACTCTGGCAAGTCGACATTTATCAGTCGGGTTTCGGCTGCTAAGCCGAAAATCGCGAACTACCCTTTCACAACTCTTGAACCGAATCTTGGCGTAGTACGCATCGACGACTTCACAGAGCTGGTAGTAGCAGATATTCCTGGTTTGATCGCTGGTGCCAGTGATGGGAAAGGGCTCGGACATCGTTTTTTGCGTCACGTTGAAAGATCACGAGTACTGTTGGTGATGATAGACGTGTCGCCTTGGGCTTTGGCAACACCAACGCAACAGCTTGAAGTGTTGTTACGGGAACTGGATAGTTACAGTCCTGAATTGCTTGAAAGGCCTCGTGTGGTGGTAGCTAGCCGGGTTGATCTCTGTGCTGAGCCGATTGCGGATTTAACATCAGAATTTTCAGCAGAACCTGCGGTTGAATCAACAATATGTGTGTCCTCGGTTACCGGTGAAGGTATAACCGAGGTATTAGGTGTTTTGGTTCGTCTAGTTGAGCAATCGCGCCAGTCGGAAGAAACAGAATCATCAGTAGTGGTCCATCGACCGTTGGGGACAGAGATAACAGCCACCAAAACCGTGGACGGCACTTGGCTGATAGAAGGTCGGGCAGCAATCCGAGCGGTGTCTCTCAACGATGTAACCCTCCCAGATGCTATGGCTTATATTCAAAGTCGTTTGGATGACCTTGGGGTGGAACGTGCATTAGCTCGTGCTGGTGCAATATCCGGTGATTTGGTTCGTATAGGAGAACTGGGGTTCGAATATCTTCCAAATGAAGTCAGCGGGATAGCCAGGACAGCTGTTTTTACTGGTAAAAAGCAAAAATCAAGAACCATGCCGAAGTCAAAGAGGAAACACAGTCAAGACTACAATAATAAGCTGATGAGATCTAAAAGCTGATGCCACTTGAATGCGATGAGATCTAAATCCGATACTGCCGATATTTCTTCGGTGACCACACAATCTAAGATTATCGTTGTCAAAATTGGCACATCCTCACTTACTGACAGCAACGGCATCATCAACCGGGAAGCTGTGAAAAAGTTGTGTGCTGAGATAGCAGAACTGAAAGCGAGTGGCCATGATCTGCTAGTAGTGTCAAGCGGTGCTATAGCAGCAGGTATGCCTGAATTGGGCTTAGGCGATGATCGTTCCAAAGTGGACATGCGCACATTGCAAGCAGCAGCAACTGTTGGACAATGCTCGCTTATGTCGGTGTATCGGGAGGCGTTGGCTAAGCACAAACTGACCGCAGGCCAGGTTCTGTTGGTGCCTTTGGATTTTATTGTCCGTACTCAGTATGTTCATGCTGCCGCTACGCTTCGACGCCTTTTGGAGTTGGGTGCTGTGCCGATTATCAATGAGAACGATGCGGTCGCTGATGATGAGATCCGTTGGGGTGACAACGATCGCATCGCAGCTTTAGTAGCTAATTTGGTGGATGCCGACCTGCTGGTGCTATTAACTGACATAGCAGGCGTATTCACTGAAGACCCACGACATAGCACCGATCCGTCTTTAATTGCTGAGATCATTAATATTGACAGTAAGATCGATAGTCAGGTAGGTGGCCCAGGTACTGCTCGGGGTAGTGGGGGTATGGCTTCAAAGGTTACTGCAGCACGAGTTGCTTCCTGGTCAGGTGTAACTGTGGTAATTGCTGACGCTCAGCGTCCCCGCGTACTCGCGGATTCTGTCGAGGGTAAAATCGGTGTTGGCACAATTGTGCATCCGAGGAAAACCCATTTTTCTGCCCGTAAGCTTTGGATTGGTTTTGCTGTGGGGTCGATGGGTGCGATAGTTGTAGACGATGGTGCTCGGACTGCTCTTGAACGACACAAATCTCTATTGGCTGTAGGGGTGTTGGAAGTTATCGGTGATTTTGATGCGGGCTCACCTGTCGAAGTTCGTGCAGAAGACGGAACAGTTTTTGCTAAAGGTCTTTGTCGTCATGGAAGCCGGGAATTGCATGACTATGCGGGACAACGAAGTGACGTTCTACCGACTGGCACCCCGAACGTGGTAATCCACGCCAACGATTTGGTTGTACTGCCTGAAACAGACAGCAGTGTCGCCGTAACCGTTGATGGCATTACATAGCCAAAACCCACCGCCCTTTGTTCCGTGGAGCTAGTAAGAACCAGGCTACGTATGCCTAAGGAGAGGATTGCGGGTACCAGCTGATATTTGCGGTCTAGTCACTTTTCGTGGTGCCTGTATTTTCCGCAGTGCTTGTTTCTTTTTTCCCGGTATCTGCGCCGATGTCTGTGCCGATTTTTGCGGTGCTTGTTTCACTGGTGATCGCTTGTTGCGGAGATGTTTCGCTGCTCATACCAATTGCTGTCATATCACTACCGACACCAATGCCCAGCTGCTCCTTTATTAGGTTTAAGCGGGTTTTGGCGTCTTTGGCACGCACTTCGGCTTCAATGGACAGCATTGATGCTTCTGTGCTAGAACTTTCGGTTATTTCGGCCATTCCTTTGGCTTTGGCAAAACGTGTCTCAATTTTGTTTCGGACTTCGTCGAAACTGGGACCGTCCGTATTGGTTGAATCTCGGAAGTTGATCATAGCTTCGTTCATTTTTTCTTGCAGACGAGCATGATCTAGCTGACTGAGAAGTTTGTGGCGTTCCCGTTGTTTTGCTTGTAGGTTCAAAGCACTCTGCGCTACCGCTGTTCGAGCTTGATCAGCAGCTGCTGACACTTGGCTATGCAACGACTTGAGGTTTTCCACTTCTTGCTCTAAAGTTATGATACGGTTTGCGAACTTCTCCGCTGCCTGCGTTAAAGATGACACCTGGTCAAGGTCATCTTCTAGATTGGCCTGTTCAGCCATATTGACTGCGTGGCGCGCGTTTTCATTCAAGCGTTGCAACTCAGCTAATGTGCGGTGAAGCTGCATTTCTATCTGCTTCTGGTTGGCGATCATTGTGGTAGCATCGTCTTGAAGGCTGCGATGTCGATCGCGTGCTTCAGCGAGGGCTTGCTCAAGCTGTATTTTTGGCTCGGCTTTCTCCTCAAAGCGTTTCTCGGTTCGGGCTGTGAGATACTTCCATCGACGAACCAAAACTTGCCACATTCCCAAAGTTCCATCTCCTCAGTCGTATGTTGTCATCATGTACTAGTTATTTTAGTTTGATCACACAACAAAGCGTGGACTAAGCTTAGCGCAAACCGAACCCTCGGAATCATCCAACTGGGAATCTCGGCCACCCGCTCCACACATAACCGATAAAAACCACGTGGCATACTAGGACCATCATGTAACCAGCCCGTGCTCGACAGAATCTCAATGGAATACGGCCGTAGCCGCAAGCACCCGACAACCATTGGAGCGGTTCTCAGGGTCACTGACAAAAACATCGGACCGGTTACCCGGACCTCAAAACCACACGCCTAGTTGTGCTTATCCTTGAACGGTGCTTTGACTGGGTTCAATATGAGGCGAGACTCTTCAACACCACTGAGATGGGCTGTGAGCGTGTATATGCAGACAGACACACCTAACGCTAATGGCGTAGACAAAAGCACAGGCCAAGTTTTTGTGAGAAGTTTGATGAATATTGCGCTAACACAAGCAGCGACAGCAGCACCGATTGGAGTTAACAGGATTTTTCCAATTTGGATTTTTTCCAATTTCCGGTTCAGCAGTCGTACAAGTAGACCAGCTTCTACCCAAGCTGCTACTGCGGAGCCGGCAGCCAAGCCAACTATACCCAAACGTACTACATCGTCGATTTCACGTACTGTGTCTGGCAAAGCCCAGCTCAGCTGTAGAGCTTCAGCAATGTTCTGCAGTGCTCCGTTGTCGTTGATCACCACTCGGTCGAGTGGAAACATCAGCAAAGCACCGATTATAGCCGCTACTGTTACTCGAATTGTGGCGATCCAAGCTGGGCCACTGGTGTTGCCCAAGGCGTAGCAGGTGTTCTGCAGTATTCGGTTTATGCCTGTGGCTGGCAGGGCTATGCCGTAGACGGCTATAGTGAACCACAACATTTTTGTGTCTGCAGCAGAGAATAAACCTCCCTCAAACAATAGGTTGACCAACAGGTCACCTATAGCTATGTAGGTTGCTGCTGTGTAGAGCATTAAGAATGTGACTTTGCGTGCTCCAACTTGAGCGCGTTTGGCTATTGCGGTTAAGTTTTTTGCTTGTCGAGACATTTCTGGTAGTTCTGCTGCAGCAATGCTCAAAGCAAACAGGCTGATAGGCAAGGTGTAAAGGATTTGAGCACGGGCTAATGCTGCTAATGCTCCAGCAGCAAGCAACGATGCGAGCATAAGATCTATGTAAGAAGTCAGCTGAACAACGCCACGACCCAACACCGTTGGCATGAAACGCTTTATAACATCTCGCACTGCTTGAAGACCTCGGCCCCAGTTGAGCTTTATGCCTTTGGTTATGCACATGATGATCGGCAGTTGGAATAAAACTTGGGTAAGGCTGCCAACAGTCGCACCCCATGCTAAGGCTCGAGCTATGTCATCAAGATCAAAAGCTAGTATCCAAGCCGCAACTAAGGCTCCTATTTGGACTGTGTTCCACACTACTGGGGATACATAGGACACAAAAAAATGCCTATGACTGTTGAGCACTCCCAGACACCAAGCCGATACAACGGCAAAACCTACTCCAACCGCAGTGATCCGTGTAAGGGAAACGGCTAGTTCAAAACGTTGTTCACCCAAACCGGGAGCTAGCAATGCAATAGCAGGACGAGTGAAGGTCACTATAAGCAACACACCAACACTGGCAACTGTCATCAATAGAGCTGCCACTGCACCTGCTACTCGGTTCGCTTCCTCCTCTTTTTCGCCAGTAGTCGTCCTCTCGACGTTGTTGAGCATGAAACTGTACACTGGCACAAAACTTGCAGAAAGAACTCCTTCACCTAGCAGATTTTGCAATAAATTGGGTATGCGCATCGCTACCGAAAAAGCATCCGCAGCGGCAGAGTTTCCCAATAGTCGGGATGCCACCGTTTCCCGTATCAGCCCGGATAGTCGGCTAGCCAAAATACCGAGGGCTACCATAAGTGGTGCTGATCGTGGTTTTTCGGCCACTAGTTCAGGTTAATCCCAATACGTCTTCGTGTCGCAATTTGTATTGCCGCAATTTGTGTACTTATATTTTATTGATTGGATGAGCCGCTAAAGTAATCCTACTGATGTCCTATGCCAAGCTGTCCTATGCCAAACGACGGTAAACGATTATGACGGTAAACGATTATTATTCTTCCAACGATTCATCCATAAGCAATTCTACGACCTCAGCTGATGCCACACAAATCACCGCTGGGGCTTCTGCTGATATCAGTCGAACCTCCCCCCGGAATCCTACTGAGTCTTCTTCAACTCTTGCCAAGGATGTTGCAAAACTCGCTGCTCGTGCGGCGGAAGCCTCAGCTGCTATGGCGATAGCTTCCTCAGTTGCCAAAAATGATGCCATAAAAGCTGCTGCTGATTTACTTGCCGAAGCCGCAGATGAGTTATGTGCTGCTAATGCTTTGGATGTGGATAGAGCTATCGCCGAAGGTATGGCCCCCGTATTGATTGATCGTTTGCGACTATCCCCTGAACGCGTGAAAGCCATGGCGAATGGCTTGAGTAAAGTAGCAGAGTTACGTGATCCCATAGGTGAAGTGACTGATGGGTGGCTGCGTCCCAACGGGTTGCGGATTGAGCGAGTAAGGGTACCGTTGGGAGTGGTGGCAATCATTTACGAAAGCCGCCCCAATGTCACTTCCGATGCTGCAGGGCTTTGCATCAAGTCTGGTAACGCAGTTTTTTTGCGTGGCTCATCGGCTGCTTTGTGTTCCAACAGGACGATCGTCTCTATTATCCGTGAAGCCCTCGCCACCTTTGATTTACCTGCTGACGCTGTAGTACTCATGGAAGACACTTCCCGTGCCGCAGCGTTGGAGTTCATGAAACAACATGATTATGTGGACTGTTTAATACCCAGGGGCGGACAGTCATTGATTACCTCCGTTATAGAGCATGCCACAGTTCCAGTGATCATTGACGGTGCTGGTAACTGTCATGTGTATGTTGATTCTTCTGCTGATCTTGACATGGCCGTCAAAATATTGGTGAATGCTAAAACACAGCGGCCTTCAGTATGTAATGCCGCTGAATCTCTGCTAGTACATTCGGCAGTGTTGGATGAGTTTCTGCCTAACGCGGTTGCTGCGCTTGAAAGCGTTGAACTTGTCGGTGACGATAGAGCGCAGGTTGTGTCAGACCGCATAGGTGAAGCCACACAGCAGGACTGGTTGTCTGAATATCTTGACATGAAAATTTCTGTGAAAGTCGTTGATACCCTCAGTGAGGCGATTATCCACATCAACCACAACGGCTCAGGACATTCAGAAGCTATTGTCACTAACGATTTCGCAGCAGCCGAACGATTCGTTCGTGAAGTTGATGCAGCTGTTGTGCTGGTTAATGCGTCCACTCGTTTTGTTGATGGAGAGGAGTTCGGGTTTGGTGCTGAAATTGGCATCAGCACTCAAAAACTGCATGCTCGAGGACCGATGGGGCTTGAGCAGTTGACAACACGTAAGTTCGTAGTGCGGGGCGATGGCCAGGTTCGTTGAATGCCACATTATTTTGAAAGCATTGAGGCCACTCACCAGGCTTTGAACAGGGTTGACTACATGTGCGATCTGAGCATTGCGCAGGTGGTGTATCTAGCCGACCGGATTAGCAAACCAATACTTGTGGAAGGCCCAGCAGGCACTGGAAAAACTCAGCTAGCCAAAAGCGTGTCAGAAGCAACAGGCAGTAGACTCATTCGTTTGCAGTGTTATGAAGGAATCGACGAAGCTAAAGCACTTTATGAGTGGAACTACAAGAAGCAATTGTTGCGCATTCAAACTGAACGTGATACGGCTCGTGTTTGGGATGAGATTTCTAGTGATATCTTCTCTGAAGAGTTTCTCTTGACTCGGCCTCTGCTAGAGGCTATAGTGGCAACCGATCAGGTTGTGCTTCTGATCGATGAGATAGATCGTGTAGAAGTAGAGACCGAAGCTTTGTTGTTGGAACTGCTCAGTGAATATCAAGTTTCCATACCTGAGCTTGGAACGATTCAAGCCAGTCAGCATCCTTTAGTGTTTTTGACATCCAACAATACCCGCGAGTTAAGCGAAGCTCTCAAACGAAGGTGTTTGTACTTGCATGTTGATTACCCTTCAATGCGGCGAGAACGTGAAATCATAGTGGCCAAGGTGCCTGACATAACCAACGATCTAGCTGATCAGATAGCTAAGGTGGTTCGGCTGATAAGAAAACTGGATTTGAAGAAACAGCCATCGGTCTCCGAGACGCTTGACTGGGCCAGGACTTTGGTTTTGCTAGGGGTGCAGCGTGTTGATGCCGGCATCACCTCCGATACAATCAATATATTGTTGAAGTACCACAGTGATATAAATAGAGCCACCGAGAAATTGTCTGGAGCCACCGAGAAATTGTCGGTTGAACTTTAGATCCAGAGACTGTTGTTCTTTGCAGCTTCTTGGAAGCTGCTCACTGTCAATATGTCGATATCATTTTCAGACTTGTCTTTGGTTCCTGTATAAACAAGTATACGACGTGTCAATCCTGCTAGTGAGGCAACCGAGTTAAGCCCTTTAAGGGTATCTTTGGTATAGTCTGCAGTATTCTTGATATCAATTGCTATGCGTTGGTCATCGCGGGTGAGCAAAAATGTAACTGTGGAGTTTGTTCTAGCAGACTTCCAGTGGGTGATTTGGTCAAATATGCTCATCTGCTCGTTATAGGCTGTAAGCTGCCCTAGTATCCAGCCCTCTATTAGGCTGGCTCTTTCATCTTCGGATGGCGGCCCTAGATTATTGCCGAAAGCTCGTAAGAGGCCACAGTCGTTCCAGTAGAGCTTAGGCTGCAGCCGGGAGCTCTTCGGAAGTTTGGGCAATTTCAACTGCCGTTTACTGGATTTGCCAGTATGTTTTGTTGTCTTGTCAGTAGTTTCCCTGTTATAGCCTCTTGCTGAGCTCAGCCTCTTGCTGGGCTTTTTCAGCCTGCCATCACGTCGATATTTCATTCTATAAGCTGGCAGCAGTGTAGCCAACATAATATCTTGCAATACGTCCATGTAGAGATACACATATTCAATATCGATGTCGCACTGTTTCGCGACACTTTGGACGTCAAGTGATTGCCCATGCAAACTGACAGCAATTGGAATGAACTTAATGAACCCTGTGAGCTGCTTTAGAGAAACTTTAGAGCGAACTGTGTCTCGCAAGTCTATTTGCAATGAACTGTGGAGATGATTGAGGATCGAAACACGATCCGGGGAATTCCACACTGAAGGAATAGTGCCGTAACGGAGCACTTCATCAACGTCAAATGTTTCGCCTAGTTCTATTGGAGTGAGTGGATATATTCTTTTGATTGGTATCTGCCCTGAGGCCAACTTCTGGTTGTACTCAGTTTTAAGTTGGTGAATGTTGCTGCTCAACAAGGCAAAGCGTAAACCCTGATTGGCAACCAGAGGATATACTTCGTCGATCAGGCTGGGAAGTCTTTGTAATTCACAAATAACAACCCACTGACCTGGACTGACAGTTTGTAGTTGTTGTTTCAGTAGTTGAGGATTTCGTTGTAGTTTTGCCAACAATCTTTCGTCATTCAAGTCGACATAAACCGCACCCGGCAGTTCATGGTCGAGCCAGGCGCGTTTACCCACTCCTTTCATCCCGAACAAATAAAAGGTTCGGTCATACAGTATTGGGAAACGTCTATTCACTGCACCAACACGCTAGTTTGAAGAATATACGGTGATAATATGCGATATATAGAATACCGGGGGGGGGGGGGGGGGTTTGGGGGGGGGGTTTTTTTTTGGGGTTTATGGTTTTTTTGAGAACTATGTAGG
>JAPPJC010000020.1 GCA_028820455.1 Acidimicrobiaceae bacterium
CCACCACACAACAACAACAAAACCAATAAAACCACCAAACCCGAACAACCAAAACAACAAACAACACCAAAACCACATCGAACCCCCAGAAGCGGATACACTACGACTCCCACACTCGAAAATCACCGGCAAAAACCCGCCGACCAACACCCGACCACCAAAAAAGACTCCCAACTGAAGTTCAACAGAGGATGCGACCCTACAAGAGTCTTGTTCCAGCACCTTGATTGTCCTATCCATTCGTGCACCCAGCTAGGCAACCGGACATCAACCATTATAGGCTGACAAGAAAAGGGAAACACCAGTACACGGCTGACACGAACAACTCTTACGACGGTGTGGACACACCGCGACACCCACATCACAGCAGTGGTAGATTCTACAGGCCACTACCTGATTTCAGCTTCGTTTGAAACTACAACAGCAGGGCACACCCAGTTAACCGAATGACTGGCATCCCAAAGCCGTCTTGTGCGTGTAGGGAAAGGACTTGAAGATGTAGAGGTGCTCAACGCTGAGAGCTGAGACAATGGCTTGTTGAGGGTTCACATATCCTCTGAACTACTACGCCCTGGATGTCACAGTTGCGGTGGGAGGGTGTGGTCCCACGGCAGACGTCGTGGGGGCAGGACCGCTAGACGAGACAACCCGCTAGGATATCCTTGTGGGAAGCAACTGCTTGCTGATCACAACCATGTTCTCTAACCTTTCTTCTGCCACTACGTATTTGCAGCAGAACAGCTCTGCAGTGCGCAAAAAAGCCACCACCAAAAGATAGGATACGTCAGTCGGAACCATCCCCGCCGGTTACTGCCATATACCCCACTAAAACACGCATGCTAACAGGTTCCGAAAAAACGCCATGTTCACAGCCGCACTCACCGCCAAGCTCCGGTGGCTTGATAGCCTATAACCTTGATAACCTATGACTATGACGAAATTTAGATCTAGCACCACCACTCAGGGGCGCAATATGGCCGGCGCACGTGCTCTTTGGCGTGCCACCGGTATGACCGATGAAGATTTCGATAAGCCGATCATAGCGATCTCTAATTCTTTCACCCAGTTTGTGCCAGGCCACGTGCATCTGAAAGATTTAGGGCAACTAGTAGCAGCAGAGATCGCCAACTCCGGTGGTGTGGCCAAGGAGTTCAACACCATCGCAGTGGACGACGGCATCGCCATGGGGCACGATGGCATGCTTTACAGCCTGCCTAGCCGTGATCTTATCGCCGACTCCGTGGAATACATGGTGAACGCCCACTGTGCTGACGCTCTGGTGTGCATATCGAACTGTGACAAGATAACCCCGGGAATGCTGATAGCTGCTATGCGTCTCAACCTTCCCACGGTGTTCGTGTCCGGCGGCCCCATGGAAGCAGGTAAAACAAAACTCGCTGGGGTCAGCGTGAAACTGGACTTGATAATCCCGATGATAGCCGCCGGCGACACCAACGTCAGCGACTCCGACCTGCTGGACATAGAACGCTCAGCCTGCCCTACCTGCGGATCATGCTCTGGCATGTTCACAGCAAACTCTATGAACTGTTTGACGGAGGCTTTGGGTTTGTCGCTGCCGGGGAACGGCTCGATGTTAGCCACACACGCCGATCGCAAGGAACTATTCCTTGAAGCGGGACGACGGATCGTGGATTTGGCCCGCCGATACTACGAAAAAGATGACGATTCGGTGTTGCCACGTTCAATCGCCACTAAAACAGCATTCGAGAACGCGATGAAACTTGATATCGCCATGGGTGGCTCCACCAACACCGTGCTGCACATACTAGCCGCAGCCCGTGAAGGCGGCATGGATTTCACCATGTCGGACATCGACCGTCTAAGCCGCTCAACCCCAAACATCTGCAAAGTGGCCCCTTCCACTCAGAAGTTCCACATGGAAGACGTACACCGCGCGGGTGGTATCATGGCCATTTTAGGCGAACTCGACAGAGGTGGACTACTCGACACTTCCGTGCCGACCGTACATAGTACCACCCTCGGCGACGCCCTCGACATATGGGATGTGAAACGCAACCCGTCAAGTGATGTGATCGACTTTTACCGGGCAGGCCCAGCAGGGATACCCACCCAACAGGCGTTCAGCCAGAGTGAACGATGGCCGACACTGGACCTGGACCGCGAACACGGCTGCATTCACTCCGTGGAACATTCCTACAGCACAGATGGTGGGCTTGCAATACTTTATGGCAACATCGCCGTTGACGGCTGCATAGTGAAAACAGCAGGAGTCGACGAGACACTGCACACATTCACTGGCCCTGCTAGAGTATTCGAAAGCCAAGAAGCAGCCTGCGAAGGCATCCTCGACGAAAACCCCGACACCGGAATAACAGCGGGCGATGTGGTGGTGGTGCGTTACGAAGGACCGAAAGGGGGGCCTGGCATGCAAGAGATGCTCTACCCCACCTCTTATATCAAAGCTCGAGGACTCGGCAAGCAATGCGCGTTGTTCACAGACGGACGATTTTCGGGGGGCACATCAGGACTGTCAATCGGTCATGCCTCCCCTGAAGCCGCCGAAGGTGGTGCTATAGCACTGATCCAAGACGGCGATCTCATAGACATTGACATTCCCAGTCGGTCGATCAACCTGCGTTTAAGCGACACAGAACTAGCCGAACGCCGAGCCGCAGAAGAAGCTCGCTCCAACAGCTGGAAACCCCGTGAAAAACGCGCACGAAAAGTATCGGACGCGCTACGTGCTTATGCCGCTATGACCACCTCAGCCGATAAAGGAGCGATACGCGACGTGAGCCAACTGTGAATGCGGCTAGTTGTCGGGGTTGACAGGTGACCACTAGCCTAGAACAGTATTGACGTGAGCCAACTGTGAATGTGACACTAGCAGCACCCGCATCCAGCGCAGTATGTGACGTGAGCCAACTGTGAATGCGGCTGGCCGGTCTCGTAGCGAGGTGCGTCCAACAGCAATGTAAATGCTCCTAATAGCCGTAACTGCTCATAGGGATCAACTTGCGGGTCACACCATCGGCAACCGCTGCTTCGGCCACCGCTTTCGCTACACATTCAGCAACCCGAAGATCGAAAACCGAAGGCACGATACATCCCTTGTCCAAGTCTTCTCCACTTACAACGTTGGCTATCGCTTTTGCGGCAGACATTTTCATGTTTTCGGTTATGCGTGTGGCCCCAACATCAAGAGCTCCACGAAATACCCCCGGAAATGCTAAAACATTATTGATCTGATTAGGAAAATCAGACCTGCCCGTTGCCATTACAGCTGCCACGCCTTTTGCTTCTTCGGGGCGTATCTCAGGCTCAGGATTAGCCATAGCAAACACTATGGGGTCTTGTGCCATAGTTCTGATGTGATCCGCAGAAAGTATTCCCGCAGACGACAAACCGACAAACACATCAGCATCGGCCAATACTTCGGGCATGCTTCCCCTCTGGTTGTTGGGATTGGTATTCTCGGCAATCCACTCTTTGGCTTTGTTCAAATTGCCGCGTCCTTCATGAAGTGCTCCTTCTTTATCCACTCCAACTATTTCCCCAACACCAGCATCCAACAATATTTTGCTGGTTGCTATACCAGCAGCACCCATGCCAACTACCACTACTTTGATATCAGTAATATTTTTTTCTACTACTTTCAAAGCGTTCTCCAAAGCAGCCAAAGTAACAATGGCAGTTCCATGCTGATCATCATGGAACACGGGAATATCCAGCATTTCAATGAGACGTTCTTCAATTTCAAAAGCTTCTGGTGCTGCTATATCTTCTAAATTGATGCCACCAAAAGTGGGTGCTATACGAACGACTGCTTCCACCAGTTCATCCGCAGTCGAAGTGTTCAAACAGATAGGAAAGGCGTCGACTTTACCGAATTCCTTGAACAGCAGTGCTTTGCCCTCCATCACTGGCATTGCTGCTGCCGGACCCAAATTTCCCAAACCCAGCACAGCAGTACCGTCAGAAACAATGGCGACAAAGTTCTTGACAATCGTGTAATTGTGTTTCAGTGGATCATTCTTTGCGATTGCAGTGCAAACACGGGCTACCCCAGGGGTGTAGGCCATGGCTAGTTCATGGGCATCTCCAACAGAACAAAGCGGTTTGATCTCAATTTTGCCGCCTTCATGGAGCCGAAAAGTGCGATCCCACCAGTCCAGCACTTCCACGCCTTCGACATTGCTGACAGCAATCACTATGTCTTTGGCATGAGAAGATGATCTAGCCATGACATCGATCTCACGAACCACTGTGGGTCCATAAGACTGAAAACCTGGTATAGCAGCAATATTTCCTCCTGCTTTACCCAATGCTGATGTGAAACGGCCCAAAGTTCCGGGAATGTTCTGCAAAGAAACTTGGATGGTAATCGAATAAGCAGGGGTGGTGGTTTCCAAATCAAACCTCCTCAAAAGTTGAAATCATTTAAACTCATTGTGCCGAAATAAAATTACTGCCCTAAAAGCCTAAGAACAATAATTAAGCATAGCACGCAGTTTAAAACAGTTTTTACGTGGTAACCAGAAATCGTTACTCGAACTGTTGTGAATTACATGCTGCCACCCGTGAATTAGAAGATCGAATATACGTCATATATCGGCGTGTATCATATAATACTCACGCACACACTTCTGCTTGCGAATAGCACAAATCATCAATGGAAATCAACAGAAAGAGGACATCTCCCCTTACCTTGTTGACAGGTTCTGATATCAGCCAGTGTCAGAGTCTGAGTGATCGCCGCGACGGGTAGGGCTATGATCCTCTGCCACATTGGATGGTCTGAGGGGTGTTGCCACCCGCCGCTGTCTGCTGCCCGGGAGATCTAAGAAGCTGTCGCGTTATTTATCGGTGATCCACACCGCTTCAACAACGCCAGCAGGCTAGCTTCCTATGCCGGGCTCGTACCCATAGACTGGCAATCAGGCAGCAAAGCCATAACACGCAAACCGCGGGGAGGAGACACTGCCTCAAAACGCCATGTTCACCGCCGCGTTCGTCGCCACCCGACACGATCCCTGCGCCTGAGCCCACTACCAGCAGAAACGCAGCCAAGGCAAACGGCACAACGCAGCCAAGGCAAACGGCACAACGCAGCCGTCATCCACATCGCACGCAAACGATGCAACATAATACTCGCCATGCTCAAAACCCGAATCCCATACCAACAACCACAACCCGCCTAAAAATTCTCAGAAAAAACCGGCAAAAAAGACAGTGACACGGGGGGGGGGGGGGGGGGGGGGGGGGGGGGGGGGGGGGGGGGGGGGGGGG
>JAPPJC010000012.1 GCA_028820455.1 Acidimicrobiaceae bacterium
CAGTGCCGCCACCGAGGACGACGAACAACTGCTTCAAAGCCTCCAAATCCGCGGAGCATTCGAAGTGGACGACGCCTATTTCAGCGGCCGGGAGCACAACAAGCACCAAGACACCGGTCTATGAGCGAGAGAACGCAGCACCGGGCGCGTAGCCGCTGCTAGCGTGCATGACACCACCGCTTCCTCGCTATGCGGATTCATAGACGCTCACGTCGAGCGGGACGCGTTGTTGATGACGGATGGAATGAACGCCTACTAACGGCTATAATCGCGTTGTCGTGAACCACAGCGTGGGAGAATACGTGAGAGGTATGGCACACACCAACGGCATTGAGAGCTTCTGGGCTATGCTCAAGCGGGCGTATCACGGCGTGTACCACCACATCAGTGGCAAGCATTTCAACGTCTACGTAGCCGAGTTCGCCGGTGGCACAATCTAAGATCACTCGACACGATAGACAGGTCGCAGCAGTGTTCAACCGCATGCTAGACAAACAGCTCACCTACACGGAACCCACAGCGCGAGCAGAAAACAACCCTCAACAACGATAGAGCAAACAGCTCACCTACACGGAACCCACAGCGCGACACCAGCCGAGCAAACCGACAACCCGGAGTCCTTGGCCTCACTACCGGATAAGCCAACACAACTAGTAGTAACCAGCCCGCCGTATAATCCGGGAAAAATCCTATGAACCCCATACCAGACTAGCAGAACACAAAGCGCGGCAACTCAACTATATAATCCCCTACTTTTGTGGATACCCTGTTAGCATGGCTTCTAGTGCAACAGCAGTAATCGCGACTGCTGGGATTTGCCTTATGCATGCCGACTGAAGTTTCTAGTAGTCGAATTAGTGGGTTCGCACGGTTGGCAACGGATTTCATTCTGGTCATACAGCACAAGGTCAGCAGCGGTTACTGTCGCAGCTGCACCCACGGGGAGATACGACATGTCCGTGATAGGCTGTATTCCACTAGGTGAGTGTGTGGAAATGTTGCGGGTTCAATCAAGCGGGCAAGCGGAGCGTGTTGTTATGGTCTCGCTAAGGCTGTAATAGCGAATAGTCGGCGAATAGTCTGCCCGTGCTCAAACCGTATTAAACCATATTAGACTAAAACTAGATCAAGACAGGCAAAGTCTTGGTTATTCGAAGGTGGCTGCTTCTTCACCTAGCCATTTGATGATAAGCTCATTTAGAGTGCCGTCTTCTTTCATGGAGGCTATTGCCTCGTTGAACTTATCTTTGAGTTCGCTGCCTTGTCGGAGGCCAATACCAAGTCCACGGTCGAACATCACTCCTTTGTCGACAGTAGTGAGCTCGTCTGCGTGCTTTGCGATTCTCTCAACAGCGTAACCGTGGTCTACGAGCACTGCATCCACTTCACCGCTAAGCACGGCTTGTGCCGCGTCTACTGTGACATCCAACGGAACATACGGCAGCCCCTGTTCGTCATAATATTCCGAATATATTGTATTGGCCGTGATACCGATCGTCCCGTTCATGACTTCTTCGCTTGCTTCAACCAAAGTCAAATACACCGCGGGAACTGCTGGATAGTAGGGTTCTGTGAAATCGATTGACTCTTCTCGCTTATCGGTGATGCTCATACCTGTAAGAATAACATCGAACTCTTCAGCTATCACTCCGGGGATCATCAGTTCCCAGTCATGGGGAACCCATACACATTCCAGCTGCGCACGCAGGCAGAGTTCGTCTCCAAGTTCCCGCTCCATGCCGCTTATCTCACCTTCTGTGGTGATGAAATTGAAAGGCTCGTAGTCGCCTATAGTGGCGATTCTTATGGTATCTGTTCCACCGCAGGCAGCAAACACGAACGTTAGTACCGGGGCGAAAAGAAAGGCTTTAAGGATGCGTTTCATGTTTATCATTTTACCGGTTTTCAGATAGTTCACAGTCCTGAAACTACCTACCATTATGTGACATTCCAAGGTTAGTGGAAAGTAGGTAAGTCAACGAAACTTCTTGCGGTGTGCACACTGTTTTCATGGTAAGCCATTTATCGCAATATTACTCTCAACTATACACTCACTATACCATACACTCACTGTACACCGTATATCTTCCTATGAAGATGGCGGATAATCTGCTCAAGAATGTTCGGTTTTTGTTCAAATCGGATTGTTGGGTTGTGTAAATTTGAATGTATGAAATCATCAAAGCCACTTTCAATGCAGGTATCGAATAGAGCGACCCTACTGGAACAACTAGAACTGAATCCAAGCAGCTAGACCCTTTGCGACCCTGTGACTGGAATGCCCTTAGCACTGGCTTAGTGTCAATCGAGTTTGAGGCATCACACTGCTGAGTAGTGCGCCAATGCAAAATAACGTGAGCACACCAACCACCGACGAGGCCATTCGTTATGAGCCGGACGATCCCTGTCCGCTGCTGGTGGCCCTTGGGGTCGGACTCCAGGGAATCACTTTGGTACTTGGCGACGATCGTGCGGATTGTGGCCGTCACAGCTCGAGCTGGTGATCAGGATGATGCCTATGTCACCTGGGCGGTATTCGCTTCACTGGTCATTGCCGGAGGACTGACCGCGTTACAAGCCAGTCGCTTCTGGCGACTCGGTGCAGGACACATCCTGATCATGGGCCCCACGCCCAACTACGTCGCCGTCTCGGTGTTGGCTCTCGCAGTAGGTGGACCGGAGCTGCTCGCCAGCCTCACCGTCGCTGCTGCACTCTTCTACTTGTTGTTGTCCATGTGGCTCCCGCAGTTGCGCCGGATCATCACGCCGGTGGTCTCGGGCACGGTGCTCATGCTGATCGCAGTCACAATCCTGCCTGTCGCGCTCGGCCGAGTGAACGAGGTGCCCGAGTCAGCGTCCGCTGCGGCTGGCCCGGTTGTGGCTCTCGTAACCCTCGTGGCGGTTGTAATATTGGCTCTGCGGGTATCTGGGGCTTGGCGTGTCTGGTCGCCAGTTATCGGCATTGCCGCTGGTTGTGTTGTGGCTGTCGTCTTCGAGGTGTATGAGGTCCAGCCGATTCGTGACGCTCGTTGGATCGGGCTTCCAGACAGTGGTTTCCCTGGAATCGACTTGACTCCTGGTGTCGACTTTTGGGCCCTGCTGCCAGCCTTTGTGGTGATCGCCCTGGTGGGCAGCGTCAAGAACATCGGAGACTGCATCGCTATTCAGCAGGTCTCATGGCGCAGGCCGCGGGTGACCGACTATCGGCTGGTGCAGGGATCGCTGAACGTCAATGGTATAGGCATCCTGCTGTCGGGTCTCGTAGGGACGCCTCCAACGTCCGTGTACTCGTCATCCAGTCCGCTGTTGGTGAGCCTTACTGGTGTCGCGGTCCGACGTGTCGGCTACGTGATCGGGTCAGTCATGGTCGTTCTCTCCCTGCTACCCAAGCTGACGGCCGTGCTGTTGGCCATTCCCAACCCGGTCATGGGTGCCTATCTGCTCACCGCCGTCGCGGTGCTCTTCGTGAGTGGCATACAGACGGTGGTGGCCAGTGGCCTCGACAAAGGTAAAGCCCTCACGGTGGGGATTGCCTTTTCCGTGGGAGTGGGTCTGGACAGTCAGACTATTGGTGCAGACCTGCTGGGAGAGACGTGGGGTACACTGATAGACAATGGAATGCTGGCCGGGACACTCGTCGCGGTGATGATGACCTGGTTTGTGGAGTTGACCAGTCGGAGCCGGCGAGCGCGCCTGAAGGTCGACCTTCACCCGTCGGCTGTGAACGAGATCGATGAGTTTCTCCGCGGTTTCGCCAGTAACATCGGTTGGAACGAGGCCGCCACGCAGCGACTACGCTCCGTAAGCGAGGAGACGCTGATAAGTTTGCTGCAACAGGGTAACGACTCCCAAGCGGTCGACGCACCCAGCCTGATCGTTCTGGTCCGCCACAGCGGCGCGGTGGTGGAGATGGAGTTCCTAGCCGTCTTCGATGAGCAAAACCTCGAGGACCGGTTAGCATACCTGAACGAGGAGTCCCAGAACACCGCGGGTATTGAGGAGGGCGAGCTCTCGCTTAGGCTGCTTCGCCACTACGCCTCATCAGTGTATCATCAGAAGTTCCACGGGCTAGACGTGGTGACGGTGCAGGTCAAGGTTGGAGACTCTCCCGGTTCTAGGGGCTAGTGTTACAGCGGTCAACACGGCCTGATCGCCCTGATTCATCGGGGGACCCGTAGGTGTTGATGTGGAAGAGCGGACCCCGAAGTGCAATCTCGATGTGCTAATCGAAGCGGTTCTCGGCCCTAACGAGCGAGTTGAGGTGGCCGCGACCAGCGGGTGTTGAAAGCTCCATCTGTTCCTTGATCTGTGGACGATGAAGGAAGCACTGGCAAGGTGTATGGAATGGGACTCTCTCCGGATGTCTCCGACTTCGAGGCCCTCAGAGTATGCGCAACGGCTCCCGAGGTGATTTGTTCCGGTTCCCTGGGATGCCTGATGTCACTTGGCAGTTCACCAACATCGGCACAGACCGGTTAGCGGCCGCGGTAGCCCATGCAAATGAAGGATACTGACTGTCGTCTCATTGATCAGGAGCGTGAACAGCACTGAGATTGCGAGGTGGCTGAGATGTGCCGATTTCGAATCGACTCCAAAGTATCTGATACTGATCTACTCGAAGGCTGATAGCGTTACTGTTCGACCATACGGGTGCCGAACCTTTGTCGTCAGACACTGAGCCGTTCAGCTCATCAGAGGGTTCGGAGACTAGGAGACTATATGACCTGCGTTTCCTGAGACCGTGTTTCTTGCTGAAATTACCACGAGAAGGCACACAGTGCTGCTAAATGTAATGCCGAAAATGCCTTTGTGGGGTTGAGTGTTCGGGGGGTGGTGTTTTCGAGCCGGTCGCGGGTTTTGCGGTTTGGGAATCCGGGTATCGGTCTGGTGGGGCTGATATGACGATGGAAACAGCGGAGAATGTGAGCGAGGGTAGGGTTGAGGCCGCTTGTGAAAAGGTGGTTCGGGTTTTAGCGAGTCCTTGCAGAGCCCGCGGAGTGCCGAAACCGTGTTTTTTGGACATGGCAAGCCCGAGGTTCAAAGCGGCAGCCTGGATCAGGACCCGTTTACGGATCTCGTTTTGACCGCGGATGTGAACTCGTCGAAGTCCCCCTGTTGTGAGCAAATGAGCGAATCTCCGCTCTACTTTCTCACCTCTTTGACGCAACAACTGTTCACCTCCGCTTCCCGCGGATCCGGCGGCGGTTGTCGTAGGTCGGTTGCTGCGCGTCCCTGTTGCGTTTCCAACTCCGGCGGCCGCGGTCGGGTTCACTCACATAACTACGCAACCCGCGGTCTTTGAGTTCGATCATGGTTTTATTCGAGTGGTAACCCTTATCCGCGACCACTTCTTCGGGTTGTGTCCCCACCTGTGCTAGCAGGTGTTGGGTCTCATTCAACGTGTTCGACAACGAAGCCGTGTCTCCACCATCGGTTGTCTGCACCGTCACCGCTACCACAGCCGCTGTCTCGATATCCACCGCCTGTTCCAACTTGTGCGCTAAACGAGTTCTACCATCTTTCATCTTCATGATCCGCGCCTGCGGGTCGTGGGGATGCAGCCAATCCTTGTTCGAGCCCTTATCCGGCCGGTCGCGGTCAAGCTTCACCAGATCAGCGCGTGTCGGGGTTTCGATCCCTGACACCCGTGCCACTTGTTTGAGCCATTGTTCGTAGGCGGCTCGTCGTCGCGTCGCACGATCGTGCGCATCGCAGCGTTCGCTTCCAGTGTCGTGGAATCCACTCCCAAAGTCTCACCGCGCAAAAGACCCGAGTCGTGTAGCCTCTTCAACACCCAGGTGAATACCGCTGTGTGTGCTTCCACGCTCAAACGTTTACGTGTCTCAGACAAACCCGAATGCTCCGGCGGGTTATCATACAAATCGTATCCGAGGAACTCACGCAACGAAATCGAATCAGCGCACCGCCACGCGATTCCACGCTCAGACGCGATCCCTTCCAGGTACCCGACCATCAACATACGAAAATACACCCCAGGCGCAACACTCGGTCGGCCTCGCCTCTCCGCATAGAACTCCCCGCACACATCCTCCACGAAACCATCGAAACCGTACTCGTCCAACAGCCTGTTCAACGCGCGGTAAAACGGGTTACCCAACACCCGTACCTCACCAGCCGTCACGAACAACGCCTGCTGGCACTCCTTGTTGCGCCTACCCAACACCATCTCACACCCCCTAAACCTGGATCCCACACACACCCACAGTCCAGCCCAACCAAACAACAACCCAAAACAGACTTTATCCACAGCCTGCGAGAGTAGAGGTCGCTAGAGCACGGACTCTTTGATGTACGACATGTTGATCAAGGTGATGCCGCACTTGTATGGGCATTTCTTCCGAGATAACCGGAGTAGGTTTTTCGTTTGGATTTTATTGCACCACAAGAGGCTTTCTTTATTAAGAACAGAAGGTAAAATACTAAGACAGGTTGTTGAGTCTCAATATGGGGTGTACGCTGAAGGCATATCCCCCCAGTTGCTTAGGTGGCTGGGCAAAGGCCCGCTTCAGCGGGCCTTTGAGTTTTACCAGTTGTCAGGTTTGCGAATCTGTCCTTGGGAGTCGTGCAGAATAGGAGGCAACTGTGTGGCCTCCAGCAGTTGGTGTGATATCTGCTTATAGAACTGGCACGAGATTTCATGGAGCCTGCGGGATCGGCGCGATCGCGGATGTGGGTTAACGACGCCCACCTTCACGCTTAACTCCGACTGGACGATCTGAATCGCCGTGGCTTGATCGGAGTCGTTAGTGAAGATGACAGACGTGTCACAGTGACCTCGGAACGCATCCAAGATTAGAATAGGAGGCCAAGTTTACATCTGAACCCTTTTCTTCAGTTCTGAGAACCTCCACGATAGTTGATTGCCCCGGTTTTGGATTAGCAAGTGGCATTCGGACACGTTGAGTCAGGAAGTGGCCATAGTGGATTTCGACTAGTGGCAGGGTTTTAAGTGCTCGAAGATATGCTTGCTGTCGAACGGCTTGGTGTGGGTTATCTGGCCGTGGCCTGACTCGAGCAGTGAAATAGCGTATTTTGACGAGGCGATCTTTTGGCAACATAAGCCGACACAATGCTTCGATGTCCAACCATTTGCATTTTGTCCCTTTGAGAGCTCCGTAATAGAAGTTGAACCCGTCAATGTACACAATGGTTTCAGGCTGTTCGGTCGTCATATCCGCAATTTAAGTAATGGATTAAGTAATGGAGTGTTGAATTTTGCGGCTGCGGTGATGCGTTTTAAGAGGACCGTATCGGGCTCGTCGTTTGGATCTTGCGCAACAAGTCGGTTCGCGAAAGCTTCAGCAAGCATCGACTGGGGTGCAACAGTAACCTTATCCGACGATTCAACACGTTAGTTTTAGCAGCATTGAGGTGGGTGAAGTGTTTTTCGATAGCCATTGTATTATTCACAGGCTTGGCATTTGCATTTGTTTTGGTGCAGCCATCTTCAGCTAACCATCCTAATGTAGAGAGGTATTGCACTATTCTACTATTCATAGGTTCGGGAAAGCCAATCTCTTTTCGAAGCGAGTTCGAGACCTGGGTGAACGGGCCTGTCTTGAGGTGTGGTTATAGTCAGTATTGCAGACAGTTTGTTGTCGGCGAATGGCCAGCCGGGCAGCCGGACCGACTTACTGAAGTTGAGAAAAGAGACAATCGACATTGTTTTAGAAAATTATGGCCCACTGGGTGGCGATCAACTCTCACGGATGACCCATAATGAGGCTTCATGCCGTGAAGCTAGAGCTGGATTGGCAGTCGGTGAACGAAGTCAAGAGTCAATCTCGTTGGAGCGTATGCAAGACTACTACACGGCCTTTTGGCAATCAGATGTGCCCACATCGGTCAACGAAATCACAGCGACCGATGGCAGCATCGACTGAAGTTTAGCGACCGAGATAATAATAATGGAAATTGTCGGCACACACTGATAAAAAATAATTTCGGTACTTTAGCCGGACCTTCGCTTGGCTGTCAATGAAACCGATACGAGAGCAAGTAGATTAATGGGTAGTAAATGGGCAGTAATTGTATAAGCGCGGACTCTTGCCTGAAAGTGATAATAAGGCCTTTCACTCTCATGGATGATCGCTAAGCTTTTTTGTTGTGGGTGCTGGCGCGTTGTTGAGTTAGAATGTCGACATGTTTAGTGTCAGAGACAGTGGTTTTGCAGCTTAGCTTTGAAAGTAGAAGATTTGTGGTGTTTTCTGCTGGGTTGCTATTGGTTGTGCTGCTGATATTCACTGGGTGTTCAGACACCACTATTGCCACTACCACCAAGAGCGTCTATACTGCTGTTAGTGTTGGTTATGATCATTCTTGTGCGTTGGATATGGGCGGGCGTATAACTTGTTGGGGTAGCAACGAGAATGGCCAGTTGGATATGCCCTGATCCTGATACTGCTTGCATCCGCAGCATCTACTGCACCTGGCGGTTATAGTTCGTTGTAGTGCTGACATTGGAGTGGGTGTGGCGCAGGTTAAACTATGGGCTAGCCTGATTGCGAGCTGAAAGCGTGAATACATTACCAAAGAAAGGAGAGCATTGTGCAGTTTTTCACCACCGAACAAGTTCCTGGGATGGAGATAGTCGAAGTCCATGGTTTGGTTTCGGCTTCAGTGGTTCGCAGCAAAAACGTGTTCAAAGATCTCGGAGCAAGTCTGAAATCTATCGTTGGCGGGGAACTCCGTTCTTATACTGACCTCATGAAAGACGCTCGTGAGAATGTGTTACGGAGTCTCACTGCTCAAGCGGCGGGCATGGGAGCGAATGCTGTAATCTGTCTGCGAATGACCACATCCCAGATTATGGCTGGTGCATCTGAGATCTATGCGTATGGCACGGCAGTAACCATCAAGTGAACCACCGTGTCGGCCCGGGTGGGTTGGTGTTGTTCATTTGCGCGGCTCATCAGCGGGTTCTCTGGCCGTGCGGTGAAGTCGCCACGCAGCCTATTGGCGAAATGTCCTACTGGCTTGTGATGGCATTCAGTATGTCCATGCGACTGGCTCGATAGGAAGGGACTAGTGCAGCCATAAGCCCGAAGGCCACCGAGAGACCCAGAAATACTATCAGTTGAACACCGGGTATCGATAGCTGCCCCACAATGTCGTCTGGCAGAGCTAATGCGGTTACTATGCCAAAAGGTATTCCCAACACAATCCCAATAAACGCACCGTACAAAGCCACCGAAGCAGCCTCCCAACGGATCATCCTGCGGAGCTGATGTCGTGTCATACCGACCGCACGCAGCAAACCTATCTCACTGGTGCGTTCAAACACCGACAGGGTGAGGGTGTTGACTATTCCAAGCAGTGCTATGAGCAGTGAGAAACCCAAAAATACATTCACCAATACGAGCACCGTATTGACCTGAGAATTGGTACTAGCCAAAAGCTCTTCTTGATCTTCCAGAACAGCTTGAGGATAGGCTGTCAAAACATTCTCAAATCCAGACCGGGTGTCTGCTATTTCTGTGTCTGACGGTATTTTCACGGCGACTCTCGTGTGGAAGGTCGATGGGTTCAGTTGGGCTTGCAGAGACTGGTCGATGATCCATTCCCCCCAAAACGAGTCGTTGCTGTAAATGGCAGCCACGGCCAGCACACGTGACTCGCCATTCACAAAAGAGATCTTGACATTGTCGCCCAAGGTTAAGCCCATATCACTAGCTGCATTTTCATGTACTAGTATTGCCGTACTAGTGTCAAAATCTTCGAGACTGCCAGCTGTCAAACCTAGCTCCACCACCTCGCTGAGTGAGGCCACCTCTGTTGTGGTGAGCGATGTTGCTACATCCACAGAAGACGACACCTCAGCGTTCGGGGGCGAGGTGCCTGAAGTTTCAGTGGTGCCTGCTGTCGTGGTATCCACTTCAGAGGATGTGGGCATAGACGTGGACGCGGACATGCTAGTCGGTTCGATCAGCACATAGTCGCTACCAAAACCGACAACCGTGCCGTAGTCAGCGGCTCGTAGATCATCAGCCAGCGTTGTTGGCAGTCCCGACTGCAAAGTCGTGGTTACGACGAAGTCGGCATAGACCGCACTGCGCACCTGTTCGGCATACGAATCTTTAAGAGACTGGCCCACTATGGACACCAGCGTCACCAGTGCCAATCCCACAGTCAGGGATATCGCCGTGGCTGCTGTACGCTGCGGATTACGGGATGCGTTGAGACGGGCCAGACGACCGGCTATACCAAGCAACTGTGCTAGTGGGCGAACCAGCGTCGACACGACCGAACTCACTATCAGCGAGCTCAGCACGGCCACTGCCACAAAAACTAAAGCCGCTCCAACACCTAGTGAAATCAGCTGTGCAGTAACATTCGCAAAATCCACGAACAGCCCACGAACCGCCAAAATAAATCCGGCAGCCGCTAACATCCCACCGAAAAGCAGCTGCTTCCGTCTGCGTTGCGGGGTGACAGTTGTGGAGCCCATATGGTCGTGCAAGCCAGCTACCGGCGACATGCGTGAAGTCTTAACAGCGGGTATGACAGCAGCTGCCAGAGTAGAACCTATCCCCAACACTGATGCCCAGATCACAGTGCGGAAATGAAGTGGTAGAGGTCCCTGGGGAAGCGAAGTGCCCAAAACAGAAAACAAACCGCGCAGTCCCACCGCTCCGAGCATGCCGAGAGCGGTGCCGATCACAACTGCCACCATGCCGGTAACGAAAGCTTCGGCTAGCACCGATCGTCGTATTTGTTGCGGGGTTGCACCAATCGCCCGTAACAGGGATAGCTCCCGCACTCTCTGCCCTAAAACGATGTTGAACGTGTTGGAGATGATGAACGCGCTCACAAACAACACGATGAAAGCGAACACCAAGAGTACGGTTTGGAAGATCTCTATGAAAGCCTCAAAAACTCCACTGAATTCTTCTTCGGCTTCCTCTGCCGTAACAATTTCAATATCGTCGCTCAGCAAAAGCTGAATTCGGTTTTGCACGTCATCCAGATCGGATTCAGGCTCAGCTCGTATATTGATCTGACTGAACCGGTTGGGATAGCCGAATATTTCACTTGCCGTGGCTGTGTCGAACACTGAAAACACCGCACCAACGCCGGCGTTGTCGGGATAGCCGAATTGCATGGTGCCGGTCAGGGTGAGAGAGCGTGGGCCAGTAGGTGTTACAACCTGGTAAACTTGCCCGAACTCGAAGTCGTATTCTTCGAAAGTGTCTATGCCTATAGCGAACTCCGAAATGCCTTGGGGTCTTTCACCGTCTATCAGATAGAACTGTGAAAGATCTTCATCGACCGTCCAACCCACACCCGCGTTCGGGCCTCTCCCTTGGGTGGTAACAGCTTCATCGGAGCCATCCACAGGTACCACCCCATCCACAAAGAAAGTGCCTTCAGCTGCGGCTACTCCTTCGACCTCTATGATACTGCCGAGTAGTTCCTCCGATACCGGTGGGATAACGGCATCAGTGATATCACCGAAAGGCAGAACGCCTCGCACTGTGAAGTCTCGACCCTTGTTGACGTTCGCAGCCAGGTCACCGAAAATTGAGCGCAAAGAGTCTGCTGTAACGAACGAGGTGACCACGAAAGCCACCCCGACCATCACCGCTCCCGCGGTAAGGAGGAATCGTATCTTGTGTTGGAGTAAAGTCTTTATGGTTAAACGCAGCATTGAATGTTAGTTACGGATTTTGATGTGTTAGGCGACAGGCGAGTGCAGTCAAGCGGTGCAGCGTTATGCCAGGGGTTACTGGTTTTGGCTGTTAGCCCAGCTGCAATTCTAGTTGTGAGTTTAGTGTGCTGGCAAGCGGGTGTAGTATTGAATTGGAATATTCTCCCTCATTGCCCGGTCAACTGAAACGGAAGCTAAGCGGGGAGGTTATAGCCAACTCCAGCCGTGGTGGGTGACTAGGCTAACGATCGAGACCAGCACAGCTATTTCGCCTGCCTGTTCAATGGCTCCGAGATTATCGCCTGTGATAGTTCCGAATTTGCGTTTAGCCGTAACAGCGACTATTGTCACGCAAACAGCTGCTGCGGCTAGAGCTATAGCTCCTGCTGGGCCTGAAGCTATAGCACTAGCACCAACGAATATTACTACGACAGCAGAGGTTTTGGTGGGTGAATATTTACTGTAGTCGCTTCCGAGCCCGGTTGAACTGCTAGTGGTAGGAGATGTGATCATAACCGCGATAGCAGCAGCTCGGCTGAGTGCATGGGTAACCATCAGAGCGAACAATCCATCCCGAGGATCGAGAGAGCTGAGTGCAAAAATCCGCCCCAAAACTGAGAGTATCAAAGCGAGCACACCGAAAGTGCCGACACGTGAGTCTTTCATGATCGTAAGTCGACGTTCAAGGTTGGTGCCTCCCAAAGCGTCAGCTGTGTCGGCCAAGCCATCTTCATGTAAAGCCCCGGTAGTTAGGGCAACTGCTGTTATCGCAGCTGTCGCTGCCAAACTCGAGCCGAGAGGGCCGGATAGCATCCAATACAAGAACCCACCAAAAGTTCCCAGTATGGCACCAACCACCGGAAACCATGGAACACTTCTACCAAGTTCGTGGTTGCTGGTAGGATGTGAGCCACCCGGTAGGAGAGTTAGGAAAGCCCACGCCTGTCGGAAAGTTACAAGCATTGGAGCAGCGAATAGCTATGATCTGCGAGACAACGGACCCAATGAGCAGTTCATCTCTCGAGGCCCCATTCTTCAAAGGTGGCAACGTCCACAACAGCTGCCGCTGCCATCTGAATGATCGGCACAGCCAACAGCGCGCCCGAACCTTCACCCAAACGCATATCCAGCTGAAGAATAGGATCGAGTTGCAAGGCTTCCAACATCCGCCGATGCCCTGGTTCTGCTGAACAGTGCCCGGCTATGCAATGGTCGAGGCTTCCAGGTTGCGCGACGGCGAGCGGCACAGCTGAGGCTGTTGCGATGAAACCATCGAGCACTACCGGTAGCGCACAATGTCGAGCTGTCAGAACAGCACCCGCCATAGCGGCTAGTTCATAGCCACCTAGACGGCGCAACGCTTCCAACGGAGAGACCCGCCCAACCCGGTCCAAAGCATCCTCGACCACTCTGCGTTTACGGTCTAATGCTGTTCCGGTTACGCCGGTGCCAGGGCCTACCCAGTCGTCGGCGTCGCCGCCCAGCACGGCTGCCGTCACAGCAGCCGCGGCTGTGCTGTTGGCTATACCCATCTCGCCGACCACAAGCAGATCGGCCTTGCATTTTTGGATCGTGGTTGTGTTGGTTGGTGTATCATCGGTTGGTTTTGGTGTGTCATCGGCGGTCGTTCCGCATCTTTCAACGGCAGCTACACCAGCTTGCACAGCCTCATTGAAAGCTCTGGAGCTCATAGCGTCTTCATAACGAATGTTGCCGGTAGGGGTCCCAACCCCCACGTCCACCAGTTCGACCGTTGCGCCTATCTGACGTGCCAAAGCGGACACTGTGGCGGAACCGCAGCGGATGGCGTCCACCATAGCTGCGGTTGCGGTAGCAGGATAGACACTCACATTCTCGGCGGCCACACCGTGGTCGGCTGCGAACACGATCACATGAGGACGTTCAGCGCGGGGAGTGCCAGTGCACTGCCATCCCGCGAGCCAGGCAGCCAAACTGTCAAGACGTGCCAAAGCACCTGCAGGTCTCAGCACATCCCCGGCGCGGGCTGTGACCATATCACGGGCCTCGCTGTCGGGGCTCGGAAGTCCTGTGAGCAGTTCGGTCAGAATGTTGTCCGACCGGTTTGCCGAAGTCATACGATCACATACGTGGGTTCAGTGTTGAAACGGCTTGTCGCAACTTGTCAACCGATCAACCGCCGGTTGAAGGCATGTTTGCACGCAAGGTCAAGGCCGAAGCGGCTTGTCGCAACAGCAGCAGCCGTCCAGCCACCACCAGGTAAGCCATATCGGCGGCAGTCACTAAAGTCTGATTGACGAGTCCCAGCAAGTCACGATATGCGCGTCCCAACGCGGTGGCTGGAACAACCCCCGAACCGACCTCATTGGTTACAACGACAGTCACCCCGTCACGTGCTTTCAGCTGCTCGAGCAGTAGTCCCACTTCGTCTGTAATAGCGTCTGCTAACTTCAAGGGGTCGTCCGAGATCAGGGTGGCTGTTTCATCTATCACAGCGTCTGTCGGTTTCAAGGGGTCGTCCGAGATCAGGGTGGCTATCCAAAGTGTCAGGCAGTCGATGACAACTGTGACGTTACAGTCAACCGAGCTCATAGCTGAGGGTAGATCACGTGTTGCTTCGATGGTTTCCCAATTCGAAGGCCGCTCGGCACGGTGAAGTTCGATCCGGCTGACCATATCATCATCCAAAGGTTCGGCAGTCGCAACGAACACCACCGGCATCGCAGTGTTCGTCGCTATCTCGACAGCTGCACGGGATTTGCCTGATCTGGCTCCACCGGTGAGTACAACCAGCATCAGCTTGGCTGAACCGGAAACCGCCGGAAGCCTACCTTCATAAGTCGGGAATTGCCAGGAACCGCTGGAAACCCACGTTCAACTACCACCATTACTCGAACAAGGTAGGAATCAATATCAGATCAACTCCCAATCTTCATCAATGAGACACGTCGGCAAAATCCGCTAAACCTCGGATCCCGACTGCTTATCCGTGCTATCCGGTGAACCCATAACCCAACACTAACACAAAACACCCGAAACGACCACCGCCAAGAAAAAGTAAAGGGGGTTTCTGCGATGAGTTGAATCGTTAGTGAAGGTTTTTATGCTGTGTGTGAGGTATGATGTTTTGTTGTTTCCGGAATGCGTCTAGCAGTTGAATACATCGGATACATCAGAATGGGTTAGAAGAAAGGATCGTGCTGTCGTTCAGGCTATTGCACCTAGTTATGAGACCACGTATGAGACCACAATCCGATAATGGCAGGCCGGATGATAGTAGCCAGAGACTTCGGAGGACACAGTCAAGCTCACAAGGCCTAAACGTCAGCCCACACGCGAATTCCATCACAATTCATCGAACTTCCATTCTACCTGCACGTGGCCTTACCGTAACTGCATCATCAGTAGTATTTGTTCTTCTAGCTGCGATGCTTGTTTTTACACCTGCAGTTCAAGCACAAAATCAGACATCCAAAACAGCACAAACGCTTAATGTGACATCCGACAGGCAAGCCTTGGAGATCTTCTACCACGCAACCAATGGTGCTAACTGGGATAGATCTGATAACTGGCTCTCAAATGCGGATATCGGCAGATGGTATGGAGTCACAACCGGCGGTCATGGCCGTGTTGTCGGCTTGGAGCTTACTTCAAACACGTTGTCAGGCACTCTGCCAGCGGAGCTGGGGACTCTCACCTATCTGCAGCGGTTGGATCTGAGCGATAACTGGCTTACCCGTGAGATTCCACGAGAGTTTGGCAACCTGAAGAACTTGCAGTATCTGGACCTTCAAGATAATGAAATGTCGGGCGGTCTTCCCGCAGATCTTGGCAAACTCACAAATCTGACACATCTCAATCTTCGCAATAACAGGTTTGACAAGACGATGCCTCCTGAGCTTGGCCTGCTCGACAATCTGATGGTGTTGAATGTTCACCACAATAGGCTGGCAGGCGAGATACCTGAAGAGTTCAAGGGTCTCACTAATTTGCAGATACTTGATTTGCGTGACAACAGACTATGGGGTGAGATCCCTACATGGCTCGTCGAACTTAAGCATCTTGAGCATCTGATGTTGGGAAACAACCGTTTCGCTGGCGTGATCCCCGCTGAGCTTGGCGAATTGGCAGAGCTTAGATGGCTCGACCTTAGTTTCAACCGTTTCGCTGGCGTGATCCCCGCTGAGCTTGGCGATTTATCTGAACTGCAGTGGCTCAGCCTCCGTGGCAATGAATTGTCGGGAGGGATTCCCGCCGATCTCGGCAAGCTGATCAGTCTCACCAGGATGAACCTCTGGAATAACGAACTGTCAGGTGAGATACCCCCTGAGCTAGGTCAGTTAGTTAATCTTACACGTCTCGACATCGACCGGAACCGCTTGTCGGGGGAGATACCCGACGAGCTAAGCAGCCTCACCAAGCTGAGGGAGTTATGGCTTCAAGAGAACCAACTGTCAGGTGAGATACCAGCCTGGTTGGGGAATTTCAAGCAGCTAGAACGTTTATACCTGCACGACAACGAACTATCAGGAGCGATCCCTGCTGAACTAAGTGGGCTTAGCAGTCTACAGAAATTGTATGTTCACAATAATCAGCTTTCAGGTGGAATTCCGGCCGAGCTCGGCGAACTTGACAAGTTAGACACTTTATGGCTTGCGAATAATGATCTATCAGGTGTGATCCCCGCTGAACTTGGTCAACTCAAAAACCTGATTGAATTGAATCTTTCCCACAACTTCCTATCGGGAAATGTCCCCACCGAACTGGATGGGCTTACCAAACTAGAATCCTTGTGGCTGACACAGAATGAGCTTAGCGGTGTGCTGCCTGTTGAGTTGAGTGATTTGTCTGATTTGCGGGTGTTGGATGTTGGTGGTAATGAGCTTAGCGGTGTGCTGCCTGTTGAGTTGAGTAGGCTTGGCAACTTGCAGGAGTTGAAGTTGTGGGGTAACAGTTTGAGTGGTGCTATTCCCGTTGAGCTTGGCAGGCTTGCCAGCTTGCGGGTGTTGGAGTTAGACGGAAACAATTTCGCAGGCATGATTCCACCACAGCTTGGCAGTCTCATCGCATTAACCCATCTGAACCTTAGCCACAACCGTCTGGTAGGCGAAATTCCGCCTGCTTTGGGTGCCTTGACCAAACTGACAGAACTACATCTCCAAGAAAACCTCTTACAAGGTGTGCTCCCCACGACTTTGAATCGTATCCAAGGTCTTGATCGAGTGTATCTAGGTGGCAATAGTTTGTATGGATGCATTCCTATTGCTTGGCAAAAGATTGACGACCACAACAGCGACCTACGTTCGTTGAATGTGAGTTTCTGTTCTACAGATGGGTATTCCAAGCCATTTGTAGTGCAGCCACCACCTGTTGATTATTATGATGTTGCAGCATCCGCGGCACATTCAACAGCTATAAAAACACTAGCCGCTGAAAATGTGATAGCAGGAACCGAATGTTCGCCAGGCCGGTTTTGTGGAGATGAACCATTGCAACGCTGGGTCATGGCTGTCTGGTTGGTGAGGGTATTGGAAGATGACATCCGAACCCATACACCGACACAACGTTTCAATGATGTTGATGCCAGTGAATGGTGGGCCCCATACGTAGAACGTGTAGCTGAGTTGGGCATTACAGCGGGCTGCTCTACGGATGGCAGTCTGTTTTGCCCTGAGCAGCCTCTAACACGTGTGCAGATGGCTACCATGTTGGGACGTGCTTTCACTTTGACTCCGATAGCCGCTACAGCATTCGTAGACATAGCAGGCGAAGTTCACGCTGAGTACATTAATGCTCTTCACTCAGCCGGGATTACCCGCGGTTGTGCCACTACTCCTGCCCGTTACTGCCCGAGGACACTTGCAACACGTGCGCAGACGGCGAGTTTCATAGAGAGGCTGCGGCTCGGGTAAGTAGGAGAGAGAAACAAGTGTCGGATAGGGAGGATCTGCACCTGTGCAGAAGCTGCAGCTTTTTGTTTTACATGAAGGTGGAGACACTTCATCATCAGAGTGTTTGCTGCGCCCGCTGCCGAACTTGTCGGAGGATGCCTGCTCTGGAGATATAGTAGCTTGGTTGACTGGGGATGCAAAGCTGCATCCTGGGTTCCATGTTGCAGTCTTTGAAGCTTTCAAACAGTATCCGCAAGCTGTGGCATTGTATACGGATATTGCGATTGAGGGCAGACGGATAGCAAGACCGGCGTGGTCACCCACAAGAGTTCAATCAGCACCGGGAAGCAGTCTGCCATTAGTGGTACGTGTCCGAGTACTTGTTGATGTTGGGTTGCTACCGGCTGACGATGGTGCAAGTTTGCTATCAGCTGATGCCCAATTCAAAGTGGAGGCTTATTTGGCGTCCACAGAAATGCTCGTGTTGCACATCCCGAGTGTGCTCATATCATATCCCACAAGCTTTACGCATCCACGTGAACAGCTTTCTGGCAAAGTTCAGTCCGCAAATACCTTCCGACCCCCGCCTCAACCGATCCGCTCGGTCCAAGAGTTGCTTGTGCGGGAATGCCAACCAGGCAATACCCTCCGACCCCGGCCTCGACATCGCTCTCCCTGCTTGCGAAACCAGCGACGCACTTCGGTGGTGATACCTAGTGCGGGTGTGAGCTTGCCAGGGTCTGAAACTCCGCTGCTGGAAAACGCTTTGAATTCACTTGCTTTGCTTGATCCACTGCCTCAGGAGGTGATCGTAGTCGTCGGCGACGAATACGCGGCTGAGGTGAATATTTCTGAAAACATGGATAGCAGCATGGGTAGCATTGTCATGTTCGCTGATGTGGCCGACAATCTGGGTGTAAGTGTAGACAGCAGCTTGCTCGACAGAGTGTTCGTGTTGTACAGAGGCCCTGGTGCTTTTAATTTTTCCTTTGCTATCAACCAAGGCATCTTGGCCGGCAAAGGCGAGTTTGTGCTGCTGCTTAACGACGATATGGAAGCCAACACCCCCGACTGGCTTGGACGCATGGCAGCTCATCTTCGTGTTCCTTCTGTTGGAGCGGTAGGAGCTACGTTGCTTTACCCAAACCGCACTATACAACATATTGGGATCGTCATAGACGATGCACGTCCACTTCATCCGTTTATCGGTCAGCGGTTGGAAGACGTCGCTAGCCATAACGGCGATGTGGCACGTGATGTGATAAGCGTGACAGCGGCCTGCCTGTTGGCGCGCCGTCGTGACCTCATGACAGTGGGTGGGATGTCTGAAATGTTTCCCTTATCGTTTGGTGATGTTGACTTGTGCCTGAAGTTGCGAAGATTGGGTCTGCGTGTGATCGTGGAACCCGCCGCGCAGCTCACACATTTTGAAAGCATAAGCCGTGAGCCTCATATCCGCAAACAAGAATGGGATCGCTATATCCACCGTTGGGGTGAGGTGATCGACCCTTGGTATCATCCGGCTTTTCATCGTCCCGATGATCTTGAATGTTTACGACTCAACGTCGATCATCTTGATCCTGTGAACCAGAACGGCCGCTGGCCTGTACGCAACGCCATGATCCGTTCACAAGTACATCGCAGTAGGGTTGGCAGTGTCTGAAATAGCAGTGTGTTAGTGTTCAAAATAGCACTCGCCGACCATTTCAGCGGTTCGATCCAATAGTCGAAGCAGTCTGATGAGCCACCCCCGACCAAACCATGCTACGCTGCTTGTGTTTGTTGAAGATTGTAGCCGCGGCTAGTAGTCGAGCCCTTTTTTGGCGCGTACGCCTGCGTCGAATATGTGTTTGACTTTCATCATCTCAGTTACAGTGTCAGCGGTTTTGACCACTTCAGCAGACATGTCACGACCGGTTAAGATTACACTAACGTTCTCAGGTCGTTCCTTCAGCGTGGCAGCCACGTCGGTTGCGTCTATCCAGTCCCAAGTCATGGCATAGCTTATTTCGTCCAGCACAATCAGCTTGTGGTTGTCTTTTTGGATTAAGTCCTTGGAGAACTTCCAAGCGGCTACGGCTTTGGCTTTGGTGTCGTCTAGATCATCAGAATCCCAAGTAAAACCGTCACCCGCAGAAAACCATTCCACGCCCAGTTGCCTGCATATTTTCTCTTCACCGGTGTTCCATTTACCACTCTTAAGAAATTGTACTACAGCGGTAGGCCAGTCGCGGCCCACAGCTCGCAACAAAGTACCAAAAGCAGCGGTCGATTTGCCTTTGCCTTCACCGGTGTTCACCAGCACCATCGACCGCACCGAACGCAGTTCACGAGGGTTGTAGGGACGTTTGCTGCCAGGTTTGCGACTAGTGGGCATTGTCAGGCCTCTTTTCGTATTGGGTTTGTGGGTGACTGGGGTCGGGTAGATGCCGCTTTTGAGTTTTCAATGATATGAGTTTTCGGCAATACCAGAATATGATTTTCAATGTACCTGACCGTGAGCGGGGTTTCATAAACTTCTGACAACAGCTGAGCGTCTATCACTTCTTCAGGTGCTCCGTGTGCCAGTATCTTGCCATGATGTATGAGTGCGAGTCGGTCAGCAAAATAGGCAGCAACAGTCAGATCGTGCATGGCTGAGACAATGGTCAGTTTCTCGGTGTGCCGTAGCTCTTCAAGAAGTTCCAACACTATTGTTTGATGCCCAATGTCCAAGGCACTGGTAGGCTCGTCGAGCAGTAGGGTAGAAGCCTGCTGGGCTAAAGCACGAGCTAGTAGCACTCTTTGGGTTTCACCGCCAGATAGGTTGACGATTGGACGTCCTGTGAGTTTTGTGAGTTCAAGACGTTGAAGCACGGCGGATACGATTTGACGATCTTCTCGTGATTCTCGTGACAACCATCCAATATGAGCAGTACGACCCAACAGTGCATATTCCGCGACAGTCATTCCTACTGGTAGCACAGGGTTTTGTGGTAGTAAAGCCACATCGGTAGGGGTAGGGCAACGGCCATCAGCTAAGTTCACAATCCCTTCATGGCTGACAAGTCCAGTGATTGAACGCAGCAAAGTAGACTTGCCTGCTCCGTTCGGGCCTATCAAACCCAGCCATTCACCTTTCACTATGTCCAGGTTCACATCGTGAAGTGCTTTGTGGCCGTTATGAGCTGCTGTGAGCCCTCTACAAGATAGCACCACGTCATTCATGGACGTATACCACGTCCCCACCAAAGCAACGAAGCGAAAAATGGTGCACCGATGAAAGCGGTCACCACTCCGACTGGTAGTTCTGATGGAGCTACCAGCGTGCGAGCCCCAATGTCCACAAAAGCCAGAAATGCTGCTCCTGTTACAGCTGATAAAGGCAAGATCACTCGGTAGTTGTTGTTAACCAGAATGCGCACAATATGCGGCACTACCAGGCCGACGAAAGCGATCAAACCACTCACCGACACTGCCGCAGCGGTAAGCAGAGAAGCGGCAGCTATTATAATCAAGCGGGAGCGAGCAGGGTTCAACCCCAAAGCTCGTGCTTCGTCATCGCCCACCCTGAGTACGTCTAAATGACGACAATGAGCAAGCAATACCATTCCGCACACTGCCATGTAGGGAATGAGCACCCAAATCTGCTGCCAGCCACTGGTGTTAAGCTGCCCGAATAGCCATGATAGCACCTCACGTGCACGTGTTTGGCTGAGTTTTTGCAGGACGTAGGTTTGAGCCGCAGAGAACATTGAAGCCATAGCCACCCCTGCTAGTAGCAGCGTTGCAGGAGACGACCACGACCCACGAGCAATAGCACTAGAAGCTGACACCGCTGCTATCGCACCAATAAAAGCAGCAACAGGCACACTACCAAATGGCCCCCAGCCCAGGTCAAGGCCGAAGCCTATCACTAGTACAGCTCCAAATCCTGCACCTGCTGAAACCCCTAGTAAATACGGGTCGGCCAGCGGATTGCGAAACACACCCTGATAGGAGGCACCCGCCATACCGAGTGAACCACCTACAAGCAAACCCAACACCAGCCTCGGTAAACGAATTCGCATCAGAATGTTATGGTGAAGCTCTGTAAGCGACGGGTCTAAATTCACGAATGGAATAAGGTCCAATAAGGCTGTGAGCAAGCCCCGCAAAGACAATCCTGCGGCACCGTTGATCACACTCAAAACACACACCACTGCAAGCATCAGTAAGCAGGCTAACATAGACAGCCAAGGCAAACGAAAAGCGTTTGATGTTTCTGTTTCCAAAGTATCGGCAGAGCGCATTTCGATAGCAGATGAAGTGCTGGTTAAAGCAAGCAGTAACGGAGAGTTGCCGTGTTCAGGGCGCGTCGTTTACAGCATCCCGAATATCCCAAAGCACATCGACTATTGTTTCTATGAATTGTGGAAGGCGTGGACCCCAACGTGAAGCAATATCAGCGTCAACCACTGTGATATGGCCATTGCGTACTGCTGTGATATTTTCCCAGCCTGGACGTGCTGCCACATCTTCGGCATCATATGATACTTGGTCTGTTATGACAATAAGTTCAGGATCGGCTTCTATGATGTATTCTTCGGTGAGTTGGGGATAGCCGTAGCCGTCAGCATCAGCTGGATCTGCAATGTTGGTAGCTCCTAGAGCGGCGTACACGTCGCCTATGAAACTCATCGAACTAGCCGAGTAATAGTTTCCGTCAAGTTCGTGGTAAACCCGCATAGGCAACTGCGGTGATCTGCTTAGTGCGGCTTCGATATCCGCTTTGAAGGTTTCAGCGAATTCCATTGCTTCGTTTGCGCGTCCGACTGCTTGACCAAGCCTGATCAAAGCATCATAACCGCTTTCCATATCCGCAGGAGCGGCATTTATCAACACGTCCACTCCTACTTGGGTGAGGCTGTCTACAAGATTGTTTGAGTCATTAGCTGTTACCACGAGATCGGGAAGGTAGGAAAGCACAGCTTCCACGTTGGGATCCCAGCCGGAAAGGTCGGTTACAGGGGCTTCCGGTGGATAGTAGGAGTATGCGTCCACAGCGACCACATTTGAGCCGGCTCCTATGGCAAATAGAAGTTCTGTGGCTGAGGGTGACAGTGAGACAATCCTTAAAGTCCCATCTGTTTCCAACGTAGGTTCTAATGCGTCAGCAGGTGCTTCGGTTGTGGTGGTTTCGGAGGGAGTAGTTGATTCAAGGGGACTGGTATCCGTGGTTGAAGCAGTAGTAGTGGTTGATTGAGCGGATTCTGGTGTGTCGCCATTACTGCAAGCAGACAGGATGAAAAAGATGGCTGCCACCACAGAGACGATAAAACGTTTTTTTGCCATTATGCTTTCCTTGTTGATCGAAGGTGGCCGTTCGGTCAACAAAAGCTATCGCCGTTTGAACCTACCCCAGCCCTCGAGGGTCATCAATTCGTTGTATCACTCCGAGGTCGGCCGGACTCACCCAACATTCAAGCTTGAATGTTGGTTTTACCGTTGCGGGACAGTGCTGGAATCGAACCAGACTTCGCCTATGGGAGTGAGCTTCAATTATAGGCAATCTGGAAGCAAAACCAACCCGCAACAAACCAACCCGCAACAAACCAACCCGCAACAAACCAACCCGAGATTACGCTAGGGAGGAGGTAAGACTATGCTAGTGAAGGATTGCTCACCTGCTGTTAAATTACCCCCCCCCCCGTTGCCACCCGTTGCCATTGTTCTTCTTATTGCTATTATGTTCAGGAATTTCAAAAGGCGACGGTTTGGGAACTTCAAAAGGTGATGACTGAATAGCAGTAGGCTCACTTGGTGCACTTGTCAGACTCTGACGCATTTCTCGAGGCAGCGCAGAAGGAAGAACACTAGAAGTTTTTGTATTTTCAGCTGTTTCCTGATATTCAGTATTACTGTCATCATTACTTCCATCGTTATTATCTTCATCACTGCTGCGACGTTTACTTCTTTTTACCTTTGTTTTCTTTGCCTTTAGTCGTTCAGGGTTTTTAGTTGGTTTAGATTTTGCTGACCCGTCTCCTGCCATTTCCTCAGAAAGGCCATCTACTATTTTTTGAACTTCTTCAAGCGGTACCTGAGTGCGCCCTGACCCTGATCCTTTTTTTGGCTCCAAAAACCAAACCCAGCCGTCAAGTGTTGGGTCATTAGGAGTGTTGGATTGCAGTTCTACGACGGTCAGCTGCGGGAAGCTGATGCTCGATGTAGCAGATTTCGGTGTTGGCCGATTAGTGCCGACAAAATTTGAGGACACCACAATTTTTGTCCAAGCACCGGCTAGAAGTCTGAAAAGATTTAGACTGTCACCTCTTTTAAGGTCAAGAAGCAACTGAGTCTTGGCTACAGTGTCTGCGGCTAGTTGCTTAAAATAGTTGCCTCTTACAAAGCCGGTTTTTTGTGTTTTTATACGTAGTGCTCCAGGATTTTCCAACAGCAGATTATCGGCATCTGATATGACGGATAGTTTCTTAGTGTCGGTGTCGCGTGACACTCTCAAAGGCATACTATAAGCCCAAAAATTCTTGGGATTGGGAAGTGTCTGATAGCTGCTGATAATCCTACACATAAGCACATAGCTGAAAATGAAACTGGCGATCAGAACAATTGTAGGAGCGATCCAAGGTGCTGCAACGAGTTCATCAGCGAAAAAAGTTGCACTAACAGGCAGAGGAATAGTCTGTTTGATAGAATCAAGTGATTCTTGTGAATACAGCGGGTTTTCTGTTTCCCAGGTAACTTCTAGTTGTATGTCACCCGAAATATTCCAATCAACGGGCTTGCCATCGGCGTCAACGATGTCGTCGTTGAGACTTTCTTCTGTTACGAAAGTCAAAGTAAATGGCAGCAAAAGCGAATTTTGCAAGGGTTCGTTGAGAGCGTCCGATTGGTTGAGTAGTGCTGAAAATGTCATTTCAAGATCTTGATAGTTTAGTTGTGCTGATCTAGGGCTATCATTTGGCGGGAAATGAGGATTTAGAGGAGTAAGCACGACTTCTTCAGCAAGATTGACTTCGCCGATAGTCCATGTAATCGGCTCGGACGTGCTATTGGGAATCCATTCGGCCTTGATATTTACATCCCCCTCACCTGGCAGTTGAAGGAAGCAAGAGATTGAACCTTTGATCGGTTCATCCGATACCTCCGATATTTCACTGCCAGAATTTGGGATTTCAAGTTGCGAGCATTCGTCTCCCCTGCTGACTAATTGCGGTGCTTCCGGGCAGGAAGCACTGGACGCATGTGCAGTTATCACCGACAAACGGACATTGCTGAATTCTGGAAACATGGTTTCCATATGATTGGGCTTCACGTATCCACCTATGTGCTTGCCTTGTTCAAAACTTGCACCACATGAGGCTATGTAGTTCGTTAGTCGTGGATTTGCCCCTCGACCGCAAGGAGCAAGCTCGATTTCAATTTCTGTGTCAGCAAAAGGATCGACAATCTTTGCAAACTCAAGTTCCATATGGCAGATGTCAATCAATTTGTCGCTGTCTTTTGCTCTGAGGGCTAATGTGTATTCTGTTTGAAAAGGAGATGTGTGCGGGCTTTCTTCAGGGGTTTGGTAGACTTGTGCTGCTATTTCAGAGCCTTCCTCTTCTACAGATAGAACGACAAGTTCAAGAGGCTCAGACACCCGCTCAACCGCGGCGGCATAACACCTAAAAGCCACCTCTTCAGCGGTGTATCTTCGACCAGGATTAAATCTGAACTCCAAAGTCCATCCTGCTGGTAAGTCTTGCAAATGTTCTTCCCAATTAAGTTGCAGGTATCCTTGACGATCCAAAGCGCGCCACGGAGCATCGGCAGTGCTGTTCAAGCGATATTCGGTTATGCGACCTCCTGTAGGATACACGGCGATAGCTTCAATAAATTGGCTGTTTGGTAGTGGATCGGATCTCCGTGTCAGTTCATCAGGGCTTTCCGTGGCACAAGTCTGCCAGGTTAGCATAGTTTCTTCTTCGATAGCTGCTGTGATGATTTCAACCAATGCGAATTCTAGATTATCGAGTTCGCGCAAAGTGATTATCTGCCCGTTTTGTTCATCCAGTTGAGAATCAACAAAGCAGCTCGGATGGTCTTCGATTTTTTCACTGAATGGGTTTATTATGTCTGCTGTAATTTTGCGTAAAGCTTGTATCGAAGCGGCAGCTACTATACTACGATTATTGACCTCATCGCCAGAATCTGGAAATAACTCCAAAAAGGCATCCTCTAACAGCACTGCATAAGTTTGGATCCCTAATTCTCTAAATGTGCTCGTAATTGTCTGGCCTCCCACGCAAACTTGCTCTCTTAGCTGATCGGCGATTTCATTAGCGGTATTCTCTGTAAGCCCACTTTGGGTAACACGGCCATCAGGATCGTAGATTCCATCTGTAAAAAACAGGAGGATTCGACATGACCTGCTTTGGTTTTCGTTTTCCTCAAGCTGCGAAAATGCTGAAATTACCGCTTTCAAAGCATTGATATAGTTGGTATTGCGACCACTGTAGTTTCCTACTTGCAGTGTTTCTTCTATGGATTCCTCAGAGGGATAGTCTGGGCTCATTGGAAGAAATTCAGTCACACGAACAGCTTCGGTATGAAAATAATAAAGCGAAAGCCTGACTTCAGGTCCAGACTCTTCGTTGGTGCCTGCGCCACTTATTGCAGTTTCCGGATCGCCTGCATCACTGGCTTGATCATTTTCAGTTGGACTTGCAATATTGCGAAGGCTGTTCAATGCCGTACGTCGATAAGTACCATCAGGATCGATTCCTCTTGGCTGGTTGAGTGAACCAGAAGCATCGAACATTGCCAGAATATCAACATCTTGTTCAGGTGCACAAGGATAGTAGTTTTCGATTATAGCGTTTTCTTCAGTGTTTTCACCTGGATCGGGGTCTTCTTCATTATTGGCGTCAGCAGGATTTTCGCTAGTAGTTTCGCTATTGTCATTATTGTCGTCAGATTGCGCCGCACCAGGATGCGCAATACCAATTGGCAGCACTGCCCAAGTAATTGTCAATAACACTAAAGCCACAAGGTGTTTTAAAGTCATGTCGTTACTAACTCCGTTATCCACAAGAAAAGATGTATAGCCCCACAAATCCAATTGGCACCAGCGACCCATAAAATCAGGTTGTGCGAGGGAACCGTCTGCCATTCTTTATAGTTCATTGCTGCACGTTTTTGAGCATTGGAACGCAAAAATGCAGTAAGAGGCAGAACACCCAAAAAAGAGCCTAGGGCATACCCAAAGGAATTGCTAGTCAGTCTGTCTAGGAACCAAAGCCACGAAGCATTCACAGGCGATATCGGATTCGTAAAAAGCCATAAATTCATGCATAAGAGAATTGCAGTCACCACAAGCGGAAACAGTGGAGGCTTAACAGCATCAATCCTTCTAGCAAGCGACTTGGTTGTTTTTTCGGATTTTCTCGGTTTTTGTTTGGTTTTCTCCGTGTTGGCTAGGTTTTCCTCAGTAGTTGTTGCATCTGACTTAGGTGTGCTATCCCGAGCTTTTCCTGGGTACTCTAGTTCGGACTTCGCAAGGTCTTCTGTTGCAGAAGGGTTGTGTGATGGCTCGTCTTCGCTGGGTTGTGGCAGTTCGTTGTTGCTGGATGCAGACTGTTCAGGTGGTGTTGGTTGGTCGTCGTTGCCGCTGTGTTCAGTGTGTGTAGTCGTGTCTGTTGAGGGGTCGTTCATGTTGTCCTATTGAATGATTATCAACGCTTAATAGGTTGTTGGTTGTTCTTGAAGCTTAAACGCAAACTATTTTTATGGCATTATCAATATTTGGTGCGTTGGATGCTATCGGGATAGGTTCATTCTATCAAGTATTCTGCCAGGCTTAGTGTTTTGATTTTGATGTGGAGCATTTATTCATACAAACAACCTGTCACAATGTGCTCACAAAGCTAGAATGCCAATAGATGCTAGTGAACTTATGATGTTTGGGTCAGCAATGAGGATTACACGGATATCAGCTTTGAGTGTAGTAGGTGTGTCACTCATGTTGTTTTTAGGGCTGGCTGCTTGTTCGCGGGGAGACGAAACCGACAATGAGACAAAGCAAGACGACCAACACGACGAGGCAACTACTGCCACCGAAAGTCCTGGTAACGTTTTCTCAGGAGATGTCGATGAGTTCGGAAGCGATGATACTGATCCTGCTATAGATGCCGACCCTACTATTGGCAACGGTATTAGCGACAATGCGACGATTGACAAGAATGGGGGAGCTGATGAGGTTGATAGTACGGATGAAACAGATGAAGGCGAAAACCTATTTGGCGGTAATGTCGGTGGGCAAGCCCCAATTACTGAAGTGCCCTGCCCCGGCACTCTGATGCAGACCGGTGTTGAGGCTGTAACTTGTGCTCTTGCTACTGTGCCTCTTGATCGGGATGATCCTGCTCCGGGTACTATCGACATAAGTATCGCAGTTTGGGATGGCATCGAAGATCATCAAAAGATAGACGATCTCGTCACAAACAGTGCTTCAGGGGCAGATGCTTATCAAGACGAAGTGCAAGCTCTTGTACCTTTGGTTGTTCTGCAAGGCGGCCCTGGTGGGGTTAGCAGCGAGTTGATTGGCTCTTATCCGAGGAAACCTTATAAGCAGATTTTTATTGATCAGAGGGGCACAGGATTCGGCTCTGAAAGCTTTGACTGTTTTGAGGTAAAAGATGTAGCGTCAGACATCTTAGCAGTCCGCAGTTCAGAGGCACTGCGTATTGAACTCGATGCTTATGAACAGTGCGCCGATCGTCTTTTAGCGAACCCAGCACTGGTTCACACCAATACTTCCAACCATGCCGCGGATGTGATCGATGTTATGACTTCTTTGGGTTATTCTCAGTGGTGTGTTTACGGTATAAGCTATGGCACAACTATCGCTCTGGAGATTTTACGGTCTTCACCTGAAGGATTGCGCTGCATTGTGCTAGATGGGGTGTATCCACCAACTCTTGACTATAATGTCGATAGTGCTTTTTCGGTGGGGAGATCATTTGATAAGTTTCATCAAGCTTGTGTGGAGTCTATCACGTGCTCGGTGTTAGCACCCGACTTTCGGTCTATGCTCCAAGAGCTGGTCAATGATACGAATGCGGAGCCAATACTTGTAAGTCTAGACGCAGACGACACAAGCCGACACGAACCTTTTGAGGTGTTGCTCGATGGAGATTCACTGGTGAATTTGTTGTTTCTGGGAATGTATAATCACAATGTCGGGGCTCAGCTGATACTGCTGTTGGCTGCCTTATCGGATGATGTGGAAGGCAACGATTTGGCTGATTCCGATAAACAGTTCATAGAATGGGCATTGGCTGCATATGTTGTGGAGTTCAGTTTTTCTTTAGAGGAAAGTATCAACGAAGGCACCTATTTTGCAACTACTTGTGCTGATCGTTTGCCATTCACATCAGCACTGCCCGAGGATTCAGTTTTCTTTACTGAGATAGTATTGGGTGAAGGCCTGAGTAAGGCTTGTGAGCCGTGGGATGTGCCTGCATCTCCTACTGTTGCGGCTTCTCCGGTGATAAGTGACATACCAGTGCTGATGCTATCCGGTGGGTTGGACCCGATTGCTCCCCCAGAGTTTGCACAGCGGGTTGCGCAGCATTTGTCGAACGCTATCCTGGTTGAGTTTGTGGGACTCAGCCATGGAATATGGCCATCTAGCAGGTGCGCCGGCAGCATCGTAACAGAGTTCCTGCAACAGCCGAACAAGACTCCTGATGTTACTTGTGTCAGCGAGAGCTCTCCCGAGTTGTGGGGTTTGGGTGTGCTCGGCTAATATGGCTAAATATATGGCTAATATATTGTGGTCGTTGATCCAGCGGCGGTATTCCCCTCCCGAATTGTGGGGTTTGAGTGTGCTCGGCGAATCTTGATAATTGACAGGCTGAATGTTTTTGAATTGAATGACCTTTGCCTTGTATTCCGATATCAAACTGGTAGCTTGTGCAAGCAGTAAGGTTTCTTGACGGCGTTGTATTAGCCGGTGGTTTTCCTGCTTTGGCGGGTGTTGATTTGGCAGTGGAGTATGGTGAGGTAGTATTGCTGCAAGGAGCTAATGGTGCGGGTAAATCCACACTATTAGGAGCTTGTGCTGGTTTCAATAAACTAGCTTCGGGCACAGCAGAAGTGCTAGGCTACAATCTAGCTACCCAACGAGCCGAGGTGCGCCGAAGGGTGGGATTGCTTGACCATACTATAGCTCTTTATCGCAACCTGACTGCCATGGAAAACCTACAGATGTGGGCTCGCATGGCTAGGATCGAAGCTGTTGATATCGAGTATTCTTTCGATCGTCTCAACATTACTGAGAATTTGCAGAAGATGCCAATAGCTCAACTCTCAAAAGGACAGCAGCAGCGGGTGGCGTTAGCGGCAATAATTGCGCGACGGCCAGAGATTTGGCTGCTTGATGAGCCATTTAGCGGGCTTGACGCCAACAGCCGTGAGCTGCTTTTTGATGTTATCTCTGAAGCTGCTCAAGCTGGTGCAACAATTTTGATAGCGTCACACGACACTGCCATATCATCCGGATGTGATGCACGCATTGTCCGCATGATTGCAGGTGTTGTGGTTGATGGGAAACCAGCAGTTGGACAAAGCACTATTCTACGTTAACGCACGGAAATGGATTTGTTAACGCACGGAAATGGATTTGTGGTTGACCGGAAACCAGTAACAGCAAGATGATCGCTTTCATAAAAGACGCGTACATTGTGTTTGTTAAAGACCTGAAAATTGAATGGCGGACTCGCAATACATCAGGTCATGTGCTACCGTTCGCGTTTTTCGTGTTGGTGTTTTTCGGGTTCACTTTCAACAGCAGTCAAACTGTTTTGGAGCAGGCCACACCTGGCTTGATCTGGATGGTTGTGCTATTTGTGACGATTGTAGCAGCCGAAAATTCTTTAAGACTGGAAACCGAGAATGAAGCCGTTAGGCTACTGCTGACTGGCGGAGTGTTACCTGCCGCGATTTTCGTGGGCAAAGTTGGATCAGTAGTGTTGCAGCTGCTGTTTGTAGAGCTTGTGCTGGTGCCGGGGGCTGTAGTTTTTTACGCGTCCGATGTGGAATCGTTGCCGCTAGTAGTTGCAGCATCTGCTGGGGCGACCATAGGGCTTGCAACGGTGGGCTGTTTACTTTCTACAGTAGTAGTAGGGGTTAAAGCACGTAGAACAGTCTTGCCTATCTTGTTTATGCCGTTGGTGTCACCTGTGCTGGTTGCTGCGACGAGAGCTTTTGGCGATGCTTTCGGTGTTTTTGCGGTGAACGGGTGGTCGTGGACGGGTTTGCTGGCTCTCTTTGCAGTAGTTAATTTAATTGTGGGTGCTATGATGTATTCGCAGTTGTTGGAGGATATATGAACACACAAGCAGATTTCATGCACCCTGAAAGAATCACATCTTCCAAGGCGACTGAGGCGACTGAGTCTCGCAGGACTGCTGGGACTGGTTCGCGTACTAGTTTCTGGCTTGGAGTGGTCACGTCGATAGGGGTTGCTGGTTTGGCTGCACTCGGATTTTTTGTGGTTCCTGCTGATGATGTACAAGGTGATGCTGTGCGTATTATGTTCGTGCATGTGCCGTCTGCGGTAGGAGCGTATCTGGCTTTCGGCTTGACTTTGCTTGGTTCGATTATGTGGCTGACCAGGAAATCGGAATGGTGGGACATACTAGCACATTCTGCAGCTGAAGTAGGTACGCTACTGTGTGGCCTGGCTATAGTCACAGGTATGCTCTGGGGCCGCCCTACCTGGGGAACCTATTGGGAATGGGGTGACGTTCGTTTGATGACTACACTGATACTGTTTTTGATAATGGTTGGCTATCTGGTGTCACGATCTGCTTTTGGCACTGCAGACCCTGTTTCAACTGCCACAAAAGCAGCTGTCATAGGAATTGCCGGGGCTGCGAATATTCCCATAGTCCACAAGTCTGTGGATTGGTGGGCTGATCGCACGTTGCATCAGCCTTCATCACTGACGGATGGCAAAATTGAAGACCTAACCCTGCTTACGTTAATGTTCGGGTTTTTGGTGGTGGGATTATTTCTATGTTGGGCACTGATTCATCGTTTTCGCTTAGGCTGGTTGGAAAGAGAGCTTTACGCTGAAGAGCTTTCTGAGGCTTTGCATGCTCGCCGGTTGGAGGCAGCTGAAGAGGATAGGAGCAGAAGCTGATATGGAATTGCTTGGTTATGTTTTAGGGGCATGGGGAGCAACTTTGGGGGCCTGCATGTTCTATGCTCTTTATCTGATGATGCGTGGCCGAAAGCTTGCTGGGTCGGTGGCTCCTAACCGACGCCGTTGGCTATCTGCTGCAGAAGAGGAGTCGAAACTAAATTCAAAATCACTGCGGCGACCATTGAAGGAAACCGTAGAAATGTCTGTGAACGAGTCTACGAATGAAGTTGAAATGCCCGTGAACAAACCTACGAGTGGCTCGGATATGCCTGTGGATGAGCTGTTAGGACAAGTGGAAGCAGCGAGTGGAAGCAGCGAGTAGTCCAGCAAGGTCATGGATGAAGACGAATACAGACGACAAAACAGCCAGCGTTGAACCAGAGAGACGATTAGCACCTGTTGCGCCCAGGTATGTCGGCCAGAGAGATCGCAAACGCTGGAAAAGGGGGATAGCCGGGCTGTTTCTTGTGACTGTTGTGGCGACTGTCGTTTGGTCGGTAGCGAACTTGCTGGGAGATGCCGCGCTGTTTTTTTATAATGCTGATGAGGCTGTGAGTAGGCGTGATGAACTAGCTTCTAGGCGTTTCAGGATTCAGGGGACGCCACTAGCCGAACCTGAAAGCGATTTTCAGGACGGACAGAATGTACTGAAGTTCCTTATAGGTTTCAATGACGTTGTGGTAGATGTGGTGCATGTAGGCGACCCGGCGGGCTTGTTTCAGGTTGGAGTGCCAGTTGTATTGGAAGGTGCATGGAGGCAGACCGCTGATTCGGGTGCGGCATCAGACACAACAGATGCAATGTCAGGCACAAAAGCATGGTTTTTTTCTTCCGACCGGATGCTAGTGAAACACGACAACGAATACCGTAAACGCCAAGGCTATGATGACAGAATCTCAGAAGCCAACCGTGGTGTAGCAACTACAAATAATAGCAGCGACGGGTAACGGCTACACTCGATTAGTTTGACTTGCCGTTTTGTGTAGTACAAGTTTACGGGTCGTGGCTGTCGTTGGCTGTAATGCTCATCAGCCGTAATGGTAGGCTGGTCGCACCCAGGGGGTTTTCGCCAGCGCAAAGTGACCAAAGTGACGGAAGCTGTAATGCACTTCAGCCGCAATGGTTGGTTTGAGTGGTAATAGTAATTTGAGTGGTAATAGCAATGAGTAATGCGCTGCTTGGCTCGGTATTCATCGCTGTAGGGTTTGCGGCTGCGCTACTGGGAGTGGGGGTATCAGCGGTTGGCTTGGCTGGATGGTTTCACCGTTGGGAGCATGCTGCGCGCATGTTGGCTTACACTATGACCGTGGCAATTGTCGCTGCTGTCATAATGATGGAGAAAGCCCTGATAACACGGGATTTTACCGTGAAGTTCGTTGCGGATAATGGATCTTCTACCACTCCTGCGGTTTTCAATGTAGCTACTTTGTGGTCTGCTTTGGAGGGGTCGATACTTTTGTGGGTTCTAGTTTTATGCGGCTATGTGGTGGCCGTAGCAGTGAGGTTCCGCAGCCGTACTTCTGATACCTCTGATAATAGTGGTGGTGCTGCTGGTAGTGGCCAGTTGCTGGGCTGGGTTTTACTTGTGCTGTTTACGGTTTGTGTTTTCTTTTTTGCTTTGATGGTAGGGCCAGCTGCGCCTTTTATTGAGGTGAACCCTCCTACGGGTTATGACGGGCCGGGTCCCAACCCGTTGCTTCAAAATCATATACTAATGGCTTTTCATCCGCCGATACTGTATCTCGGCTATGTTGGTTTTACGGTGCCTTTCGCTTTCGCTATTGCCGCTTTGGCTTCTGGCAAGCTTGAAGACAAGTGGCTGACAGCCACCCGACGGTGGACTTTAGCGGCTTGGGGTTTTCTGACTTCGGGTATTGTCTTGGGGGCTTGGTGGAGTTATGAAACTTTGGGATGGGGTGGGTATTGGGCGTGGGATCCGGTGGAGAATGCGTCATTTCTGCCGTGGCTCACAGGCACTGCTTACTTGCATTCAGTGGTGGTGCAGGAACGACGCGGATTGCTACGGGTGTGGAATCTTTCGCTTGTAATTGCCACGTTTTCGTTGACAATCCTGGGTACTTTTTTAACACGGTCAGGGGTGTTGGCTTCGGTTCATTCTTTCACGGAATCAGGTATTGGCCCCGCAATTCTGGGGTTTTTTGCAGCGATAGTGATTGTGTCGTTGGTGTTGATTGTCTGGCGTGGTGGCAGGCTTTACACGGGTTTCAGCAGCAAGTCGCCTACTTCACGTGAAGCGGCTTTCCTCGTTAACAACGCTCTTTTCGCGGTTTTTGCTTTTGTGGTTCTGTTGGGAACAGTATTTCCCCTGTTGGTGGAGGCCTTTGATGGTCGTACTATTGCGGTGGGTACCCCGTATTTTGATCGTATGACCCGACCGATAGGGTTTGCTCTGCTGTTTTTGATGGCGGTAGCACCGATGCTGCCGTGGGGACCTTCCAAGCCTGAAAAACTTGCAGGACAACATGAGATAAAGCCTGCAAAGCAACCTGAGATACACAAAAACACACGCAAAAACACACGCAAGAACACAGACGAAAATACAGGTGAAAACCCCACAGCTCTGAACCCCACAGCCTTGCTTGTACGTTTGCTCAGCAAGCGACTGCTCGCGCCGATGTGGATGGCTGTTGCTGCTTTGGTAGTAGCAGTTGTTGTGGGAGCCAGGGGTTGGGCTCCACTTTCAGCTTTTGGTCTTGCTGGTTTTGCTGGTGGTGCAGCGTTACGGCAGATAGTGTTGTCTGTGCGTAGTCATCGTTGGAGTGGGTTTTTTGGTAGAACCAACGGTGGCATGGTTGTGCATTTGGGTGTGGTGTTGATAGCGGTAGGACTTGCTGCGAGCCAGTCTTATGTGCGTCAAGCAGAGTTCGAACTGACAGTAGGGCAGACAGCATTCTTTTCAGGACACGAACTGGCTTATTTGGGGTCTTCTGTTGTGCTGCACGATAATCGTACCGAAAGGGTAGCCCACGTGCGTGTCGACAACGCTAAAACATACGATCCTGCTATAGCTTTGTACCCGTTTGCTTCACGGGCAATAGGGATTCCGTCTGTTCGTTCCACTCTTTTTGATGATGTTGCCTTGTCGGTGATGTCGTTTCCAGGCCAAGAAAATGTTTTTGACATCGGTGGTGCTGCTGATACTACTATTGATACGGCAGTAGATGTTGGCAGTAGTGGTGGTGATGGTGTTGATGCTGCTGCGATAGATGTTGGCAGTAGCAGTAGTGATGCTGACGGCGGGGTGGAAGCTTTCAGTGGGGATAGCGTAATCTTACGGGTGACAGTGCAGCCTTTGGTCGTGTGGCTTTGGGGAGGGGGGATAGTGATGGCCTTAGGCACGGTACTAGCATTGATACCGGCTAGAAATAAACGTTTACTTAAGATAGGAGTGAGTGCGGCTGATGACTGCAGAATCAACAAACCCCGAGAGGGGGGCAGCATATGATGACTGTGCGGATAAGCCAGAGTCTGTAGTGTCTACTGATTCACCAGAGTCTGCGGGGCCTGCTGATGGTTCGTCGGTGCTGCCAGATCCGTCTAAGCAAAGGCTTTTGATGAGGGTGGTTTTGCCTTTAGCAGTGGTGTTAGCAGTTTTGATGTGGGTGCTTGCTACTCGTGATTCTGCTGTGCAGCGTAGAGCGTCTAGTCCTTTGCTTGGTGAGCTCACCCCCGCTTTGATGGGTGTCACCACTGGTGGTGAGTCTTTTGATATTGACAGTTGGCGGGGACGTTGGGTGTTGGTGAATTTTTTCTCTACGACGTGTGTGCCATGCGTGAAGGAACACCCCGAGTTGGTTGAATTCAACGAACGGCATTCAGCGGCAGATGACGCACGGATCGTTTCTGTAACGTTTGAGGATTCTGCGGCTAACGTGTCAGAGTTCTTCGCGGTGCATGGTGGTGATTGGCCCGTGCTGGCTGAGGGGTCGTATTCTGCTGCGGTCGCGTATGGCGTGACAGGTGTGCCCGAGTCGTATCTGGTTACGCCTTCTGGGGTGGTGGTGTGGAAACAAATCGGAGGAGTAACCGCGGACGCTATCGATAATATCATCGAACAACTAACAGCTAATGCATAGCAATACAGCAGGCTGATGGTATGAAACCGCGGATTGTCAGTTGGACGGCGGTCTGTCAAGCTGGCGCAACGCTAGAGTATCGTGGCTGATGGTATGAAACCGCGGATTGCCAGCTGGGTTGCTGCTGCGGGTGTGGCGTTAACTGTTTTTTTGTTTGGTTCTATCGCAGGTAAGCCACCGTTGACTAACGCTGATCGTGCTAATGTGTTGGCTCAAAGGTTTGCTTGCCCGGTTTGTTCTGGGCAGTCCGTGGCTGAGAGCGACGTGCCGGTGTCACAAGAAATTCGCCGCCAGATAGCAGTGTGGGTTGATGAGGGACGTAGCGACAACTACATCCGCGATCAACTTGTAGCGGCATACGGTACTGCTGTTGATTATGTGCCCGCAGCTTCGGGGATAACAGGCTTAGTGTGGGTTTTGCCGCTAGTTGCAGGCGGCGGGATAGCGGCTTTTTTGACGATAATGCTGCGAAGTAGTGAGCCTGTAACAGCTCAACAAAATGCTGCCCGACCGACCGATGATCGGAAAGCCCGACTCTTCAACCGCCGCCGGAAGGCTACCACACGCCGACTATCGCAACCTGAGAACCGAAAAATAGCTGCGGCTAGCCTGGCAGGTCGCCGGAAGGCTACCACACACCGACGTTTGCAACAAACAGCAATAGCACAGCAGAAGACAATAATAGAGAAGACAATAATAGCAGAACAACGAGCAACAATAACAGAAGACGAGCGAACCCAAAACCCTGAACTGCGGGAACGGGATTTACCTCTATCGTTGACGCATCCGATAACCGTTGATCCGCGTCCGCGTCGCCGTTGGATGATTACCACTTTTCGGGTGTTGAGTGTTTTGCTGGTTTCTGGTGTGGCGGGCTTGCTTGTTGCCCATTTTTCTGGCAGTCGTGGTATTGGAGACTCGGTTACAGGCAGCATTCGTGTGAGTTCTCATGAACTGATTCTTCGTGCTCAAGCTTTGCTTCAAGAAGGTGACATTGCTGGTAGTATCGCCGTTTACGACGAAGTTTTGAAGTTGCAGCCGTCTAATTCTGAGGCACTTACTTATAGGGGCTGGCTCACTTCCCGTTTAGGTGAAGTCGAAAAAGCGGTCAGCTACCTTGACGATGCTATAGGCGTAGACTCCGAATACCCTGACGCCAGGCTGTTTCGCGCCATTATTGCCTTAGACCTTAACGACAGTGCCAGAGCTTCGTTAGAGCTAGCGGAGTTTGACAGACTTGACCCACCGCCTCACGCTGAGGAGTTGATCATCCGGGCTGACATACGTGCCCGAGTAGCTGAGGCACGAAAAAACACTCTTCTTGAAGTCATGCCAGACGACGATGTCGACGATATGAACAGCGAATCCAAGCCGTTTAAGGAGTGGGGTTTCAGTCCTGCCGATGCTATCACCACAGCAGAGGATTTAGCTTCACAGGGAGGCTTGTTGGATGCTGTGAAACTGCTCGATTGGGTTTCAGGGTCTTACCCTGATGATCCTGATGTTTTAGCAGCTAGAGGCTGGCTTTTGGTGCGTACCCGTGACGCAGGGCTAGTGGAATACGGTATCGAGTATCTTGATGAAGCTCTTAAGGTTGACCCGGAACATCATCAAGGTCTTGTTTTCAGTGCTTTCGCATTACTATGGGGTGGGAATCCCACAGCGGTTGACAAGGCGCAAGCTCGTGACTATCTCGCAGTTTTTGACGGCTTGGCAGAACGGCCTGCTGATTTGTTGCGGCTTATCGAAGCTGAGGGTTTGAGAGAACTACTTGATAAGCCTGGATGATGACAGAATTTGAGAATGCAATGAGAATGCAAACCAACGACGCAGTCGTGTAGCCGATCTTCGGTCGTGTAGTCGTGTATTAGGTTTTCGTGCTTGTTTCCGGGTTGGTTAGGGTTGGGGTGTCCAGTGGTTTTGTTTGATGTCGGGCCACCAGGTTGTGGTGCCTTGTTCGAAGTCGGTGGGGTGGGTGAAGTGTTTGCGGTAGCCGGTTGTGAGGTTGCCGTTGGTGTCGCTGCGTGCGAATAGTCCGCGGTGTTTGACTGTTATGCTGCCTTGTATTTCTATTGTGGGGTTGTTGCCTGTTTGGCGTGGCAGGAACCATTGATCGGCTATGAGTCCCCCTGCGGGTGCTAGTATTGCTACGTTGGCGAGTTTGAATCCCATGAAGTCGCAGAGTTCGTGTAGGGGTGCGGGGTCTACCATCACGTAGTCCCAGTGGTCGCTGGCGTAGCCGATGTGTTCTGTAGTGGTGTTGAAGAGTCTGGTCACCAGTGTGAGCGGGGAGTCGTCCAAGGCGTTGGTGTTCGGCTTGTAATCGGGGTGGAACTTATCAAGTGTGGGAGCACCTTTTGGTGGAGTGTCGGGGCCGTGATGGGTGCTACTGTTTCTGGGATGGTTTTCAGTTTTATAGGGTGGGTTTGCGAAGTAGGAAGATGGTGTTACGCCTGATGGCCAGCCTCCTGTGAGGCCTATGGTTGCTGCTGGGACGTCGGGGCTCATGTGGTTGAGGTCGCTTGCTTTGTGGTGGGCTGCGTGGGTGGAGTCTGCGGCTATGGTTTGCATGTGCGTGTTGGGCCCGTGGTAGGGGCTGCCCATGTAGGGGTCGTGATTGTCGGGGAGGCTGAAGTCTATGGGCTGCCATGTGAGGTCGGGGTCCGGTATCCAGTCCGGCCAGCTGACGCAGTACGCGTCGTCTTCAGTGCAGTCCGGCGGGTCTGGCGGCGAGTTGGTTCTGACGCAATCTCGTGGTTCGCCGTTGGGATAGCTAGCGGGTTTCGGGGTTGGCCACGGTTGCGCAGGCCAATCAGGATCAGTGGGATTCCAACCAACCCAAACGTGATACTCCTCGTGAGTCTCCGTACCCCGCCCCGAACCACTGACACCGCTCATACTGCACCCTGTTTGTGATGCCCACTCATATGACGCACTAGCTAGTTCCCCGGAAGGGGAGGCTTCGTCATAGTCAGACACTGAGCTGGTATCACAAGACAGACTGTGGCCTAAATAATTGGGCCTCGGGAAATTAGGAGGTGTTACACTAGGGCATGATGGGCCACTACAACGCAGGGCAGCGTCGTAATTAGTCCATGCAGTTCTGCGGGTTTCGTATTGGGTTCTGGTTAGCTCACCACCTTGTCCGTCACGAAACCTGCTTCTACTGTTATTTTTGTCGTCAGTGTAACTTTCGTATGTGCAGTTGTCGCAACCGCTGGAGATCCACGGCCTCTTAGAAACCTCAATGGGAGGATTAGCAACAGAAGTAGGAGAAG
>JAPPJC010000034.1:0-34157 GCA_028820455.1 Acidimicrobiaceae bacterium
AGCGCGTCGGTCTGGGGGACCGAAGGTCGGGAGTTCAAATCTCCCCAGCCCGACTGACATCCGTATATCGAGGTAGACGTGCAGCGGACTCTAAAGACTACCCAAGCTAGAACAATTGTCAAAGCCAGTGAACTTGTGGTACTGTCAGAATACAGTGCATTCAAGTTACCATCTGCTAGCTGGAACAATTGTCGAAGCCAGTGAACTTGTGGTATTAGGCTATGCCACAACCGGGTTTGTCTTGTCTTGGAGTCTCTGACTACATGCCTCAAGCTAGCAACGTATCGAAGCTGACGTAATGCGTGCCGAAGTAGAACAGATCATAGAGATAATCAGGCCGGCCATTCAAGCTGACCAGGGTGACATCGAACTGATAGAAGTAGATGAAGCTACCGGTGTTGTAACGGTTGAGCTTCAAGGGGCTTGTGTTACCTGTCCCGCTTCTACGCAAACTCTTAAAGCTGGCATTGAACGCATCTTGAAAGATCGCGTGGAAGGTATAACTGAGGTAGTGGAAGTCAACGCTCTGGGGATGAGCGAAATGTTCGTTACACTCTAACTTCGAGATAGTGGGCATGATAGAAGTGCAGGATTAGAACAAGGTACTGGAAATGACAGATTACGACTACGACTGGGTGGTCATTGGGGCTGGGCCGGCAGGCCAAGCAACTGCTATACAGGCATCCAGACTGGGAAAGCGTGTCGCACTGATAGAGCGGCAACCCGATGTGGGGGGTGTGACAGTCGACATCAGCATTCCCAGTAAAACTTTGCGTGAAGCTGTACTTCATTTCACTGGTTACAACGAGCGCAAGATATACGGTGTTGCCGAGTCAATGAAAAAAGACATCAAAATGAGTGATTTGATGGTCAGAACCAGTTATGTCATACAAAACCAAACTGAAACTTTGCGCACGCAAATCATCCGAGCCAAAGTTGAGGTAATAAACGCAGAAGCCTCTTTTATCGACCGCCATACGATAGGACTCGCCTCAGATGAAGGTCGGACTCAACGTACTATCACAACAGACAAGGCTTGTATCGCTGTAGGAACATCTTCCACTAAGCCGCCTATGGTATATACCGATGGCAAGCTGATTTTTGTGAGCGACGATATCCTCAACCTGCAAGAACTGCCACGTACATTGACCATAGTGGGTGCTGGCCCTATAGGCCTAGAGTACTGTTGCACATTTGCGGCTTTAGGCATTAGAGTCACTCTGATAAACAAGAATTCACGAATGTTGACTTTTGCCGATGATGAGATAGTGGACACGCTTGTCTATTACCTCCGACAAGAGGGGGTACTACTTCGTTTGGGGGAAGAAGTCTTGGATATTGAATACTTGAGGGATGATGCGGGCGACGGCATCCGAGTCATACTCGCCAGCGGAAAGCAGATAATAAGCGACGCGGTTATGTATTGTGTGGGTCGTACTGGCAATACTGCCTCTTTGAACCTCGAAGCAGTAGGCATAAAAGCAGATGACCGCCGACGTTTGAAAGTCGATGAGCATTATCAAACATCTGTAGAAGGTATCTACGCAGTAGGCGGGGTGATTGGTTTCCCTGATCTTGTGTCGACATCTCAGATTCAGGGGCGCCTGGCTGCGAAACACGCATTCGGTGCACCCACGAAAAGCTATGCAGGTCTATTTCCTTACATGGTGAAAACTATTCCTGAAATGGCGATGGTAGGCAAGACAGAACTCGAACTCACCGAAGAAGGCATCCCCTATGAGGTGGGCAAAGCACGTTATCAGGATGCCGTCAAGAATGTGATCACCGGCAACAATGACGGTCTTTTGAAGCTGATCTTCAACATTGAGAACCGCCTCCTTTTAGGGGTGCATATCATTGGTGAAGACGCCGCAGAGTTGATTCACATAGGACAGGCCGTAATCGCTCATGGTGGCACCGTAGACTACTTTTTAGAAAGCGTGATCAGCTATCCCACGCTGGCTGAATGCTATGTTACCGCAGCATTGGACGGGGTTGACCGTCTGCGGCTCTAGCCGCTGCTGTCAATAGCACGCTGACGGTTTTCAGAGCTTGTGGTCTGTGCTTTTATGGGTAGGGCAATCGGGAGCACTAAGTCATCCTTGGGAGTGGACGTAGGAGGAACTTTTACCGATATCGTCTTTTGGGATGGTGGCGATATAACCGTTGGCAAGGTGCCGACAACCCTCCACGATCAAAGTGAAGGCGTCATGAACAGTGCCCGAGGTATTGTGCCATTGGAGGGTACTGTAGATCTGCTACATGGCACCACCGTGGCCACTAATGCTCTGCTCGAAAGACGTGGAGCCAGAACTCTACTTGTGACCGACGCGGGTTTTGAGTCTCTGATTGAAATCGCCCGGCAGAACCGGCCTTCTCTTTACGACCCATTTGTGGATCGACCGTTTCCTCTAGCACCGTCGGAGCTGCGTCTTGGAGTCGATATCTCAGAAGCCGCTACCGCTGTCGAACTAGACGAAATAGTCGACGACATTGTTGCAATGATCGCCGAGCATCAAGCTGAAGCGGTTGCAGTCTGCTTACTGGATTCGTATGTCGATCCATCACAGGAAAACCGTCTGAGTCGCCGATTACGTGAGCGTCTCCTAGATGACTGTGGGACTGGCAAGTCCAAAAGATCCACTGGGTTCACTGTACCTGTTTCGGCTTCTGCTGAAGTAGTAGCCGAGTTCAGGGAATATGAACGTTTCTCGACTACAGTGATGAACGCTTTTTTGTCGCCGGAAGTGAAACGATATGTCAACAATCTGGCAGAGCGTGCCAAAGCAGCGGGTTTTGTAGACAAGATCGCTGTTATGCGCTCTTCAGGTGGTCTGATATCTCTTACTCATACAGCAGATTTTCCCACTGCTATTTTACTTTCAGGGCCGGCTGGTGGTGTGATTGCCAGTGCAGCCCTTGGTGAGCGTATGGGTTGCGATGCTTTGATATCATTCGACATGGGTGGCACCTCCACGGATGTCTGCCGTGTGTTCGAAGGCCGTCCACAACTGGTTTATAATCGTGAAATAGCCGGATATGCAAGCCTGATGCCGTCTGTTGCAGTGCATACTGTGGGAGCTGGTGGAGGGTCGATTGCCTGGGCTGACAGCGGTGGTGCCTTGCGGGTGGGACCACGTTCGGCGGGAGCAACACCTGGACCCGCTTGCTACGATGAAGGCGGAGTTGAACCTACCGTTACCGACGCTGATCTATTGTTGGGCCGTCTTCACCCGAGTGCTGATTTAGCTGGTGCTGTCTCATTGAACTACGCTCTCGCCTTTTCTGTTTGCAAGCAACTTGGGGAGAAGCTTTCGCTGGGGCCTGTGGACACAGCACTTGGAGTGTTATCTGTGGTGGAGTCACATATGGCCCATGCCATCCGCTCTGTGTCAGTGGAGCAAGGCACAGATCCTCGTGATGCCACATTGGTGGCTTTCGGAGGTGCAGGTGGTTTACATGCCACGGCTTTGGCGAAGTCCTTGGATATGCGACAGGTGATCATCCCACCTTACGCAGGAGTATTTTCAGCTTTCGGATTGCTGCTCAGTGCTCCTAGAGTTGATCTTGCGCAAACCGTCAATCTAGAAGACAGCGAATGGAACTTTTTGCCGGTTATCGCTGAGCGACTGATCGCTGAGGGGTGTGAGCGGATCAAATCTGATAGCGGCCGAGGAGCGCGAACAGTAGAGCTTGTAGTGGATATGCGTTATGCGGGTCAAGCCCATGAGACTTCGGTCATGTACGAGTTGGGGGAGTCTTGGCATGACCTGCGTGACAAGTTCCACTTCCAGCATGCTCAGCGCAACGGTTTTGCACTCACGGATGAACCTGTGGAGATAGTGACTGTACGTGCAGAAGTCGTTGGAGTGGCACCGCTGGAATGGTCTGAACTGCCAGATTTCACACCAGAACGACATAGCAGTCCAAAGCTTGCAAAGCGCACTGTTGTCAGTTCGTCAGGACCTGTTGAAGCCGAAGTGTGGTGGCGGCCCGCCCTACCGCCAGGTACGAACATCGAAGGTCCGGCCATAATCGAAGAAGGCGAATCCACAGCGTACATAGCTGCTGGAGAGCAGGCAGTTGTGCATGAGGCTGGAGCTTTGATGATTAGCTGGTGAAGCTTGCGATATCTGCCATTGGAGTCTGCTGTCTCCGTTTGGTGAGCGATATCCGAAGCCACAACATATTGAATTCCAAACTCCGTCTGCCGTTGGCAGCCTGCTGTTTCTGACTGAGTAGGTTTGACTGATGAGTTGGGATATGTTGCTCGACGTTCGAAGTATGCCAGTGTATTTCTTTCATGAACCAGTGATATGTATCTGTCGGATATGCATTTGTCTTATGAACCAGTAGTCATTATCATGACAGAACTGTAATAGTTGATAATAGTTGATGAAAACAAGATAAACAGTAGGAGTGTTCTTTGTCCGATCAAACTTCAGGGTTTGAAACCCGCCAAATACATGCAGGCCAAACGCCTGATTCAGAAACCAGCAGTCGAGCTGTGCCCATCTACCAGACAACGGCTTACACCTTCAAAAGCAGCGAACACGCTGCTAACCTGTTCGCACTTGCAGAGATAGGCAACATTTATACCCGCATAATGAACCCCACACAGGCGGTTCTTGAGGCGAGGATGGCCAGCCTCGAAGGTGGCACGGAAACTGCTGTGGGTATTCCTGGGGCTTTAGCGTTGAGCAGTGGTCAAGCAGCTGAAACTCTCGCCATTCTCAACATCGCCGAAGCTGGCGACCATGTGGTATCGTCAGCTTCGTTGTATGGCGGAACGTACAATTTATTCCATTACACGATGCCCAAAATGGGGATCGATGTGACATTTGTGAAAGATCCCCACGATTTGGATCAATGGCAGGCTGCAGTACGCCCAAACACAAAAATCTTCTACGGAGAGGTTTTCGGCAACCCCGGCAACGACTTTTTGGATATCGAAGCTGTCAGCGAGATAGCCCATGAAAACGATTCACCGTTGATTATCGATAACACGGCTGCTTCACCATATTTGGTGCGTCCTTTAGAACATGGTGCTGATATTGTGGTGCATTCAGCCACCAAATACATAGGAGGCCATGGTACCGCAATAGGTGGGGTCATCGTAGACGGCGGTGGTTTCGATTTCGGGGCCAGCGGAAGGTTCAAAAACTATATCGACCCCGACCCTTCCTATCATGGTTTGGCATATTGGCCTGCATTGGGTGCTGGGGCTTTCATAATCAAAGCTCGAGTGCAACTACTACGAGACCTGGGGCCGGCTGTTTCACCGTTTAATGCTTTCTTGTTCTTGCAGGGGCTTGAAACGTTAAGCCTGCGGATGGAACGCCACTGCAGCAATGCCCAAGTGGTAGCGGAATACCTTGATGGACACCCGAAGGTGGAGGAGGTTTTTTACGCAGGCTTGACTTCTCATCCAACACATGACCGAGCTACCCAGCTCACAGGTGGACGCGGTTACGGGGCTATTCCGTCGTTTGTTGTGAAAGGCGGAAAAGAAGCGGGTCAGTGCTTTGTTGAGGCTTTAGAGCTGCATAGCCATGTAGCCAACATCGGCGACGTGCGCAGCTTGGTGATCCATCCTGCTTCTACTACGCACTCGCAACTAACCGAGGAAGAACAATTGTTGGCTGGAGTGCAGCCTGGACAGGTACGACTTGCTGTGGGCTTGGAAACCATCGACGACATCATCGCCGACCTTGACAAAGGTTTTGCAGCACTCAGCTGATTGCGAGTGTTTTAGTCAGCCGGAGCCAGCCTGATCGAGAGAATGCGGGCTGGCTTTCCACTTTCCAGTGGGGCCTTGGCTGGCTTTCCATCCAGTCTCGCTTTCCATCCAGTCTCGCTTTCCATCCGGTGAGGCCCTATTCGCCGTTCAGTGTTGTCAGTCAGCCCAGTCGGTTGGGCGTTAGCTGCTATTTCGACTAGACGGCTAGTTTTATCGGATAGTCTGACTGGCTTTCAGTTGGGAGGCTATTCGGCCGGCTGTGTAGTGCGAAATATTGACAACGGGTATCTTTTCGAGTTTGCCGGTGGCTCTTTCGATAAGTTCGACTTCTCCTTGGGCTATGTCTCTACCCACTGTGATTCTCCAGGGTATTCCTATTAGTTCTGCATCCGCGAATTTCACGCCGGCACGCACATCACGGTCATCGATGAGAACTTCCACTCCGGCGTTTTGAAGGTCCTCGTAAATTCGCTCAGCAGCTTCCATTGTGTTCCTGTCACTTATGTTGGTCACCGTGATCACCACCTCGTATGGTGCTACACGTGTTGGCCATGTCAAACCCCGTTCGTCATGGTGGATTTCGGCTATGGCAGCTACTGCACGCCCTATTCCGATGCCATAAGATCCCATGGTGATCGTTTGTTCCACGCCTTTGTCGTCTAGCAAGGTAGCACCGAATGCTTCGGCGTAGCGGCGGCCGAGTTTGAAAATATGACCAGTCTCGATGCAACGGAGCATTTCAAGAGGTGCACCGCAGTGAACACATGGCTCACCATGGTCCACACTTCGCAAATCAACCCACTGTGATACTTTCACATCACGTGACATATCTACTTGCGAGTAGTGCAGGTCATCTTTGTTGGCACCGGTTGTGAGCCCACTTTGGCTTTGCAGAACAAGGTCGGCGATTATCGGGTGTTCTGTAACGCCAACTGGTCCTAACGACCCGGGGTGAGCTCCTAATTTTTGCAACGTTTCTTCTGATGTTGCCGGTCGGATGTCTGAAGCACCGGTTGTGTCGCTGAGTTTTTGCAAGTTGAGTTGGTGGTCGCCTCGCAGCAGTGCCAACGTCAACTCGCCGTCCAACATCATAGCCATAGTTTTGATTTGACGGTATGCGGGTGCTCCACCCTTGAATTTTTCAAGATCAGCGATGGTGCGCACTCCTGGAGTAGGGAACGGAATCGGTTCATCTGAGGTTGTGTTCACTGTGTCTTCTGCAGGTGGGCTGACGGCTTTAGAGGTTGCGCGTTCTACATTTGCCGCATATCCGCATTCTTTGCAACGCACAATGTCGTCTTCGCCGATAGCTGATGGAACCACGAACTCCACAGAGGCGGTGCCACCCATAGCACCGGAGGATGCTTCAACTGCTATGGCATCCAAAGACAGCCGTTTGAAAGTACGACTATAAGCCTCGTAGTGGGCGTTGAAGCTGCGATCAAGTCCCTCATCGTCTAAGTCGAACGAGTAGCTGTCTTTCATAGCGAACTCCCGCACTCGCAGCAGTCCTGATTTGGGTCGTGGTTCATCACGGAATTTCCATTGGATCTGATACCAGATCTGAGGCAGCGATCGGTATGAGGAGATTTCACAGAATATCTGTGTGAAAGCTTCCTCATGTGTCATCGCCAAAGCAAGATCAGCCTGTTTGCGATCTTGCAGCCGAAACATTTCCGGGCCCATAGTGTCCCAACGGTCAGTGCGTTGCCACAGCCATGCCGGATGCATTGCGGGTAGCAGGAACTCCTGGGCTCCTATCTCTTCCATGCCCTGCCTTACAACGCTCTCAACCTTGGCATGAACGCGAAGCCCCAATGGCAGCAAGGAATAGTGACCGGAGTGTAATTGCCTTATGTAGCCCCCGCGCACTAGCAACTTGTGACTAGCGGCCTCGGCATCTGCAGGTGCTTCACGCAAAGTGGGAATGAAACTTCCAGTCCATTGCATAGCTTATAGTCGGTTTCCCTTATAGTCGGTTTGCTGCTGCTGTGGTTTGTTCGAACAGTTGCAAAGTCTGTTCCCAGGATTTTTGGGCTGCTGCTTCGTTGTAGTTGGATGTGTCGGGCCAAGTGTAAGCATGGTCAGCTTCGGGGTGGATGTCTATTGTGACTCTATCGCTTAGCGGTGCGACTGCGTCTATGAAAGGTTGCATAGAAGCTACACTCATCGTCTCGTCAGCTTCGCCGAATCCTATGTACAGTGAACCCGGAAATTCTGATGCTGTCAGGTGAGGCGAATTGGGAGTGTCGTCCACCAGAAATGAGGGATGCCACATGGCACCTGCCACAAACTGCTCGGGTCTTTGCATCATTGTGTGAAACACAGCTCTTGCACCTACGCAGAAACCTATGCAGTAGACCTGATTCGATTGTTTGGAGTTGTTTCCTTCTCCTTTTTGGGCCGCTAGGTTGTGCTTGTCGACGAGCTTCAGTGTGACATCGAGGTCCTGTTGGATGCCATCGTCGGTTAACGCAGCCAGCAGTTCATACATCCGAGGCTTGGCGGAGGGATCGGTGGCGAGGTCGTGAGAACTGAAACCTATCAGGCGTCCATGGCGATGGTACAGATCCGGTACGAACACGTCATAACCGTGGCCAGCGAGACGTTGAGAAAACGCGTGAATGGCCTCTCGGATGCCTGGAGCATCGTGAAAAATCACCACGGCGGGGAATTTTTCTTTTTTAAGGGGTTTCTTATGCAATACCGTCATGGGTTTACCATCACTGGTGGTATTGAAGATGGTCTCATGCACTTTGAACATGGTCATAAATTGAAATCCTATCCAATACTTTCTAGACAGTTCCTTGTAAGGAATATATGTGTTAAAACCATTTAAGAATATAAGAATATATAGCCACAACTTATGCAACTTTCGGATTTTGCACATGACATGTAGGCAAATTTCTTTCTTTTGCACCATTTATCCAGACTTATTCAGACTGCTTACGCAAACAACGGTGAGTGGCACCAACAAATGACAATGGTCGATACCTTTTCTGCTATGTAGTATTTGAAGACTGTAAACTTCAATACTGTGAGTGGTCACAGCAAATGGTCAACCATCAAACACAAGAAAAGTCAAACGGATGCTAGAAGGGGCAAACTCTTCGCCAAGTTGATCAAACAGGTGGAAGTAGCAGCTCGTGAAGGTGGCGGTGATCCTGATTCCAACCCGACATTGCGCACCATGTACCAGAAAGCCCGAGACAATTCTGTGCCTTTGGACACGATCGAACGGGCTATCAAGCGGGGCACCGGAGAGCTTGAAGGCGTGAACTATGTGCCTGTGTCTTACGAAGCTTACGCCCCTGCAGGGGTGGCACTCTACATAGAATGCCTCACTGATAACCGCAACCGCACTGGCAGTGATGTGCGCAGTACGCTAACCCGGGCGGGTGGTTCCCTTGCCCAGCCCGGTTCGGTTTCATGGCAGTTTGAACGCAAAGGCCTTTTGAATGTGAAGGCCACAGTCGATGAAGATGAGCTGATGGTGGTGGCCATAGACACCGGTGCTGAAGATATCGTCAAATCCGAGGAAGCGTTCAGAGTGATCACTGAGGCCACTGAACTACATCTTGTACGCCAAGCTTTAGAGGATGCCGGCATCCCGTTTGACAGTGCCGATGTGGTCATGCAACCTACCACTACCGTAGTGATCTCAGATGTTGCGACAGCTAAACAGATAGTGCAGCTGATGGACGCACTCGACAATCTCGATGATGTGCAAGAGGTGTACGCCAATTTCGATATCAGTGACGAATTATTGGACTCGCTGGCTTAACTTGGGCTCCCTGACTTCAGTCATTCCAGGAATGGGTCGGTTCGACGGGTGGCATTGGAATCACTGGCTTGACCAATGCTAGTGTTGGGGATAGATCCAGGCCTTTCTCGCTGTGGTTATAGTGCTATATTACAAGGCAGTCAGCCCCGTGCTATGGCGGCAGGCGTGATAACCACGGACGCTCAGGCTGAGACACCTATCCGTTTAGCGGAGCTGCAAACGGAAATCCGAGACTTTATCGGCGAGCTGCAACCTGAGGTAGTAGCAGTGGAACGGTTGCTGTTCCAACATAACATCCGCACTGCTGTGTCTGTGGCCCAGGCTATGGGGGTAGTCATGGCTGAAGCTGTTGCTGCGGGTTGTGCGGTATTTGAGTATTCTCCCAATGAAGTGAAACTGGCAGTAGCGGGTTATGGGAGTGCTGGCAAAGAAGAGGTAGCGGTTATGGTCAAGCACTTGCTTGCTTTGAAGCATCAGCTGCGTCCGGCTGATGCCGCTGATGCTGCGGCGGTGGCTCTTTGTCACCTGGCGCGACTACCTTCGAGAGTGACACGTTCTAGAGTGACACGTTAGGTTATGCACAATCGGTTATGCTCATGGGGTTATGTTGAGTTATGTTGCGAATGGATAGTCGGTCAGGTTCGACTGGTCGGCCAGGTGTCGAGGGTGTTTTAACGTGAGCGGTTCTGTGATTGGTTCTTTACGGGGTTCACTGTTGGCTCGTACTGTTGTTCCTGGGAGCCAACCTTCAGTTGAGCTGTTGTTAGAGGTGAACGGGGTTGGCTATCGGGTGCGCACCACTTCAGCCGTGGTTGCTGGGATCGGTGCTGAAGGTTCAGAAGTTTTCGTCTACATCTATCATGTAGTGCGCGAGGATTCAGAAATGTTTTATGGTTTCGCAACGGATGCTGACCGCCGCATCTTTGAAGCACTGATTAGTGTCCATAGCGTGGGACCAGCGTTGGCATTGTCGGTATTGGAAACACTCACCGCCGAAGCATTACACCGCGCGGTGGTTTTAAGTGATGCTGACACTATCTGTCAGGTGAAAGGGATAGGAAACAAAACGGCAAAACGTCTTATCATGGAGCTAAAATCAAAACTTGAGCTGCCTGAGGATACAGTCTCTGCAACTGCCGACAACTGGGAGTCTGAACCCGTGAACAGTCTTAAATCCGATGTGCGCTCAGCTTTGCTAGGTCTTGGTTACAGTCCCAGGGAGATAAATGCGACGATGAACAGATTGCCTGCCATTTTGTTTGAAGAAGGAACAGTTGAAGGAATATTACGTGAAGCGTTAACTCTGATGACAGAGAACAAATCCTCAATTCAGGTCGAATAGACCGGTAGTAGCATGGTTTCAAACAAAGGCTAGTCGGTGTCATCGTGACTCGTAAGGAAACGCTATCCGCTGCTCAAGCAGGCCGTTCAGCTGAGCTGACAGGTGCCGAAGAGTCAGGCAGTCGAGCTCGGAAAGAAGAGGTCGCAGAAGCTGCAGATGAGGTTGAATTGCTTTCGGGTTCACCTCAATCGGTGGACGGTATCTCCGAAGCGAGCCTAAGACCACGTTCATTGGACGGATTCGTTGGTCAAACTGAGCTGAAATCCCACCTGGAAGTAATGCTTGGCGCAGCCTGCCAACGTCAGGAACCGGTCGACCACCTGCTGCTTGCGGGTCCTCCTGGTTTGGGTAAGACAACGATGGCTCACATAGTTGCGAATGAGCTGAAAGTCGAGTGTCAGGTTACTTCTGGTCCCGCCTTGGAACGGACAGGTGATCTTGCTGCGATGCTCACGAAACTATCCGAAGGGGCTGTGCTGTTCATAGATGAGATTCATCGTCTTCCACGGCCGGTTGAAGAAGTGTTATATCCGGCGATGGAAGATTTTCGGATAGACATAGTGCTCGGTAAAGGCCCAGCCGCTCGTTCCATATCGTTGGAGTTGGCCCCTTTCACACTGGTAGGTGCCACAACTCGCACCGGGCTCATAACAGGCCCTCTGCGTGACCGTTTCGGGCTGGTGGCTCGCTTCGACCTTTACAATCATGAAGACCTGACTCAAATTGTGAAACGCACTGCCGGCATTCTCGGTGTGCCTGTTACTGCTAATGGTGCAACTGAAATTGCCCGCAGAGCTCGTGGCACCCCTCGGATCGCCAACCGGCTCCTGCGTCAGGTGCGAGACTTCGCTGAGATGCACAGAGAAGGATACATAAATGCTCAAGTAGCTGCTGATGGCCTGGCCTTTTTCAGTGTTGACGACTTAGGGCTCGATCGCCCTTCAAGGGCTGTATTAGAAGCTTTATGCGCCAAGTTCAGAGGCGGCCCTGTGGGTCGTTCCACTCTGGCGATTGCTGTTAGTGAACCCGTTGAAACTTTAGAGGATGTTTATGAACCGTTCCTGATACAGCAGGGGTTGCTGATACGAACACCTCGAGGCCGGGTGGCCACGAAAGCTTCATGGGTCCATTTGGGCTTGGAACCCCCTGCAGATGTTTCAAACCAGCATCCGGAATTGTTTCGTTGATCAGACCAGCGGGATGCGACACCTGTGCGAATAGAAGAACTCGATTACGATCTACCCGCTGAAGCCATAGCTCAATCACCTTTAGCTGACCGGGATCAGGCACGGCTGTTAGTGGATCTGGGAGACGGTATAGCGCATCGCCGTGTGTGTGATTTGACTGGTTTTGTTGAAGCTGGGGATGTGATAGTGGTAAACGACACGCGAGTGATGCCGGCACGGCTTCGTTTGCAGCGTTCGACGGGAGGGAAGGTCGAAGTACTACTTCTCGAGCATCGCTACAACGCAACGTGGGAAGCCTTGGTAAAGCCCGGTAGGCGTTTGAAGCGGGGGGAGGTCTTAGGTTTCGCTGCTGAAGCCGATGTTCGGAGAACTGCGATCAGTATGACTGATGGTGCTGAATTCGAAGTAGAAGTCGGCGATGATTTAGGCCAGGGACGCCGAATCGTCAAATTCCTATCGCAGCCCGTAAAACAAGATGCCATGTTCGAGTTGTTGGATGTTGTGGGGGAGGTTCCTCTTCCGCCATACATCACTGAACCTCTTGAAGATTCAAAACGTTATCAGACTGTTTTCAGTCGTAGGCCCGTGTCTGCGGCTGCACCTACCGCCGGTTTGCATCTCACTGAAGAATTGCTGAGTCGTATCCGTGCTAAAGGGGCTGAAGTCGCCACGGTAGAACTGGCGATAGGTCTTGACACATTCCGGCCTATCACCGCAGAAAGCATCGAAGATCATGTCATGCACACCGAATACTATCGTATACCGGCTTCCACCGCTGAACTATTGCCATCCGCACTCCGAGTGATAGCTGTTGGCACCACCGTAGTGAGAACCTTGGAAACCTTTGCTTCAACGGGAATCCTCGAAGGCCGTTCGGAGTTGTTCATACGCCGTCCTTTTGAATGGCGGACTGTCGACCTTTTGATGACTAACTTCCATATGCCTCGATCGAGTCTGCTCTGTTTGATCGATGCTTTTGTCGGCCTTCGCTGGCGTGACCTCTACTCGGAGGCTTTATCCGCCGGCTATCGTTTTTTGTCTTTCGGTGATGCCATGCTGCTAACTAGGCGTATCAGTGATTCGAGGACATGAAAGCTGTCTTTACCCCGGATGCTTGTGACGGGCAGGCTCGTGCTGGTCAGGTCCACACGGCTAGGGGATCTTTCGAGACGCCTTGTTTTATGCCAGTCGGCACCCGTGGGGCAGTTCGCCTTCTTGATTCAAAAGACTTGGAAGGTTTAGGCGTTGAAGTGATTCTCGCTAATACCTATCATCTGATGTTACGCCCAGGGGTGGATGTGGTAGCTGATCTCGGGGGTATACATGAGTTCGCAGGCTGGTCCGGTCATATGCTCACAGATTCTGGTGGCTATCAAGTGTTTTCGCTGGGAGCGGATGTAGATGATGGTGGGGCGGTTTTCAGGTCCGTGTACGATGGCTCTAGTTGTCGTATCACGCCTGAAGATGCGGTGGCCAAGCAGTCGCTTATAGGTGCTGACATGACTATGGTGCTTGACATTTGTCCGTCAGCTCGGGTATCGAAAGAAGCTCATCGCATAGCTGTTGATCGTAGTGCCGCTTGGGCTCAGCGTGCTCGCGATGCTTTCCAGTCCTCGGCTAGTTCTGAGGCGCAGTGCCAGTTTGGCATTGTACAGGGAGGTACGCATTCCGATTTGCGTTTGGAGTCGGCTTCACGCACTGTGGATATAGGTTTCGACGGTTATGCTGTGGGTGGCTTATCCGTGGGTGAAGAACGTGCAGACATGTTTGAAGCTCTTGATGTGGCTATGAGTGTTCTGCCGGAGGATCAGCCCCGCTATTTTATGGGGCTTGGCGATCCGGCTGGGATCGTGGAAGCTGTGAGCAGAGGAGTGGATATGTTCGACTGTGTTTTTCCTACTCGCCTGGCTCGTCACGGTACAGTCCTCAGCAGCACGGGCCGTTATAACCTTGATCAAGCTTCTCACGCCAACAGCAGTGAGCCGTTAGACCCTTTTTTCCCCGATGGCCCAGCAGGCCGATATTCCAAAGGATATCTGCGTCATTTGCTGACGGTTAAAGAACCAACAGCAGGCCGTCTGTTGACTCTACACAACCTTGCCTGGTTGTTGCGTTTCATGCAACGAATCCGTGCATCGATCCGTGCAGGAAACTTCACTGAGATACGTGAACAGGTCGACAGAGTGTGGGCTTGAAGAGTCCGATAAGTTTATGGGTTTGATGTTTGTTGGCGAGTCTGGTTTATTCGGCCTAGTTTGACTCTAGAATTAACGCCGTGGATCCTTTCACTATTATATTTTTCGCCCTTCTTATTTTGCTGTATTTCGCTGTTCTGCGTCCGCAGCAGAAACGCGAGCGTGAGCATAGAGCATTAATGGAGTCACTGCAGGAAGGAGATGAAGTAATAACCAGTTCCGGTGTTCATGGAGCAGTATTGGAAGTCGACGACAACATCGTCTGGCTTGAGGTGGCACCCGAGGTGGAATTGAAGCTACTCAAGAGTTCTGTTGCCAGTCGCATATCAGAAGACGAAGAAGACGAAGACACTGAAGAACTTGCTGATGCCCATACTTCTGATCCTCATGCAGATGAAGAAGACCATACTTCTGATCCTCATGCAGATGAAGAAGACAAGACAAAGCCAAGCTAACCGACAAGCTAGTCATAGGCACTACTGGCTACATAGCCAAACGAATACTCATATGGTCGAGCTTGATCCTAGGAGGTTGTAGCTACGCAGTGTTTGCAGGTTTGGGCGGTTGTAGTCACTTATAGTGAAGAAAGGACGAAAGACTGAATGATTGAAGTAGCTGTAGAAGTGGCTATGGACGCGTTGAGCGCTATAGCCATATTCATAAAGAAGTGTTTTAAGAAAAGCAATAGGCAAGGCAAAGAACAAGACAGTAGAACTTGAGTGTGGATGGATGGCTTATGGGTGAACTTTGTAGGCAAGGTGGCTAGTAGTGCGTGTGAGTGGTTCTTGCTTGGCAGGTAGTACGTGTCTCTAGGGTGTACTGGTACTGGCGAGCTTTGTTCCTTCTGGTATTTGTAGCGTGCGTCGTAGAGCGGTCAATCTTGTTCATGCCATAGGGATTGTCACTATTGCTGTGACAGGTGTCCTCTACACTCTTATTGCTGGTAATACGCCATTGCTCGGTCTTGACCTCCAAGGCGGAGCTAGTGTGGTTTTGCAACCTACACGTTCTGCTAGTCAAGAAGAACTCGACATATCAGTCGAAATAATACGCAACCGTGTTGACGCTCTTGGTGTGGCTGAACCGGAGATCAGCACGCAAGGTGGCAACATATTAGTGCAACTGCCAGGAGTGGAGGATCAGCAGCGAGCGATTGATTTGGTAGGACAGACTGCGGAGTTGAGGTTTCGCCCTGTAATCGAAGAGCTCCCAGAGATGCTCTATCAAAGAGACAGAGAAACCAAGGATTTAGATAGATTTTTTTTAACTGATACGTCTACCGATGCTATCACTGCTGACAGTGAGGCAGTGCTAGCAGATTATGGTGACGATCGCAGTGTATTGATCCGCTATATCGTGGGCCCCAGCAGCTTGACAGGCGATGCTTTAGAATCGGCTCAGGCATTGTATTCTCTAGTCGATGGTTGGCATGTCCTTTTAACTTTCAAAAGGGGGCCTGTGGGTATCGACGGTTTCAACGAGTTGAGCAGTATCTGCTACCACAGGGAAGCCTCCTGTCCCTCTAAGAAGTTGGCTATTGAGATCGACGATGAGATCATAAGTGCCCCACTGATTCAGAATAATAGCAGTTCTTTCATCCCGTTTGAACGTTCCCAGACTAGAATTACCGGCGATTTCAGCGAAGAAGAGGCCAAGGATTTGGCTTTGGTGCTCAACTACGGGGTTCTTCCTATCGAGCTTGAAGCCCAGCAGAGTCGCATAGTGTCGGCTTCGATAGGCACTGATGCGTTAAGAGCAGGTGTGATTGCCGGCATCATCGGTTTGGTGTTGGTTTCGTTGTATCTGCTTGTTTATTACCGTCTTATGGGTTTTGTGGCTATTGCCAGTCTTGTTCTTTCCGGTGCGATGCTTTGGACTATTATCGCTTGGTTGGGGGAGCATCAGGGTTTGGCGCTTACTTTGGCAGGGGTCACCGGTTTGATTGTCGCGATCGGCGTGTCGGTCGATTCGAATGTTGTGTACTTTGAGCATCTCAAGGAGGATATACGTTCAGGGCGTAGTGTACGCTCGTCTGCTGGTCGAGCCTTTACAACGGCTTTTTCCACTATTGTGAAAGCGGATGTGGCGTCGCTGATCGCCGCTGTGGTTCTTTACGTGTTAACAGTGGGCCAAGTCAGGGGATTCGCTTTCTATCTTGGACTGGCTACTGTTCTTGATCTGGTGGCTTCTTATTTTTTCATGGGTCCTCTTATCAGTTTGATTGCCCACAACCAGAAGTTGCGACGCCATTTAAGCTGGTTTGGCGTTGCTGTACCGGTCGGGCAGGCCACTAAGTAATCCAGATTGTGTGGTTCCAAGTTCATTATGAGAGTTGACAGTACTGCAAGCACGGCAAGAGTGGAAGCATGAACACAAGAGTACGACCCACGACCGCACAACCACCGATAATGGCAGTAGCAGACTTTATCACTGGACCCCACACACTGCTGACGTTGAAGGGGTTTGGGCACACCTCCACGGGAGTCGAAGCATTCTATGATTAAGTTCTGGCGGTTTATCGTGGCACTCTACCGGAGTGATCAGCAGATTGACTTCCCACGTTTGTGGAATAAGACACGAATAGCCTCGCTGGTGGTCTTGGTGTTGAGTGGAGCCGGCTTCGCGGTTCGTGGTCTTGATCTTGGCATTGACTTCAGTGGCGGCACTTCTTGGGAGGTTCAAGCTGCGGGGGTTTCAGTGTCTGAGACTCGCAGCGCTTTGCAAGAAACCGAAGTGGGTAGTGCGAAGATTCAGACGGTCGGTGCTGACACGATCAGAGTACGAGCCGACACAAACGACGCTGAAAACGTTAGCTTGGTGAGGACGGCTTTGGCTGAGCTTGCCAATGTTGAGTTAGAGCAGGTGAGCGTTACTACTGTAGGCCCTTCCTGGGGTTCACAGGTCACCGCCAAAGCCCGTAATGCCCTGCTGGTCTTCTTTGCTCTGGTGGCCGCTTATATTGCTATCCGTCTTGAATGGAAGATGGCGATTGGGGCCTTGGCAGCGGTGATTCATGACATTATCGTTTGCGTGGGTTTCTATTCTCTTTTTCAGCTTGAAATCACCCCGGCCACGATAATTGCGTTTCTGACTATTATGGGTTATTCGTTGTACGACACGATAGTGGTGTACGACAAAGTGCATGAAGTGGTAGGTAAAATCTCATCGGATAGGCGACACACCTACACGGAGATGATGAACATCTCACTCAATCGGGTGTTGATGCGTTCTGTGAATACTTCTATCACATCGATGATGCCCATACTGTCGATGCTTGTAATAGGTTCGGCTTTGTTCGGGGCTTCCACGTTGGAAGAGTTCTCTGTTGCTTTGTTGCTTGGCGTAGTGGTTGGCACCTACTCGTCTTTATTCGTGGCAGCACCGCTAGTGTCATGGTTGAAGGAACGTGAACCGGAGAACATAGCCTTAGCCCAAAAGTCGCAGTTTCGGCAAGCAGGTTCCCGCAAAGCTGACACTGGTGATCGTGGTCGTTCTGGCAGAATTGAAGCTGGAAGGGGCTCCACCCGTCTCCGCAAGAAAGTTCTTGGTGGCAGCAGTGACACGTCTCGCGATGATTCTCGAATAGAGGAGTCTGACGACACCCTTGAGTTCTCGGGATCAGAAGCTCCTCAAGCTACTCAAAAACCTGGGTTTGACAGAACTTCTCGGCAGACTGAGTCAACGTCAGGACCGCACAGAAGTTTGCCGACTGCGTCATCTGTTCCGATCATAAAACCCAAACCCCGCAAGAAACGCAGAAAGAAATGACGATCATTCTTTGATAGAATGGTTACTACGAGGTAATACCAGTGGGGAGGGGGGAGGGATGTTGTGCTGAAGGCTACCATGTAGGTTATCGCCTGAAGCTTGAAGTGGTTACGAAGGTTGTGATGGCAATGACTTCTAGGTCGGATTTGTGTTTGCTGAGAAGCCCCCACGGTGGTTGTGGTGATGGTTAGTAGGGTGCTGCCTTGGCGACGTTTCAGGCAGTCTGAGGAAAACGAGATAGCAACTCTTATCAGTGGATATCGCAAACGTCACCCTGATGGGCCCACTGATATGATCGAGCGTTCATTTGAAATGGCCGACCGAGCTCACAGAGGGCAAACCCGACAAACAGGCGGGCCTTACATAAGGCATCCTTTGGCAGTAGCCCGGATTGTTGTTCAGCTAGGTCTGGACGAGGCTAGTGTTGTCGCTGCTTTACTTCATGACGTTGTGGAAGACACTGATGTGACTCTTGCGGATATTGATTCGGCTTTTGGTTCGGATGTAGCAGGCATGGTTGACGGGTTGACCAAACTTGAGCGGATGCATTACGACACCAAGGAGCAGCAGCAGTTCGCTTCGCTGCGTAAAATGATTCTTGCTACAGCACGCGATTTGCGGGTGCTGATCATAAAAATTGCAGACCGGCTACACAATCTTTATTCTTTGGCTGGGTTGCCACAGCACAAGCAACATTACATAGCCCGTGAAACTCTTGACATTTATGCCCCTTTAGCACACCGTCTCAGCATGCAGGATATCAAGCAGCAGTTGGAAGATTTGGCGTTTGCCGCTCTTGAGCCCCGCCGTTATGCCGAGATCGAATACATGGTTCATCAGCGTGCCCCTGAACGGGATCTGTATTTAGCGCAGATAATCGGCAGCGTTGAAGCTCATCTTGCTGAGTTGGGCATAAAAGGTGAAATCCACGGTCGGCCCAAGCATATTTGGTCTATTTACGAGAAGATGGTGGTGAAGGGCTGTTCTTTCGATGAGATATTCGACTTGATAGGTTTACGTGTGCTTGTTCAGTCTGTTAAGGATTGCTATGCGGCACTCGGAACTATTCATTCTGCTTGGCGGCCGGTTCAGGGCCGTTTCAAAGATTATATAGCCATGCCGAAGTTCAACCTCTACCAGTCTTTGCACACAACAGTTGTGGGTTTTCAAAATAAAACCATAGAAGTGCAGATACGCACGCACGACATGCACGTTCGAGCTGAAAGCGGTGTTGCTGCACATTGGAAATACAAGAAAGACAAGAACAAGAAAGGCAAATCTTCTCGCAAAAGCTCTCGACAGCAAAAGGATTCTCCAACTCAGGAGATGGCATGGTTGTCGCGTATCGTCGATTGGGAGCAGGAAACCCCCGATCTTTCCGAGTTCATGGAAAACCTGAAATTAGACCTGCACACCGATGAGGTTTATGTTTTCACTCCCAGGGGCAAGGTCATCGAACTGCCAGTGGGAGCCACACCCGTGGATTTCGCATACTTGGTCCACACCGAAGTAGGCCATGGCTGTGTCGGGGCCAAAGTGGATGGACGTTTAGTAGCACTTGACACTCAGCTGATATCCGGTAATGTGGTGGAGATACTGACTTCTAAAATTCCGGGTGCGGGCCCTAATCGGGATTGGCTGAATTTTGTGGCTAGTCGTCGCGCTGACAACAAGATTAAGCAATGGTATCAACGTGAACGTAGAACTGGGGCTATCGAGCGTGGATGCGAGAGTCTCGTTCAAGTGCTGCGCCGTGAAGGTCTACCTGCTCGGCAGGTGCTTAAAGATAAGGGGCAACTTTTCAGCAGGATTGCTCAACAGCTTAACCGCAATGATGTCGACGCGTTATTCGCAGCTGTCGGTGAAGGACATCTGGCAGCCACCACTGTGGTGGCTCGTGTGGTCCGTGAATTGGAAGACGATGATTCTGTTTCGCCTCAAGGTGGTCAGCATGATTTGGAAAGTGACCGTGGTCAACTACCAACCACTGCGCGTCGTAGGGTGGAGCTTGCTGAGAAGCGATCACGTTACGGTGCTGGTGTTCACGTGGAAGGGATAGATGATATTTTGGTGCGGTTGTCTCGTTGTTGTAGGCCGGTGCCTCCCGATGGGATTATCGGTTATGTCACTCGTGGTCGAGGCGTATCCGTGCATCGGGTGGATTGTTTGAATGCCGTCTCTTTCACAGAGGACCACTATGATCGGCTCATAGAGGTTGAATGGGACACAGAGCACAGCGGTAGTTTCACTACTACGGTTGTGGTGCAGGCACTTGATCGTGCTGGGCTTCTACGTGATGCTAGCAACGTACTGACAGAACACAAGATAAGCATCATCAATTCCCACACCACCGTCGACACTGACCGCATCGCTCGTATGAGTTTCGAGTTTGAGTTAGCGGATGCGTCACACCTGGATTCGGTGTTCTCTTCGATGCTTGCTTTGGAGGGAGTCTTAGACGCCTATCGTGTCATGCCCGGTCGCCGCTCCCAAAGACTTTAGGTGAAGCTATGTTTTCGGTGATCGGGCCATGAATCACTCCGACCGATTGCCGACAACTGTTGGGTGAAGCTGCGTGTAGCGGAGTTTGCTGCTAGCTTGTAGTCGATGTCTAAATCCTTATTCCGTAGTCCCAGAGGAACCCGCGATATTCTCGCACCGGAGTCGACCCGCCGCCATCAACTGGTCAACCGGTTCGGAGAAATAGCAGAACGCAGCGGATTCGGGCTGTTGGAGTCACCTATTTTTGAGGATGTTTCCGTGTTTCAACGTATTGGAGCTTCCACGGATATCGTTACAAAAGAACTTTTTGAGTTCAACGACAAGGGTAATCCTCCGCAGCGTTTGGCGTTGCGTCCCGAGCTCACCGCAGGCGTGTGTCGTGCTTTTGCGCAGCATCGACCGACAGTTCCGTGGAAGGTATGGTATCACGGCCCGCAGTTCCGCTATGAACGGCCGCAATCTGGTCGCTACCGCCAGTTCATGCAAGTAGGGGCGGAAACTCTTGGCAGCGATGATCCTCACGCGGATGTTGAGATGATCGGTTTAGGTCTGAGCTTTTATGAAGCAGTGGGACTGCGACGGGTTCGTTTACTGCTCAACTCTTTAGGAGATGTGGAAAGCCGGTCTGCCTACCGGTATGCACTGACGCGGTATCTGCAGCAGCGAAGCACAGAATTGACAGAACAGTCACTGGCAACGTTGGGGGTCAACCCTCTGCGAGTTCTCGACTCTAAAAGACCTGCGGATCAGCCAGTGATATCCGAAGCTCCTGTCATGACTGATTTCCTGACCGAAGAATCGGCAGCCCATTTCCAGGAAGTACAGGACTGCCTCGATGGTCTTGATGTGAGTTATGAGCTGGCACCTCGACTGGTGAGAGGCCTAGACTATTACACGCGCACCACGTTTGAATTTGTGACTGACTCGCTTGCAGCAGCGCAGAACGCGGTGGGAGGTGGTGGCCGTTATGACGGGCTCGTGGAAAGCTTGGGTGGGCCGAGCACACCGGGTATAGGTTTGGCACTTGGCGTGGATCGCACACTCCTGGCGTGTGAAGCTGAAGGTGTTCTGGCCGAGGTTTCATCAGCAGTGCGGGTTTTTGTGGTGGACACGGTTGGTGGCTCACAAGCGGTTGGTTTGTGTGATCGTTTGCGCCGTGCCGGAATATCCACCGACCGGGCTTTCGACCGGCGATCAATGAAAGCGCAGATGAAACTAGCCGACAGGTCTGAAGCTCGCATAGCAGTGATAGTCGGGCCGGACGAACAGTCAGAAGGCGTTGTGAGTGTCCGTGATCTTCGCTCTCACGCTGGTCAACAAAAAATACCTGAAGCAGACACGGTGAAAACAGTGAAACGACTTCTCAGTACGCTTTCTTAAAACAACAACCGGGTGGCTTGCTGTTCCACTCCGTACTCAGTGGCTGGTCACGCAGTCAGGACGCAGTACACTGATCAGCATCCCGGGTTATGACGGGTGGGGTGCTTCGTTGTTGGCTGGTCACGCAGTCAGGACGCAGTACACTGATCAGCATCCCGGGTTATGACGGGTGGGGTGCTTCGTTGTTGGCTGGTCACGCAGTCAGGACACAGTACACTGATCAGCATCCCTTGTAATTGAGAATTGCTGTCAAGCGGTGTTCGACATCTATTAGCTCACGTTGAGCATCGATTACGCCCTTGATGGGGCGGTAGGCTTCGGGTGCTTCATCGGTGAGCCGGTTCGCTTCGCCTGACAGCCAGGTTTTCCCTGCCATACTTTCGGCAAGCTGTTCAGCTGTTATTGTTCTTTTGGCTTGTGTGCGGCTCATAACACGTCCCGCCCCGTGCGACGCGGAATGATACGACATCGCGCAGCCCCGGCCTCGAACAATGTATGTGTCATCACCCATGCTGCCTGGTATCACACCGAGATCATCGACACGGACTCGGATAGCGCCCTTGCGAGTAACCCAAACGTCCATACCTGCGTGGCGTTCTTTCACAGCGTAATTGTGGTGGCAGTCGATATGTAGCCGAGCCGTTGCAAGCGAGAAATCAAGTTTCGTGGTACTACGGAGTGCTTTCAACACGGCTTCAGTCATTAAAAAACGATTCGCAAGCGCATACTTCTGTGCCCATAGCATGTCGGCTATGTATGGGTGGAAGCCAGGGTCGTCTTCGGTTAGGTAGGCAAGGCTACTGTTTTCAAGTCGACGAGCGGCTCTTCGACACGTTCTTTTGGCTTCTCTGATATGCATGGATGCCAATGAGTTTCCCACACCCCGGGAGCCTGAGTGCAGTACCAGCCATACGTGTTCTCTTTCATCGAGACTTATTTCGATGAAGTGGTTACCGCCGCCGAGTGTGCCGAGTTGTGTGCCTATTTTGGCAGTAGCTTTGCCAGGGGTTCTCGCCTTATCGGGTAGGGGATGTTTCTTCAACCAGCGGGAGGCGGCTCCGGTGGTATCGGGATGGCTTTTGAAGCCCGCAGGAACAGCTGAAGCTATGGCGTCCAATGTGCTGTTTAGATCGTCAGGTAGTTGTGAGGCGGTGTGACCACTGTGCACGGCAGCCATCCCGCATCCTATGTCCACACCCACAGCTGCGGGAATGATCGCGTCCTGTGAGACGACCACCGAACCAATCGGAGCTCCTATTCCCACGTGAGCGTCTGCCATTAGAGCAACATCGCTTGACACGGCCGGACTGCGAGCTATTTGCTGAGCTTGCAGCAGAGTGTTCGGATCGACGTCGGCGGCCCAACTCAAGACCGCTTTATTATTACCGGCTACTATGTATGCTGGAATGCTAGACTGATGGGAAAAATTGGATTCGTGCATGGATTGTGTATTCGTGCATGGATTTTAGAGGAGTTTATATGACAGCAGTTGAAATAGCGGCTCTGGTTGTGGTGATAGTATGCATGGCAGCAACCGCATTATTGGCATTGGCTGCAGTTTCGTTGTTGCGCACCCTCAAAACTTTACGTGCTTTAACAGCTGATTTGCATGAGAAGGCATTGCCTCTTATCGTTGATTTGCAAGATATCGTCTGTCATGCCGCAGATGAGCAGCGAAGGTTGAGTGATGTGATAAAGCGAGTGGAAAGGATATCCCATACTGTGGACAGTGCTAGTAAACTGCTTTACAAGGCTTTTGCCCCTCCGTTGATCAAAAGTGTGTCTTTGATGTCTGGTGCAGGGAAGGCAGCAAAACGTTTGCGGTCTCGCCATCATGACAGCAACGGAGATACGTCGTAAGGTTTTTCAGTGCTGGCATTTGAGACTATTTGAGCCTTTTGGACTAGTAGCGCAAAATGGGTCGACCTTGGACTTCTGTCGGTAGACGAGAAAGGTAGTTCGGTGAAAAAGTTGAAGTGGATTGTTACTGGCTATTTGGCAGGGTTGAGTACAGCTTTTTGGCTTCGCAGCAGAGTCCATAAGGCTGTTGCAAAATATGCGCCTATGCGTATGACACAGTCCGCTGTTCTTAGATCGAAAGCCCTTAAAGGGCAGACCAAAAAGGCGGTCAAGAATGTTTCACATCAGGCTGCTGATAAGGCGCGGTCAATGGTTGGTGAGGTCAAAGCTGCTATGGCTGATGGTCGTGAGGCCATGCGTTCCACTGAGAATGAACTCAAATCCTCAAGTTATGAGGTTCAGAAACCGAATATGTGAGGCAAGCTATCATTGCGCTACTGTGAGCAACCTGGATTCGTGGGGTTCAGAAACCGAATATGTGGGACAAGCTACAAGTTTAGACTATTGGATTGAAGCAGAGGGTTAGGATATGGAATTCATGACCGCCGCTGAGGTGCGTAAAACTTTTGTCGATTTTTTCGTTGATCGTGGTCATGTTCCTGCAGCTTCATCCAGTTTGATACCCAACGACCCTTCGCTGTTGTTCACTGTAGCCGGGATGGTTCCGTTCAAGTCTTATTTCGTGGGCGAAGAAGCCCCTCCTTTCAAAAGAGCTGTGAGTATCCAAAAATGTGTTCGAGCTGGAGGTAAACACAACGACTTAGAGGAAGTAGGACGCACATCCCGCCACCTTACGTTCTTTGAAATGCTTGGGAATTTCAGTTTCGGTGACTATTTCAAGACGGATGCCATCCTATGGGCTTGGCAGCTTGTTACCGAAAAGTTCGGGTTAGACCCGAATCGTCTCTGGGTGACAGTGCATCACAGTGACGATGAAGCCGCAGACATTTGGCATCGTCAGGTGGGTGTACCCGAAGAACGCATACAACGTTTGGATGAGGACAACTTTTGGCGGATGGCGGATGTTGGGCCTTGTGGCCCTTGTTCGGAAATTTTTTGGGACAAAGGGCCGGATTATGGTGCTTCCGGTGGACCGGCTCACGGCGATGAGGACCGTTACGTAGAAATCTGGAATCTGGTGTTCATGCAGTTTGAAACCACCTCGGACGGCTCTGAGATACCCCTGCCCAAACCTTCTATCGACACTGGCATGGGTTTGGAACGTACAGTCTCGGTATTGCAGGGGGTTGACTCGGTGTGGGAGACCGATGAATTCGTGACACTCCTCGAAGCGATCCAGCGTATCACCGGTGTAAAGCTTGGCGTTGAGGAAAACAGTGACACTTCTCTGCGAATCCTTGCGGACCATGCCCGTTCTACCTCGATGCTGATATCTGACGGGGTTTTCCCGTCCAACGAGAATCGTGGCTACGTTTTGAGGCGCATAATCCGTCGAGCGGCTCGCCATGCTTGGATGCTGGGTGTTGAACGGCCGGTCATGGCGGAAATAGTAGACCGAACCGTGGAAGTCATGGGGCTGGCCTGGTCGGATTTAAAAGCGAATCATCAATACGTGCGTGATGTGATTGACCGTGAAGAGAAACGCTTTCTCGAAACTTTACGTGTGGGACAGTCGATACTCGATGAACGTCTTTCTCTGTTGAATTCAGGCGATCAACTTAGCGGCGACACCGCATTCTTGTTGCACGACACTTACGGATTGCCATTGGAAGTAACCGTGGAAATAGCTTCTGGGAAGGGTGTCAGTGTAGATTTGGAAGGTTTCAGAACAGAGATGAAACAGCAGCAGCGTCGAGCCAAAAGCGCACGTAAAACTGTAGATGCGGGTGATGCGTCACTTCTGGTTTCTTTGGTATCCGAGTTCGGCACAACCGAGTTCACCGGCAGAGCGGAGTTAACCTCGCAAGCCCGAGTGTTGTACGTGTCTGAAGATCGGGTGGTGCTCGATCGCACACCTTTTTACGCCGAAAGCGGAGGACAAATCGGTGACACAGGCGAGATCCACTGTGAAGCCACAGGGGCTCGGGTGCGTGTGGTCGACACTTTCTACGGATTGCCAGGCTTATACGTACACAGAATAGAACCAGTGAAAACCGACAGCACTGACAGCAGCAGCAAACAGAATCAGGATGCACCACATGACAGCTTGAAAGTCGGCGGAGTGTTGAATGTCGGCGATGTGGTAACAGCTTCCGTAGACGCTGAGCGTCGCGCTGCGATACGCCGCAGTCATACTGGCACGCACATTCTGCACTGGGCTTTGCGTGACGTTCTTGGAACTCATGCCAAGCAGCAGGGGTCTTGGGTAGGCCCCGATCGTTTGCGCTTCGATTTCAGTCACTACGAATCCCTTACCGAAGTTCAAATCAAAGAAGTGGAGGACCTGGTCAACAATCAGGTTCTGCTCAACGATTCATGCCGACATTTCGAAACGACTATGGGCCACGCCCAACAGCTTGGGGCTATAGCGTTCTTCGGAGACAAATACGGTGACACGGTGAGGGTTTTGGAGGCAGGCAGGCATTCAGTGGAACTATGCGGTGGTACTCATGTTAAAGCTTTGGGAGACATTGGTGCAGTGCGCATTGTGGCGGAGTCGTCGATCGGTGCCAACATACGAAGAGTAGAAGCCATTACAGGACTGGCCACAGTGGAACTGCTTCGTGATCAACATGCTCTGCTCAACGACGCTGCTCGGGCTTTGAGTGTGCCGCCTGCAGATCTGGTGACCGGTATTGCCAGCCGTAAAGCTGAGCTTAAGCAGTTGCGCAAAGAGACCTCAGAGCTGCGTCGCAAACTGGCGTTGAGTCGAACCGAGGAACTAGTAGCTGCCGCTTGTGATGGCGTGGTTGTGGCTCGTATCGACAACATCGATAGAGTGACCTTGCGTGATCTTGCTCTAGCGGTACGTGACCATGAAAACGTCAAGGCTGCAGTGTTAGGATGCGCACTTCCAACAGGAGGAGCTGCCCTGGTTGCTGCTGTTACCGCGGACAGCGTCTTCAATGCCGGTGTTCTCATATCTGAAGCCAAGAAAACCATCGGAGGTGGGGGTAAGCCATCCCCCGACCTGGCTACTGCTGGAGGTCGCAACGCTGAACGTTTAGACGAAGCATTGGACCAGGTTCGCTCCACTGCTGCGATCAACTGAGAATATGCGTGCACTTGGGCTTGAATATGCGTGCACTTGGGCTTGACTTAGGGTCACGCAGGGTTGGAGTGGCTATCTGTGGCTCAGATGCTCGTGTGGCGGTTCCCATGACCACATTACTTCGCAATCCACGTAACAGCGCAGGTGACAGAAAAACCGATTTTATCAGTGAGATCGCAAAACTAGTGCGAGACCGCAAAATTGACGTTGTAGTGGTCGGGTTGCCTTTGTCGCTTTCCGGCCGTGCAGGGTCTGCTGCTGCGGGTGCGCGTTCTGTGATCCGCCAACTTCGCCGGTCTGTGGGTGTTCCGATAGTTGCTTGGGATGAGCGTTTAACCACGGCTAGTGCTGAACGTATCCTCATGTCGCGAGGTCTTCCCAGTGTGAAACGGCGTAAAGTGGTTGATCAGCTAGCTGCTACGGTGATTTTGCAGGCATGGCTGGAAGCAGGTATGCCAATGACGGGCCAAGCGGTTGCGGAATGAACGATAGGCGACATGACAAGGCACCGGTTGTTTCGCTGGTATTACTTCGATGACGCGCAATACCAACAAGCCTGAACGCCGTCTGCTGGGTTTTCTTGTTGGTGCCTCACCACAAGGCAAACCACCGAGGTCTCAGCCGCGGGGTGCGGAGCCTGTGAAGTCTTATCCACCACCGAGGTCTCAGCCGCGGGGTGCGGAGCCTGTGAAGTCTTATCCACCACCGAGGTCTCAGCCGCGGCCAACCTTTCAGCCCGCCGCGGACGTCGAGCATCGAAGTGCTGTTGCTGTCACTGGTGTTGCACCGGAACTTGATGACGGGGTTGATCCAGCCTATGATGCAGTCGACCGCAACTGGGTGCGGTACCGGCCACGCTGGGGTAGTTTGCCACGTCTGTTGTTGTTCGTGTGCGTGCTGTTAGCTTCCGTGTTTTGGGGTCGAGCCCGTATCTACAAGTGGGTCGACGAGCAAATCCACCCTGATGGCATTAAAGATTCGGTCGAATACACTGTGGTGCCCGGTGCTTCTGTCAATGATGTGGCGACTGGACTCCATTCCGCTGGGATTATCGGCAACGCAACCGTTTTCAGGTATTGGTTGCGCTGCGAAGGCGAGCTTTCCATCAGTCGGTTCCTGACCTGCGATGCGGATACACCGATAAGAGCAGGCGACTACGAATTCACCACCAACATGGATTTTGAGAGTGCTTTGAACGTATTGCTGGAAGGTCCGGTGTCGTCTGACCCTGAAGTGTTAGCCACTATAACCATTCCGGAAGGTTTACGTTGGAGCGAGACGATGGAGATATTATTGCGGCAAAACCCTTCTTTCAACCGAAAAGAACTTGAGGCAGCCTTCGTTTCCCTAGTAGACGAGTCCGATTATCTTCCCGAAGACACTGAACATCCCACACTGGAGGGCTTATTGTTTCCAGCTACTTATGACATCCCTATCTCTGGTAGGGGACTTACCGATGAATACGGCTTTCTGCGCCGCCTAGTCAGAGAGTTCAACCGGCGTTTCAGCAATCTGTTGACAGAGAACTCGGGGTTGTCTCCCGAGTTGCAGGACCTCGGTTTACGGCCTTATGACATCGTCGTTGTCGCCAGTCTTATCGAGGAGGAGGCTTTGGTCAGTGAGGATCGTCCTAAGATAGCGCGTGTCATTTATAACCGTTTAGCGGTTGACGAGTATCTGGGCATCGATGCTTCCGTATGTTACGCGTCCAACAAACCTTGCCTTGAATTGACCACTGAAGATCTTAGAAGAGAATCGCCTTGGAATACGCGTGTGGTGAAGGGCTTGCCTCCCACTCCGATCTCAGCACCCAGTGAGGCGTCATTGCAAGCTGCCTTGCAACCAGCCGAGGGCGATTGGTTGTTTTACGTGCTCACCGACGCTGGTGGGGTGAAAGGGGCGCACCATTTTTCGTTGACTATTCAAGAACACAACGAGCAAGTACAAGTATGCCGCGAAATGGGATACTGCGGATGAGCCCGAGAAACCCTTCACGGATAGCAGCTGTGATTGGCTACCCGGTAAGTCATTCCCGCTCTCCGGCTATCCACAACGCCGCATTCGAAATTACTGGTCTTGACTGGTTTTACACTTATTTTGAAGTGCCGGCAGGTTCCGGGGCAGCGGCCTTGGACGCGATGCGCACATTGAATCTTGGCGGCTTGTCAGTGACCATGCCCCTGAAACCGGAAGCAGCTGCCGCAGCCGACATGATGGACGACGAGGTAGCCGCATTGGGGGTCGCTAATTGCATAGTACCGGTAGCCGGTAAGAAGCTTCGAGCTGCCAACACGGACAGCTACGGCTTTGTGGCAGGTCTGAAAGCCGATGCGGGTATCACCCCTGCAGGCCGTAGTGTGCTTATACTCGGCGGGGGTGGGGCAGCCCGTGCTATCGCCTGGGGGGTCGCATCTGCAGGTGCAGAATCGGTGATCGTGGCCAATCGTACCCCTACTGCAGCAGAAGAGACCGCTGCTTTAGCAGGCTCGGTGGGTCGTGTAGGTAGCCACAAGGATGTTCGTTCAGCCGACATAGTGGTAAACGCGACTTCAGTGGGTATGGGCTCCGACGGGTCTGTGCCCTGCGATCCTGACTTGCTGCAAACTGGCCAGGTGGCAGTTGATATTGTGTACGAGCCTTTGGAGACCGCATGGTTGTGTGCACTGCGATCACGTAATGTTGAGGCTCATGGCGGGTTGTCGATGCTTGTGTATCAAGCAGCACGGGCTTTCACCTTGTGGACAGACAAGCCGGCACCTGTGGAGGCAATGCGCAAAGCCGCGCTTGGTTAGTGCCATGGGGTGGGGTGTGCCATGCGGTGCATCCGATATGGGGGGGGGGCGGCGAGCATACAGATTCTGACACTGACATCAGAACCCACTAATAAGGTAAAGGGGGGTTGGGAAAGCACATTAGCATAGCCGCGCTTGGGTAGGTTAGCGCGAAGGCTAAGCTAGAAGCTCCCACCAGCCTCCATGTAGAAGTAGGGGTGATGTGTAAAGCTGCGCTTGGGTAGCGCGCTGCACCAGCCATTTTAAACTCATTCCAACTACTTGCACAGTCTCGCATTATTGTAGTCATAAGCTACTATAGTATTTTTAAATACTTTTCAATAGTTTTCAAGGTTGGTTGTGCTTGTGTTGGTTTTGTCTGCGCAGCTGCTGCTGGTGTCGTTTGCAGGGCTGTGGCAAGAATCCTCAATTTTTCTGTTGTCATCAGGCTTAGTGGGTTTCGCTGTCGGGTGTTTTGCAGTGCGAATCGCAGACTGGTACACGCTGCCTGCTTGTGACTGCACTAGGCAGGGGCACCACGCTTCTAAACCGCCTCGCCGGTTTCCTTCGACAGTTTCCAAGCGGGTTCTCACATGCTTAACTGTGTCTGCCCTTTTTGTTGCTGTGGCGGCACGTTTTGGTTTTGAATGGGAGGCGATACCACCGTTTTTGGCTGCTACCGCGCTAGTAGTGTTATCGCTGGTCGATCTGCGTTCTTATCGTCTGCCGGATGTTGTTGTGTTTACAGCTCTGGTTGTTGGTGCAGCTGTCATTTTCTTGTTGTCACTGTTCATTGGTGATATCAGAGTACTACTGATAGTGGTTGCTGCTTCACTTGGATGCGCATTGCTCATGTCGCTTGTCTACGCGGTGAATCCTGGCGGGCTCGGATTCGGAGACGTCAAACTGTCGCTGCTTTTAGGGTTACATCTTGGCTGGGTAGCAGCAACATTTCATCAGAGTTGGCTGGCAGCTGTCGTGCTTGTCTTACATGCTCTGTTGATCAGTAGTTGTGTGGGAGTGCTGATGGGCGTGGTAGTAGTAATGTTACGTCGTTTGGGTTATAACGTTTTGCCCGACCCGACCAAAACTGTGGTTTGCCCAAAACTTGCAGCAGCAGATAAGGCGATGACGATAAACACGAGGGCAAGCCGAATAGCATCGGGTCTAGCTGCGAATACTTCTCGCCACGCGATCCGTAGTAAGGCTAAAACTGCAACAGCGAACACTACAACAGACCAGGCTGTGGACACCGTGACAAGTCAACCCGTGGACACCGCGTTTCCATTTGGGCCTGCTCTCGCTGCTGGCACTTTGATAGCTGTTTTGTTCTCCGAAACCCTCCTAGACGCAATGCTATGAGAATTCAAAATAGCCTAGACGTTGGAGTGCGCTAATGGCTGCATCTGGAGATGCTAGCTCAGAGATGGAGTGTCTTCAGTTATGACGTCTTCCTCTGTGAGTACGTCACCCCAGATGAGCCAGAGATCGCGTAGCCACGGGTCGTCAAGACGGTTGTCATCCTTACCGAGTTCATAGAATCCTCGCAATTCAACCCCGACATTCCGGGCAGCTCCACCGAGAACATAAACGGTAGTCCGTATAACAGATCCAACCCCGACATTCCAGGCGGCTCTCTCAAGCATCTTGACGATCTTCTCTCCAGGGACTGTGATGATTGCGGGAAGTTCTTCCTCGGGCGTTGCCCCGGATGTATTTTCTTTCAGAGGGATGGAAATGGTCATCGTGCGTTCCTCCTCGGGTGTTGTTGGACGTGGCATTCTACTCGAAGAGCGGTGATAGTCGTAAGTGGTGATAGTCATGACAAATTCTTCTCCAGTATACTCTAATCCAAATGTAGCTGAGAGGTGTGACAACACTAACCCGTATCTACTCTCGAAGTGTTTCAAGTATGTGATGGTGCAAAAGCTTGAACGTCAAGATTCAAGCTGTGACATTAATCTAGCTACAGCCAGCACATCCCTTTTGTGGCTCTTCAGATTTGCGGGTGGGCTTGGAGTTGGGGGTGTGGGATTCCTCGCTGTGATTGGCGGCCGGTGAACCATGCTGTGATGAGCTGGGGCAAAGCACTGTTGATAGCCGACACCGACAGGATCGGCGGGGTGCTGGCATTGGGGCTTGATGAGATTCTGTTCTGTCGCCGCGGTAGGTTCAAAAAACGATGCTGGGCGACCAGTACGCGACCAGTACTGTGGAGCAGCTGGCAGAGGACTTACGGGACCCGGGCACACCGACAGAGATCAACAGGCTGGGCTGCACGCTGCAGCATTGGAGAACCCAGATCTCGAACTGGTATTATGCCCAGGTCAGCAACGGACCCACCGAAGCTGCGAACAACCTTTTGAAACGCATCAAACGCGTCGGTTCGCATTTCACGAACTTCGGCGATTACCGTATCAGAATGCTGCTATAGGCAGGCAAACCCGACTGGAGCCTACTGGACACACTCACTCCTGTGTGAAATCCGCGCAGCTGCCATAACAGCACACACCACTGAAACCTCGAAGGGTTCGCAGCAACCCCTCTCCGTGCTCCAGCACCGCAACAGGGCTCACCACTACCACTGACACCAAGACCTGATACCATTCCAAAGTCCGCCGGGGCCGCCTCAGAGCTGCCACAGGGGTTCTGCTGTGCATTCGATAACCGGATTCAAAGGCGTCTGTCACCCCCGAGCGATTGAGTCGATCACCCTCGACCGTGAAGCGCATTCGATAACCGGATTCAAAGGCGTCTGCCACCCCCGACTCCACCCTCAAGTCCGAAGAACCGGTAATTCATCACATCTACATCATACGCGGAATTCAAAGACGTGCTAGGTGTCATCTGCTGGAGATGGCTGGCCCCGCTTGCTGAGTAAATATTTATAATCTTTTATATAATACGGGTTTTATAAAAGAATATAAAGTGGAAGCTTCTGCAGGGGAGATAGACATGGGTAATCCTTTCGCTCCAGGGTTTGGCACTCAGCCGCCGTTGTTGGCTGGGCGCGACGGTATCCTCCGGCGTATTGCCTCGGCTATGATCGCCGGTCCCCGACACCCGGACAGTACACTGGTCATCACCGGTGCCAGGGGTACCGGTAAGACCGTGCTTCTCAACGCTGTCGAAGCCGACGGTCGCTCGCGGGGCTGGGCGGCCATAGCGGTCTCGGCCTCAGAGGAGGGGGGACTGACATACAACGTGACCGCTGCGGCGTCCGATCCGAACCGTTGGCCGCAACGGTGGAAACAGCAGGCGGTCGGTTTTGAGGCGGATGTCGCAGCGCGCCTGCCATTCAGGAACGGCGATCGTCGGACACTGCGCGCTTCTCTCACCGATCTGTCCGCCATAGCCGCTAGAAGAGAGGCCGGTGTGCTCATCACTGTCGATGAGTTGCAAGCAGCCGACGCCGTGGATGCTCAGATGTTCGCCAACGCGATCCAGCATGTCGTCCGCCGCGAGCAGCGGCCAGTGATGTTCATCGGTGCGGGGCTCCCCGAAGTGGAAGACACTGTACTGGCAGATGATGGGATTACTTTCTTTCAACGGTGCCGACGTGTAGCCATAGGGCCGATCTCGAACGAAGATGTCAGAACCGCTTTGGAACAGCCTGTCATAGACGCGGCAGGATGGATCGAGCCCGCTGCCTTGGATACCGCTGTGGCGGCAGCATCCGGGTACCCTTTCATGGTCCAACTCATCGGATTCCACGCTTGGGAGCACTCACCCGACCCGCGATCTGGGATCACAACCGCAGCCGTGGCCAAGGGACTGCTGGACGCGAACGATGAGATGGTGAATCTTGTGATCAAACCTGTCTGGAAACGTCTATCCGAAGCTGATCGCGCATTCCTAATGGCGATGGCGCAGGACAGCGGCGACAGCAGCATATCGAACATCGCCGCCCGTCTGCGGAAATCGTCCTCGCATGTGGGTGTGTACAGATCCCGTCTGATCCGAGCAGGGGTGATACGCTGCACACGTCGCGGCCACGTGCGGTTCACCCATGAGAGCATGCGACAATGGCTCATCAATGACCACCGGTAAGTGAGCACGCATAAGCGGATTCCACCTGGGCATCTCAATAAGCTGATAAACGAATTAAAGACCAGAAACACTAGCCGACAACGGTGGCTGCTACCGCAGCCGCCAGTGGTGTGAAGCCATGCGAACCACCAAGACTCGCTACAAGCGTACCCGGCTCTATCGTCCACAAGACCAACGGCAAAGTCGAACGCTTCCACCGGACCCTGGCTCGAAGAATGGGCCTACACGCGAAACCAGGCCTCACAAACACAACGCACAACAGCCTTACAAAGGCTTCCCACACTACTACAATCAACACAGAACCCGCAGCATACGACACTAGCCGGTTAGCCGTGCTGCCACGGCCTGCGTCACACTACTACAATCAACACAGAACCCGCAGCATACGACACTAGCCGGTTAGCCG
>JAPPJC010000034.1:34257-37049 GCA_028820455.1 Acidimicrobiaceae bacterium
TGCTGCCACGGCCTGCGTCACACTACTACAATCAACACAGAACCCGCAGCGCACTCAAAAGGGGCCACCCCCCGCATCCACCGTCGGATACAACCCATGCGAAACACACATCTAGCGGATGTGGGAGAGAGTTTTTGAGTGTCACACCATTCCTTTAAAATATTTTTATGATATTGAATATATTATCCGATAATATTAGTCTAGTAGTGTCACACCCCTCCTATAAGATTTTAGCATGAAATTAAATGTGATGTCCGATAGGATGGTTCGGCGGCTTGAACCGGTGAAACTGATAGCACTGATCGCGCAAGTACAAGGTTTCATCGACAAAGCCGTGGCCTACCAGTGTCGTCTCATCGCCATCGCAGAACAACAACGCTCAGCACGTGCGACAGGAGACATCTCAGTAGCAGATTCTCTGGTACGCAACACTGGCATGTCACGAAGCCAAGCCAGGCGCGCACAATGGCAGGCTAAAACGATCGCGGAACAGCCTGATGTGGCGGACGTATTAGCGTCGGGTGCGATCAACACTGATCAAGCTGAAATGATCGCACGGGCTAAAGTCAGCAAACAAACACGCAAGCAGCTGTTGGAAACTGCTGTGGGTGAGGGGGCTGATGCTACACGAACACGAACCGCAGTTGCGGAGCTAGCGGAACGAGATGAAACACCTGAACAGCGTTTCATGCGTCAGCACGCTGCCCGGTTTCTGCGGTTTTTCAACAACCGTGAAGGAATGGTGTGCCTTGAGGGTGCACTCGATCCTGATAGTGGGGCACGGCTTAAAGCTAAAGTCGCGGCTGTCGCTCAGCGTATGTGGCGCAAAGATAAGAAGCAGCCTCCCAGCCAGCGGCGTACACCTCAGCAGCGGGACATAGACGCACTCTGTGCAGCAACCTCACAACCACGGACCTCGAACCGGCAGCCACAGAACCGGCAAGCAGAACAAAGCCAGCAGCCGAAGTATAATCGGCGAACAGAACAAGCTCGCCGATCGGAGCAGAACCGACAACCACAACACCAGAACCGGCGAACAGAAGAAAATCAGCAGCCGAAGCATGATCGGCAGCCAGGGCATAACCGGCAGTCAAAGAACCCGAGTCGGCAGCCGCGGGATAATCATCACCGGACAGCTTCAGAAGATATGAGTAGCGGCAGTGGTTGCAATGAAGGGCACAACAGCATAACTGACGGTCTTTGGGAGGATTTCAACAACAACGGTAGGCGAGTTGCGCCTGTGTTACGGGTCAGTACCAGCCTCAAAGAACTACGAAACGGGCTCTTCCAAGCCGGTATCACCGACAGCGGTGAACACTTATCAGCAGAAACACTGCGCCGCTTAGCCTGTGACGCTGAGATCATACCCACTGTGCTCAACGGTAAAGGACGCGTCATTGACGTCGGGAGAAGAACACGCAAAGTCAGCGAAGCGTTACGCTGTGTGATCACAGAACGGGATCGTGGCTGCGTATGGTCGGGTTGTGATGCGCCGCCGTCACGATGTGATGCTCATCATGTTGAACACTGGGCGGATGGGGGACTCACTAATGCCGACAACCTGGCACTGCTGTGTCACCCTCATCACATCCTGTTGCACGAAGGCGGCTACCGGCTGAAACGCAGAAACAGCATTTGGGTTACACTCAAACCCGACGAAACCCCACTACACACACCCATACCTACCATCAACACAAGGGTTCATGCCGATCACACCGCAGCTCATAATGGTAACACAGGTTCAAAATCACATGCCGGTGTAGCTTCTGATGTCAATTCTGGGTGGGGAATCCCTGAACATACCCAGGTATCAACGCAAACACATCTCACACTTGCGTGTCACAATCACACGACCATATACCTGCGAGCCAACAACAAATCCATAAGCGCAGCCGAAGACGCAGCTGGACATACAAACCACACAACCCAACATGACAACCACACACCTACAAGTGGTACCCGCTATGATATCAGCTCGAATCATTCCTCAAACAGTCTGGCTAAGCCGCTAACCAACGAGCACCCACTGATCACCGACCGAATTTCTTGTAATCGGCGGCATCCTGCTTATCCGTCAACCACAAAAGCTCGACTGCTCCGAACTTCTCACGATAGAAGCCACCCATTACGCACCGGTTCAGTTGTCAATGTTTCCCGCAAAACCCGAGAGCGTACTCTGCGACGTTCTTGGCGCGTATCCCGCACCGGTTCAGTTGTCAATGTTTCCCACAAAACCCGCAATGCTTCTACACGACTTATTCACAACCAGCCAACACAACCGGAAAACCAATCCAACCCGAACAGTAGACCCAGATCCCCACCCTTAACCTATGAGTGCTGACGTTTGGTGCAGATCTCTGCTGAGTTTTCGATCTTGAGAGAAGAGTCATCTACCTGTGAGTGCTGACGCTTTATGTCATAGCACCAAGGCAGAACTCCAGCAGGTGGCATAACGCGCATATACTCCCCACTCTCACCGCACCATTTGGCACAACGGAACCACCCGACATCACAGACCACCGCGCTCTCTCACAGCCTACGAACACTAATCCTTTGGAACTATCTGGTGGTGAGGATGCTAACATGATTGTCCTTGTTATAGTGATGTTCTGCGAGAAGACAACATTCGCTGTAGCAACCCGATGCTAGTCTAACTGTTCGAACTGTGGGAGCATTGTAGCTCAACTTCAGGCTACGAGTGCTTATTCAGTTGGATGCAACGAATGCAAGTCAGATAGCTAGGTGTGTGTTTCGCATGGGTTGTATCCGATGGTGGATGCGGGGGTGGCCCA
>JAPPJC010000014.1:0-21833 GCA_028820455.1 Acidimicrobiaceae bacterium
CATTGGCCGTATAAAAAAAAAAAATCACAACCCCCCCCCGCCAACAAATACGCGCAACCCAACCCAAAAAACCCCCCCCCCCCCCCGCAAACACCAAACCAATCAGCCACTACAACAACCGTTCAAACAAAGAATACTCACATACTCAGTGTACCTAAAACCCCTTTGATAATCTCTAGCCAGTAGGCCAAAAACTAGCCATCCGACTGACTAACAAGCTGGACACGCATAGAAAATAGACTTACACAACTCACACATGTACGAGCACCTAAGCCCAGCGATCCACATACTCGAACCCCACCAACACTCCCTCTAAACTCACAACCCCACATTCGCAGCTCTAGCCAAAACTCGCAGCAACCCGTCATACCCCCTCCCTGGAGGCTGTTAGCCAGCTGCTTTTTCTAGGTCGGCGATGATGATTTTTTTCATGCTCAGCATAGCGGGAGTGGTTTTTTCAGGATTTGCGGATATCAGTTCTTCCATGTTTTCCGGCATTATCTGCCATGAGACACCGTATTCGTCTTTAATCCAGCCGCACTGCTCGGATTCTGGTACGGCTGAAAGCTGATCCCAGTAGTAGTCGATCTCTTCCTGGTTTTCGCATTTGACTATAAAACAGACTCCCTCATTGAAAGCGAAATCGTGCATACTGCTGCTACCATCCATCGCTGCAAGCCACTGACCTTCAAGCATGAAATCAGTAAACATGACTGAGCCTTTCAGAGACGACTCCGACCCTGCAGGGTGATGGGCAATAGTCCCACGTTTAGCGTTTTTGAAGACGGACAAGTAAAAGTCGGTGGCTTCTTCCGCTATTTTGCTTTCATCAGTCACAAACAGAAGACACGGGATAACAAGCGGACGGTCTTCGCCTTCGGAGTCAGTGTATATCAACTGCCACGTGAAACCGTATTTATCTTGTACCCAACCGTAACGCTCGCTGAACGGATATTCATCGAGCGACATTAAAGGCTTACCGCTTTCTGCAAGTTTCGCCCACACCTCATCGATCAACTCCCGTGCGTTCTCAAGCTGCGACGGGTCAAAATTCACCATAATCGAAATGGACGGGTTGATCCTAAAAAGAGGGCCCGCGCTGAGAGCTTCAAAACTGTAGCCCATAATCTCAAACCCGACAATCTCGCAATCCCCTGAAGGGGTGTCTTTAATCACACTTTTAGAAGTAACCCTGGAGTTCGGAAACACCGAAGCGTAAAAACTAGCCGCCTCCAAAGCTTCTTTATCAAACCACAAATGGGGAACAATTTTTTGCATGCTCAAAATCCTCGCTTATTGACTATACAATTGACTATACACCCGAGCACAGCTGCTGCTTCTAACCTGATTCTTGTCATGGACAGAAGAGTTCAGACCGTGCTCCTGGATAACGCTCATCAGACGAATAATCACCATCGCCTAAACACGAACCCCAGCCTTGCAACCATCCCGCAGCAAAATAAACTCATAGCATCGTAGCGGGTCAATTTCGACTAGAGGCCCAACCAATCATAGCGACAAAGAGAACCTGTGAATGCCCATGGGGGGGGGTGTATGTTAGTGTTTATTGGTTGATCCACTCTTCAGCCACACTGGAGCCGTGCTGGTCGCGGAACACCGTGAACCAGTCGACGAAAGACCCGTTGTCAGCGGGTATAGCCACCCTACCCCAGTAGCGCGCATCGACCAGATCGAACACCGACTGTGGTAGTTCCTCGGCGGGCACCGAATCCACGTTATAGGCCAGCACACGCTTACGGCCCGAGAAACCCACCCAAGTACCGGTCACCCTCACCGACAAGCCCGAGAAGCCCGTCACCCATCACACCCAGACCCACCAGACAGACAAGCCCGCTACACATCCTAAAACCACATAGAATGCGAATGGCCCTACTGGAAGATGATTGGCTACACTCATATGATATATCAAAGAAGACATCTGGAAACATCTGAAATTTGACCCGGCGTAGGGCTTGCACCGATTGATTGTCACCAGAGCAAGAACCGGACTCTTAACACGATATGGACATAGCCTCCGAACTAGCAGCAATCACAGCACTCTGTGCTATCATTAATGAGTGAATGAGAAGCCTCCAGGATGACGACACAAAACACTCCTAATAGCTGCTACAGGCATCCTGACCGGTGGGGTGGTGTCACTTGCCAGCGTTGTGATCAGCCGATATGCACCTCATGCATGCATCAGGCTTCCATTGGGTTTCATTGCAGTGAATGCACAGCCAAAAGGGGTTTCAGGACAGCAAAAATAGGTTCGATGCGTGTTTCGGGCCCTAGATCCAGCATTCGCAAGTTACAGGTTTCCAGGTTGTCAGTTACGAGCGTGATAATCAGTTTCAACATCATGGCTTATGTAGTGTCATCCATTCTAAGTCGCACGCCTTTTGGTATGTCAAGAACACTCCTAGTGGATTTTGCACTGATCTCACGGCTGGAATACCGCTACCAAATCGGCTTGCGGATCTTCACCGGAGAAATCGGTGTCAAGGCTGGTGAGTGGTATCGTTTAGCGACTTCAGCTTTCCTGCATGATGGCCTGATACACCTCGCATTCAACATGTATGCCTTAGCAATCCTCGGGTTGCTGCTAGAGAAAGAACTGGGAGTTGTTCGTTTTCTCCTGGTGTACGCCTTGTCTACGCTTGGTGGAGCTCTTGGTGCTATCATATTGTCACCTGTAGACTTGACAGTGGGAGCTTCGGGGGCTATTTACGGGCTTTTAGGAGCACTTGTGGTGATACAGAGGTCAATACAAGGCAGCTTCAGGAATTCACCGCTTATGTTTCTGTTGATCATCAACCTCCTGTTTACGTTTGCCATACCTCAAATATCTGTGGGTGGGCATCTGGGTGGTTTAATAGTGGGTGCTGCCATAGGAGGCCTGATGGTGCAATTTGAAAATCATGGCAGACCAAAATGGATGGCCACAATGATCGGTGGCCTCTGGATGGTGACATTGTTCGCCTTATGCATAAGCGACATAACATAGCCTGCGTTCAGCAGTTCAGCGAGGCTGTCGCTGACTATCGCTACTACCTTCAACTGAAGCTCATCGTGCCACCGCGAGTTTCTAAGACTCAGATGCCTCAATTTCCTCTTGGTCAGACTCGGATTCCCCTTCAGCTGCCTCCGGGTCATTCACAGTCACATCCCCAGGTGCTTCAAACTCAGATTCCTCGGACACCTCGGGTTGTGCCAGTAGATCCAATAATTGTGCGATGAGTTCTTCCAGTTCGGCTGCTTTACCAGGCTCACGACCACGTAAATCTTGTAGCCGTGTTAGCCAGTCTTCATCGTCGGTCTGGCTGTCGGTAATGCCGGGTTCGCTGGGTTCTACCGTGCCGGCATCGGAAGTACTGTCATCACCACCATCATCGCTGATGTCACTGCCAGCAGTGGAGTCAGTGTCACTGTCATCGACATCACCATCAGTTGCACCGCTGTCACCGGTTGTGCTGTCTTCAGTCGAGGATGATGGCATTGTCGTACCACTGAAACCTTCTCCCGGGTAGAGTTGATTGAGGGCGTCTTCCACGTTACTGCCCAATGCAGTGCGGTCATCTACTGATGCTATCACCCCGGCTAGCAAAGGTATTTGCGTGCCTTGTGCTTTCACGTATAAGGGACGAATGTAAAGCAACGAGCTTTCGATAGGCAGAAGAAGGAGATCCCCGAATTGTATTGACGAACCTTGATCGTTGAGCAGCGTCAACTCACGACTGATCTCCGGGTTTGTGGAGATGTTGGAAGCCACAATAGCAGGGCCTGGTGCTTGCAGGTTGGACATCTCATAAGACACCAAGCGGGATGTACCATCAGGTCGGGTTTCCCCCACCATGAATGCGGTCAGTTCTTTACGGCTGTCATCATCGGATATAGGTACGAACGAACGCAATATCACAAACGAGGCTTCATCTTCATCGGGAAGTTGAATAAGAGAATAATAGGGAGTCATACGACGCTCCCGCAATCTGATCATTCCGCTTTCGTCGTCGACTATGGGTTCGGTGGTGCCTCCAGCTACTACACTGCTGCCGGGGTCTTGAGCGACCGCCCAGCGTTCAGTGCCGATGATCAAGGCCTCTGGATTGGACACCTGGTAGGAAGCCCACATGTTTGTCTGCACGGTAAACAAGTCGGTCGGAAAACGTAGATGCTTACGCAAGTCTTCGGGCATATCCGCAAAGTCGGTGAACAACTCAGGGAAGGCCGACCGCCAAGCTTCGATGATAGGATCATCTACAGGCATCACATACAAAGTCACATCTCCTGTGTAGGAGTCCACGACTGCCTTCACGGAGTTGCGTATGTAATTGGCCTCACTACTTGACAAGTCAGCTCTGAAATCCAAGTTACTGGTATCGGCTTGCTGCGAATAAGGATAGTAACGGGTTGTGGTGTAAGCATCAGCAACGTAGTGGATACGACCGTTGTAAGCTACGGGATAGACATCCGAATCGAACTTCAAGAACGGGGCGATCCGACTCAAGCGTTCACGGACGTTGCGAATGTAAATGACTTTGGTATCACTTTCGATATAGTTCGAGATCAGCGGGTCAAGCTGGCCGAATCGCAAAGAAAAAGCAACTCTTCGTAGCAGTGAACCTATCTTAACGCCACCGTCTCCGGTGTAGCGAAAGCTGACATCCTCCCCGTTTCCATCTACGTAGTCAACCTCATCGCGGGATGCACCGACCAGCGCGTATCCGCCAAGGTTCTCACCCACGTAAATCTGCGGTTCTTCAAACTCGAGAGTGATGCTAGGGTCAACTTGCACTGGCAGGCCGCCAATTATGAATTCGGGGCTACCACGCACGTTGGTGGCGTTAGCCGGTGCCATAGCCAGACCATAACCATGCGTTATGGCCACATGCTGACGCTCCCATGATCCGAGCTCATTAAGGTTGAGATCACGGGCTGCTAGCACAACCTGGGTTGGCTCGCCGTCTATCTCGTAACGGTCGACATCGAGCACAGGTGAGAAACGATAAAAGTCTCGTTCACCTTGCTCCTTATCGAATGTGTCAGTCAGAATGACGGGGTCGAGAATCCTTGCGTTGCCGACTGTCTGGGGGGCGTTTCGTATTTGTTCCGCGGTCAGCTGCTGGTCATAATCGAACACTTCAAGGGATACGTCAGACCCTGGTGTGAGTGAATACGCAGAACGTGTGGCCTCAATGTTGCGACCCGTGTATAAGCTTTCACGGGCTGTTTCGTTGGGGTCCACTTGGAAACGTTGAATAAAAGTCGGATACAGATTACCTAACAGAAGAGACACCAACGCCCACAGTCCCACAGATAGCACCGGCAGCACCCAACCTCGCAGAAACACGTTGATCAGCAAGAGAACAGCAGCAGTCAAGGATACCACTATCAGAAAGTTGAGAGCTGGCAAAGAGGCTTTCACATCGGTGTATAAAGCACCGTCTACCACGCCGCGGGTAGACACCGTGAGCTCGAACTGACTTAATCGGTAATCTGCAGCCTTCAACAAGGCAATAACAGCCAAAAGGGCCGAAAGATGCACTTTAACAGCGGGAAGCATCCGGGAAGTGCCGAAGTTGTTGAGACCTAGTCTCGGTTCAAAATGTTCGGGCATTCCAGCGGCTTGTAAGCGGATGCCGCCATTCAAGAAATGTGTTATGGAAACTACGATAAGAATAAGGACAAAACCAGCGAAAACCCAGTCAACAACAAACGACCAGAAAGGAAGGCGGAATACGTAGAAGCTGATATCAGCCCCGAAAAGCGGGTCTTCAACTCCGAATTCTTTGGAGTTGATGAACAACAGCCACTTCTCCCACTGTCTTACCACTCCCGATACAGCTAACAGTGAACATAGCACTGAAATCCCCAGGCGCCAGAGCTGCCTTTTACCTGAAACCGCTAGTTGAAAGCGTCCGATTATCTCTCCGGCAGGGCCAGCGTGCAGCGTCTTAGGGACAAACCGATCGGCGATCATTAGATTAAACCATGTCAGTACCAGAAAGACTGCAAAAAACACGATAAAAAGCATCACCTTGGTTAGCAACACAGTTGACCACACGTCCGTTCGATCAAGCGAATCGAACCACAAGTAATCGGTGTAAAAGTTTGACAGACCGCGTATCGATGTGCTCAAAAACAGAAAACCCAAAACCAAGATCGACCAAATTACTCTCTTTCCGCGTTGACCCAGAATGCCCGACCTGCCAGACTTCGGATCAAGCGGCTGGCCTGATCTGCCAGAGCTGCTTCCTGAGGTTTTTTTAGAAGAGCGAGGTTTTTCGTCTTTGGATTTAGAGCTACGCGAGCTGTCTGAATAACCAGTGGAACCGGTTTGTCCGTTGGAATCCTTAGAGCTGCTGTTTCCGTTGGAGTTGCCGGAATTGCCAAAGCTGTAAAGGCCGGAGCGGGAATCGTCGGATCCACTGGAATCGGATCCACCTGAAGATGAAGAAGAGACAGGATTCATAACCATAATTTCATAACCATAATATAATGTAATGCCGAGTAAACAATGCCTAATCGTATGTTGCGCATCAAAACCAAAAGCACATAACACTATAACACGAGTTGAGGGCTCTTCGACACAGCTACCGGCTCTTTATGGCTTAGGGTGGGGTGGAGGTGCTGGTGAGCCGCAATATCGTTGATCAGTGTCCTTACCGAATTCTAAATCTCCGTTGACTAGCTCTCCAGTCAACGATATCCTCGGTTAGTATTTGTTAGTATTTGTAGTTATCGAAGCTAGCATAACTCTAGGATTGGCTACAGGCCCGGCCTTGAAGGGGAATAACACATGAATATTGAACCAGCATGGACAATCGGGATTGAGGAGGAGTACTTCCTCGTGGAGCAAGAAACCGGTCATCTGATCAAGAAACAGCCTCCAGGACTGATGAAGAAGGTCGCAGAACTGCGGCACGGCGTTGTGGGTAAGGAGCTTTTGAGTTCGCAGATCGAAATCGGTACCGTGGTCTGCAACGACCTGGCATACCTGCGTGCCGATATCGGACTACTACGTATGGCAGTGACCGAAGCCGCCAATGCGTACGGTCTCGCACCCATCGCCGCTTCCAGTCACCCATTCGCGAAATGGCGACAACAACAGGTGAGCGAAGGAGAACGGTATCAGATCATCACCCAAGACCTTCAACAAGTAGCTAGACAGCTGGTCATCTCGGGGTTGCACGTCCACGTCGGTATCGAAGATCCCGAGCTGCGGATAGATTTGATGAACCAAATAGCCTATTTCCTGCCTCACTTGTTGGCTCTTTCGACTTCATCGCCGTTCTGGGAGGGACGGGACACTGGCCTTAAAAGCTATCGTACATCGGTGTTCGCTCCAATGCCACGCACAGGACTTCCCGAGAAGTTTCACTCGTGGAGTGACTTCAAACAACAAGTTGACGTTCTGGTGCAAGCCGGGATCATCGAGGACTCCACCAAAGTCTGGTGGGCCGTCAGGCCATCCGAACGCTACCCTACTCTGGAAATGCGGGTCACAGACCTGCCCACGAAGATGGAGGACACTATCGCTATTGCCTCTGCTTACCTATGCCTGCTGCGGATGCTGTGGAGGCTGAGGCAAGACAATCAGCACTGGCGCAGTTACTCACGCTTGCTGGTGTCAGAGAACATCTGGCGTGCTCAACGTTACGGAATCAACGATAAGCTCGTAGACTTCGGCAAAAGCATCCTAGTACCGTTCTCGGATCTGATGGAAGAGATGATCGAACTGGTAATGCCCGACGCCGAAGCCCTGAACTGCGTGCAAGAACTGGAACATATACGCACCATCTGCCAGCGAGGCACATCCGCAGACCGACAGCTAGCCGTGTACCACGAGGCAGTAGAAGCCGGAGCCACCGAAGACGAAGCGATCAAGGCCGTCGTCGACACCCTGATAGCCGACACTCTCGCACCGCCCCCCAGTTGACGACGCCGGGAGGGGATCTGGCGTTGCCCACCGCAAGTAATGTCACAAACACCCCAACACAGCGGTTCTAGGGCTCAGATTAGGCAGACACCAGTCCGAAAGCTCAATCCGGGGTAACTGCGGTTAAGTCAGGCCAGGCAGCTGTTACCGCTGCTTCAGCAGCAAGTGGAGCTCTACGAGTGCGTGATTCACGATAAATGGCACGCACCTTCACACTTAATTCTTCAAGGTTTCCAGTGTTTTCCGCTAGTTCCCTAAGGCGGCTCTTCACTGGTTCTACCAGAGTAGCATAAACAGCTTCATTAGCGGCGTTTACGTCAAGGTCGTCAATGCTGACATCGATGTCAGACACGAATTGCTGGAAGGGTTGACGTAAAGCACCTATGTAGGGACTGCTCCCAGCGGCAGCTCTAGCAGCGACAGCTCGACGGCCAGTGCGACGTATAGAGTCAAGCAGATCATTTTGGTCATCCATTATCACACGTCGAAGACCCCGTGTGATTTGATTGACAACCACTTCATCGGCTGTGGGAGCGGAAGTGGTTTCTGCTTGCCGGGTGTAGGCGATAGCTTTTTCTCTGTTTTCATTTGATTCGCTGTTTTTGCCTGAATCCAGGGTGTCCATGTCTTTCGTTAAGTTAGGTGTAACAACCTCAAAGGATTCGACAGTAGCATCCTCGGTTTCGGTTCCGACTTGAAACTCATCAATGTCAGAGTCGTTAGAACCGTTAGGCGTCTGTGGTGCGTTTGGTGGCGTGTTTGTCAGTCCTCTAGGATCAGGCGTCGTTGTTTCATCGGCGGATGCCTTTATCTGTGGCTCTCTTTCATCTGACGAAAATTTCGATGTCATCGACCGCAAGCGAGCAAAAATGTCTTCGACATTGGATTTGATCGGTGATGGTTCACCAGCCTGTTTTGCTTGTTCTTGCTTTGCTCGGTCGGTTGAAGACTCGGACTTTCGGCTGTCTTCACCCACTTCAGTTTCGTCTTCGGCTATTCGGCCATGCCGGTCTGTTGCAACAGTTTGGCTATTGTCCAGATCAAGCTCCTCATTCTGAAGTTCATCATGCTGAAACTCATTCTGAGGCTCGTTGATCTCGGCTTTCCCTGAATCTCCGCCAGAGTCCAAACCGAGCGTTGTGCTTTCAGGATTGACTTTACCGGATATTTCAGTGGCAACAGTTTTCACATCATGATCCGAGTGGACCTCCGGACTGTTCGAACCATCTTCAGCAGAAGCATTACCAACGGTATCAATATCGGCTGTGCCGGCATCCACTGCATCAACGCCAATAGTGTCAATTGCGTTAGCATTGGTTTCGGACTGCCGGTCACCTTCATCAGTTGAATCACTCTCAACGTTGACGTCTTGCCATAAAGCTGCCAGATCCGGGGGTGTCTCCACATTCCTGGCTTCTTCGTTTTCTATGTCGTAAATATCGTATACGGAAGCCTCTCTGTCTGTCTCTATGGAGGGCAAAACCGCTGAAACAGGCGCGTTTGGTGGATCAGATGCAAGATTGGACAAAGCTGGGCTACTTTTCCGCTGCGACTGAACAACTTCTTCGGTTATGCTGTTGCTGCTGTTAGCGGAGTCTGCATTTTCGCCATCAGGGCTATCCGTGCTTTCAAGATCGGTTTGGTCGTGCCCGATGTCTGCACTGGATCCGATATCTGTGCTGGTATCGCTTGTTTCGAAGTTGCCGGTATCGGCTCTAACTATCGAGGTTGTAGAGGATTTCGGGCCCGGCGATGGAGACATCGCTATGCCAGCTAGACGTGCAGCTTCGATTTCTGCTTCAATCTGGCTGGCTGTGTTCTCAGGCTCAGATGCTATACGCAACCCTGCTCGCTCGGCTGCAACTAAAGCTTGTGGCATAGCCTCGATCATGGCAACAAGCAGGTTGTCCAGTCTTTGCTGGCAAGCGGCGAGGGATTCCAACATATGATCTCGCACTACACGAACTTGTTTAACCTCAGTACGATGTTTACGACGTTTACGAGCTAGATCGCTCAATATCTTCTCGCGCACTTCACGTGCTTCATTCACGGCTTGACGGCCTTGCGCCCGTCCTTCTTGCATGATTTCCGTTGCTGCATCACTAGCTTCTGCCAAGATTGACCGACGTTCGACTTCTGCCCGTTCAACCCGCTCTGCAGCAGCGGTGCGGGCTGCTTCTAACACTCGCGCTGTTTCGTCACCTAGAGCAGCGGTAAGTTGCTGCGCTTCCAACTCTTCGGGGGGTGTGACTTCCAGCTCTTCCACACGTTGTGATAAGTCCTCCACAGTCGATATAAGATGACGAATATAACGAGACGCATCTTGCAGGTGACGTTCCACAAGTCGAGGCTCATATCCGCGACGGACAACGCGGAATTCGCTAGAGTCCAATCGGCTGAGAAAGTCCCTGGCTTCGAGCAGTTCACTGTCGGATGACGTATTACTGGGCGTATCGCTGTGGGGCTTGAAAGTAGAACCTTCGTTCATCATGTATCCTCCAAGGCCAGAATGGTGTTGAAATCCTGTTTGTAATTATGTTGTTTGCTGATTTGTTTTAACATTATCGGGAGTTTGGTGTTGCCATCCACTGTACTGGATTCAGGGGGCCGGACTGCATATCAAGTGTAGGGGATTAGAATATACTGATAGCTGTAGCAGCTATCAGGGCCATTGAGTTGAGCTGTACATCGGCAGCTGTGCTGGGCAGTGTGACAGCTGAATGGTTGGTCGTTCAATCTTATCTACTCCTGTGACATTTGTTTGTGGAGACTGGCGGAAAGCTTTAAATCGTCAATGTCGCCACCCTGCTGGCCTAATGCTTGGATCGCTTCTTCCAATGTACTGATACCTATCACAGGCATAGAACCCGCTGCTAATAGTGCTTCAGCTTGCAAGTCATCTGGCACGATGAAAATATCCGCACCCCAATCACGAGCAGCAATCGTTTTTTGTTGGATGCTACCCACCGGGCCCACAGTGCCATCTATGGAGATGGTTCCTGTAGCAGCTACCACCAGGTCTCCTGCTAGTCTCCCAGGAGTTAAAAAATCAATTAGGGCTAAGGTGAAGAGTAGGCCTGCAGAGGGCCCTCCAATCGAACCTATGTCAATATCAATCTCAAAAGGAAGAGATTTCCGGTCTAAGATTTCATGTAACCCACTAATACCGATAAAACCTTGACCGTGATCCGGATGGGGACTTAGGACGATCCTTTCTTTACGTTCCGTAAAGTCGCCAGTGTCTGCTTCAGTCGCGCTGCTATCGTTATTGCCGGTTGTTTCGGCTTCACTGGCGTTTCCATCAAGCTCATACCGACGCAAAGTCAACACCACGGTCGTACCCGATTTGCGTCCTTCCATTGCTTCTATCAGAGATTGAACCGTGGTGATCGGCTGATCATCGACTGCTATTATCACATCCCCAACGCGCAGCACACCAGACGCTGGCGTGTCCGGCAGTATGTTGCTAAAGCCCACTCCTGTACTTTTTGCCACTTGAAGCCCCAAGTAGTTCAGAGCGGCTAACGTAGCCCTGTCTTGGGACGAGGTCATCTGCGAAGCGGCATATTGCAGCAATTCTTCAGATGATAAGTCACCGTATAACGATTTCCAGGTACGCATATGTGTAAAATCATCAGAAGATGATTCCATCCATTCCAGAAGATTAGGATCATCGTTAATTGAAACTGTGGCTATCAGGAGTTGCTCTGATGACTCCAAACGGTCAAAGCCTTCCAATGTGATCTTGTCGGTTATATCCAGTGCCTGGCCGGGGGCTAGAGCAACAACTGAGCAGTCCAACGACTCAAAGTTCGGGGTAATCGAAAATCCTTTAAAGGCTACTGCGGATGTTTTTGTGGCGAATGCGCAAAGCTGTTTAAAGGCTATCAGGGGCAAAGCTGTCGCTGCTGTTGCCACAATCAAGACAAAAGCAAGTATTCCCATAGTGTGGCGTAACGACCACTTATTCGAAAGTACGGGCATAACAACGACTTAGAAGGCTATGTCTGTCCGAGCCGAAGAATCGGAGGCGAATCATTTGCGACTACCAGGCCCAGGCTGAAGACTGTTGCAGACGCCTCCCGCAGTTTCTCAAGCACATCAGACCCCGTGCATTCGCGGGTGTTGTCAGAAAGGTTGTTGCAGGGTTTGTGTAGAATAAACCGTGTATCGTTCATTTCCCTTTAGCTATATCCACGTAAAGTAACCATCATATAAGGTAACTGACACACAAACCGGATGACCCGCTAATCTGCCTAACACAAAGGTGGTGTTCGCAATTCCAATTTATCCAAGAGAACTTCCTTGAACACTTCATCATCTGAGAACCCACAAAAAAACTCGGTAGTCAATTCCGGTATCCGTCGGCCAGTTTCAGCGGGTAGGCCATCAGTGTCCCCAGAGCGTTCCCCGAATCTCAACACTCGTCCGTTGATCCCAAAGCTGGTTTCAGTTCTGCAGATTCTAGGATTATCCAGACAGTCACCACCGAAAGTGATCGTGGGAAAAAAAGCTTACGTACAATGGTGGCGACGACTGCTGGCTTTTTTGGCTCTTGTTATTCTATTGGCGTGTATCGGTGTGACCTTAATAGCCGTTTTAGCTGTTCTTTTGCTTGCAGCTGGATTGATGTTCGAAGGTGCTATCAGCTGATGTCAGCCTTCTCGTTCAGGGAACGACTGGTCGCTTTCTGAGGTCGTTGTTCTGCGTTCGCTGCCTTCTCCGTTGTCTACGACGTGTTGTGGTGGTGTTTTCTGAAGGCGTAGAGGCGGATATAGGAGCAGGTATATCAGGTACCGGTTCGCCACCTTTCAAGACTGACGAGATCTTACGAATGTGCTCGGATGTGGTTCCGCAACATCCACCTATAATGGTTGCTCCCGCCGACAGCATCCGATGAGCACTGGCTGCCATCATTTCCGGGCTGCCATTGTATACCATGGCGGTTCGTTTCCATTCAGGTATACCCGCATTTGCTTTCACTATCACCGCAGTGCTCGTGGATGGTACATCATTCGATGTTTCACCCTCTGACTTTTCACGGCCAAGGCCGGCGATCATTTGAACCACAGCGGCTTCAGTATCGGCAAGTTGATTGCCGCAGTTCGCTCCTATTGCCACTAAGTCGAGTTCTTTCAAATGTTGGCTCATCATCTGTCCGGTTACGCCCATCATCGTGCGTCCTACCGTGTCGAAACTCATGGTAACAGCCACTGGCAGGATGCTTGCCATGCGAGCACCTGACACTGCGGCCATTACTTCGTTCAGGTCGCTCATCGTTTCCACCCACAACAGGTCAGCACCACCCGCAGCCAAGCCTTCTGCCTGCCTGGCGTATGCTTCTTCACAAGCCGAAACGGTCATCTCACCTAGAGGTGACAGTAGTTCCCCTGTGGGCCCCATCGATCCGGCCACCAGCACAGGTCGTCCGTTGCGTTCGCTTTCTTCGTCAGCTGCCTTTCTAGCATTATGAGCCGCAGCTTCGTTAAGTTCTAGTGTCTTATTATGCAGGTTGTGCAATTTCAACCGGAAGCTGTTGGCACCGAAGCTGTTTGTGAGTATCATATCCGATCCGGCTTGTAGGTATGCCTGGTGGACGGCTTGGATTTTTGTGGGATGGTCAACATTCCAAGCTTCAGGCGGATTGCCGGAATCAAGCCCTGCAGCGAAGAGTTGCGTACCCATAGCCCCATCGGCTATCACATACCCCTGCGAGGCAATCAGGTCAGAGAAAACGGTATCAGTAGTGTTGGTCATCAGCGGGTTCAAAGTCATAAAATCCGGTTTGCTCGGCTTTGGCTTCGTGCCAGTAGTCTTAGTGGACGAGCTTTAGAATATCAGGTTCCCAGTTCACTTCCAGTCTGGTTGTGTCTTTCATGTGCTCGCCGTCAATCTGGTAAGGTACAGGTTGCGCGGATTTTATAACGAGCTTGTGTTGTCCAGTATGCACGATCGCACCTCTTGTGTTTCTTACATCGCCGATACTAAGAGCTTGAATGATCACAGGCAGCAACCTGTGCATCGACAAACTCGGTAAGGTTACCACCCCTAATGGCGCATTCAAAGTGACTTCTGGCACCAGATCAAAACCGCGATTACCTATAAACGTGTAGGGATTCAAATTAAGCACCACTACAAGCTTGCCTTGTGCCAGCAAAGTGGCGTTGTCATCGAATACCGATATCGGTGATCGCAGTCGCTTCTGACTACGCACCCAAGTGTTGAGCGTTGCGTATATGAAGAAAGGATGTCCGGCCCAGCGTTTCCAGATGCTGTGTTCTTCTACTCGTTTCACGATCGCTGCGTCGAAACCGATGCCGCAATTGAATAGAAAATAGCGTCCTGCTGCACTGCTGAGACTGATACGTGAGATAGCACCTTGCGCTAAAGCTTCAAGTAGATGTCCTACAGCATCGATTGGATCATTGGGAATTCCTATTGTGCGAGCAAATACGTTGGTGCTACCACCGGGTAGCACAGCAAGAGCCGTCTCGGTTTTTACCAGCCCGTTAGCTGCTTCATTCAAGGTTCCGTCGCCACCGAGAACTACCACCAAATCAATCCCTCTTGACGCGGCGGCTCTGGCTAGACGATCAGCGTGGCCGCGCCTTGTCGTCATGGCAAGTTCCACTTCATGATCAGCTGAAAGCACTTTTTGTATCACAACGCGACGGCGAGCTGTTACCGAAGATGCAGCCGAGTTGACTAGCAGCAATATTTTCATTTCTGCAAGCTGTTTGGCCAATTGTCCAGACGGAAATTATCCGACCAGCTTATCCGGCTAAGAACTCTGGGTCACACTAGAGACCATGGAAGACTTCCGAGACTTCTGCTCATAGTGGGAAAATGCCCTGCAAGCAATAGTTCTCGGGTGCGTTTCAGGGTGGCTTCAAGTTCTACTGGTGCCAGTGTTCTCTTCAATTGATCCGGTAAACCACTATCAAGTAGCCGCTGCAGATCATGCTGAATGCTGCTAGGAATTTTATTGTTTGCAAAATCCCAGATCACAGTTCTTAGCTTGAGATCATGATGAAACGTCAAGCCGTTATCTATAGCCCACACTTCACCATTGTCGTCGAGCAGGCAGTGGCCTGCTTTGCGGTCAGCGTTGTTGATCACAATGTCGAGAGCGCAGATTCGTTCTAGTTGGGGGCGCAGATGATCATTGGCAATCATTGTGAAATAGTGGTGCTTGTGATCAGATGGCATAAACAGTTGCACAGAACCTAAGCCGAACGGCATGTCTTTTCTTAGCACGGTTGGTGGCACAACATTCCATCCAAGGGCTTTATCCACCAGGAACGCTCCCCGCTCGCGGTATGACAGATCGGGTGGGAAATCCCATAAAGGACGTTCACCCAACACGGGTTTATAGATGGCTTTAGCGATGAGGCCGTTCATCTGTAAGTCTACTAGATAGACGGCATTAGAGCCACTAAGTAGCCGCCCGCGTAGCTGAGTTTCACCTTCTAGCAGTAGTCGCAGCGTTTGCTCGGTTGGGATTTCGGAATGTGCTGCAGACTTGGAGACATGCAAGGAGACTGCGTCTGTCGTTTGTTTAAAAGTAATGGACGAACAGGCGGATGCTGGTAAGCGGTTGATGGTGAGAACGCTGTTTAGTTGTGGCAAGGACACCAGCCTTCACTGTATGGGTCTAAAGGAAGATGACAGAATTTGCACGGCTTCCTGCCAGCTGTCACAATAGCACGGGTTCGTGCTACTAGTGCTTTCACCTGTGCCTTGGTTAGTGAAAAACGTGCTGAAGCTGCTATTTTGTCGTCGGGGTCGCCCTCCAGAGAGTCTGAGGAAGGAATGTATTCTTCTGCAACTACCATTATGCGATCGACTGTTTCATCGTAGGCGATACCTAAAGCTCCAATGGTCCACGCTTCTATTACGGGCTCACGTAGGTCAAGATCAGGTTCGGGAAGTTCGCCCGCGTGATCCGGCGGGAGTTGCGCTAAAACACGTTCAAGATATTCAGCCAGCGCGGCAGCCTGATGTTTCTCGAACTTTAGAGATACCAACTCGACACCTGACCTACATTGCAAATAGAATACTCTCTGGCCTAGAGGCCCGAGGGTGCCTATAGTGAACAGGTCCACTGAATCGAAATGAAACGAACCACTCATCATGCTCTCTTATCATCGTGGGAGGATATGGCCAATTGGTAACCAATTATATGAGATTTATATGAGATTATCATGTGCCTATGAGACTCTGTGGCCTCTAACTATTACTATATCACACATACGGCATATGAAACAGCAAACATGCGGCACGTGTATACTATTCCTATTTATTTCACCTACTATGTCTATTTAACCTACTATGCGTGTGACACGCATTTTGTGTGATGTTGCAGAAGATCGCAGCTGAAGTGGTTGAATGTCGGGCTTGTCCTCGGCTGGTGCAGTGGCGAGAGCGGATGGGCCGTGAAAAGAGAGCGTCTTACCGTGACGATGTTTACTGGGCCAAAGGTGTACCAGGGTTCGGGGATCCCAATGCTCGTCTTCTGGTGGTTGGTTTAGCACCTGCGGCCCATGGAGCTAACCGAACCGGCAGGATGTTCACCGGTGATCGGTCCGGGGATTGGCTCTATGCTGCTCTCCATCACGCAGATTATGCTAATCAACCCCACTCAAAAGTTCGACATGACGGTCTTGTGCTGAGTGACGTATGGATAACCACACCTGTGAAGTGTGCCCCTCCAAAGAATCGGCCCACTCCAGCTGAACGGGATAACTGCATACCATACCTTGAGCGTGAAATACAATCCTTGAGCAACCTGAAAGTGGTGTTGGCACTTGGCGGTTTTGCCTATCAGGTTATGTGGAACATACTAGGTGTGGGACGTCGACCGAAGTTCGCTCACGGCGTTGAGGTTCAGCTTGCTGGCGATATCACTTTACTGTGCAGCTACCATGTCAGTCAACAAAACACTTTCACGGGCCGCTTGACGAAGCCTATGTTCGATGCTGTTTTAGGCAGAGCCAAAACGTTGACGTTGCAACCACATCCGGAGCAGTAAAATGATACGCAGGTAGAACAAGAAGCAAGTCAAGAAACAAGTACAGTATGGCTTCAGCAGGCTATCGTATAGCTGTAGATCGTAGACCAGCGAGGGAGAAATGGAAGCTCATAACCAAAAACCGGCGGATATAAAGCTAGAGAGTTTGAGTCTTGAAGGTGTGAAACCGATAACGATGAGAATGAAACGGCTGACGCTGGCGACTGGCAGCAACCGATTTCGACTCACTGGAATAGTATTGGCGGTTGCTGTTTTTGTGATTGTAGCTTCTAGTTGCGGGTCTAGTGCGGATCCTACCAGTTGGGAGGAAGCCGAAGAAACCGGGAAAGTGAGAAAAAACTTCATGAATTCATGCAAGTTGTCGTATGCGGGAACCACAGATGATGCGCTGAAGGACTCCACTTATGCGGATAGGTTGTGTGAATGCTCGTATGACGGGCTGAGATCCGAGCTTCAATTTGAAGAATTCAAGGCTCTTGATGAAAGTTTGCGGATAACCCCTGATCCGAATGATCTGGATGACCAAGAAGAGCAGAGTAATCAGCAGATATGGGATAAAGTCGAACCAATAATCCAGAGTTGCGCCCGACCATGACATTCAGGGTCGTTTACCAGCGGTGTCGGCAGCTTCCACCAGCGGCGTGGGTACAAAGATTGCGCCCGACCATGACATTCAGGGTCGTTTGCCGGGTTGCGGCCTTTCTGTGCGGGTGCGTTTCAACTCCCAGAAACCTTCAACATTCATCATGGAAACCAAAGAATCCCACAACAGCAACGAATCTTTGTGAGGTGGAACACGGGTGATGACAGGGCCGAAATAGCCGCATTTCACATTGTCACGGTTTTTGAGGGCGATGATGGGTGTGCCTACGTCTTCTCCGGTCAACACCAGGCCTGAGTTCATTCTTTTACGGATTTCTGCGTCCCATTTGCTACTGTTGAAAGCTTGAGCGTGGTCGATGTGGTAGCCTGTGGCTGTTAGGCAGGCTTCCGGGTCAAAGCTGCGTTCGTTGTCATGGTGTATACGTCTTCCGAACTCCCAATACAGGTCGAAAACAGCATCTTCTCCTTCAGTGTGGCGTGCTGATTCCATCACACGTAAAAGCCCCAACCCGAAACGGGATATCCTGTGATAATCGGTGCCTGGGTCGGGGTTGTTCTTGAATAACAGGCTTATCGGTTGCCAGATGATGTTCAAGTTTCGAGCATGCTTTACTTCGTCGACAATCCAGCGTGCCGTTACCCAGCACCATGGACAGATAGGATCCACCCAAAATTCAATTTTCATCGGTAGCCATTCCTTTCGTTATCTTTCGTTGTGTTCGGTTCGTGTTTATGGTTATCGCCAAGTACGTTTACGAGAGTTGCAAATTTTGGAAGCTGCGTGTCCAAGCTGCGTGTTCGGCCGTGTTTTCAGGTTTTGCGTTTGGGTGCTCCTACTGCTACTGAACTTTCAGCCCACTCGGGCCAGCGGCGGCGACTCACTACAGACAGTTTATGCATTAAGGCTATAGCACCGGGGTCGTCGCTTCCAGGTCGCGTTTTGATGACACCTTCATCTGTCATGGCATCGATCACGGCTTTTCCGAGTTCGGTGCGTACTACGGTGAGCGTCCAGTCGGTGAGTTTTCCGATGCCGCCAGTGGAGATGTCAGCGTGCTCTGCAGCAAAATCCGGACAGGTCAAGCAACCTTCTCTGGTCCAGTCGTGGCATTCTTTCAAATTGACTTCGTGGTAGTCTCCGTCTTTCGTCCAGATTTGAAACACGCCTTTAATGTTCGTTTTGGCTATGTTTTCACTGTCTAGGCCGTATTTTATTTTGAATAGCTCGTCATACAGGGAGTCGTCAAAAGTCTTCGAGCACAAAAGGCCGATATTGAGTTTGATAGCCCTACCCACTTTGCCGACTTTGCGATGCCACATGACCGGAGCAATAGACGTTTGGCAGCTCATGCCCACTAAAGCTAGCCTGTTGAGTTTGCGTTCTCGTGCTTTTTTGTAGGCTAGAGGGTTGGCCGAGTAGGTGTAACGACTGCCTGCGCCTTGTAGCACTTCTTCACGGGTAGTGGCAACCATAGGTGAAGCCTTCCAGCCTGGTTCGCCGTCGGGCAGTTGATCCACGCCGCTGGTGAGAGCACCATCTATGATGTCGTTTTCAAGGCACCAGATAAGAATCGCCGACACCAGTCCACCGTCCTGGCCTTTTTCGTAGACGTAATCGTCGCTGGCACGTGCCAGCAGAATATCGGAGTAGATGCCGGATATCTCTTCGGGTAGGCGTTGACGCCCGAATAAATGGTCGTCGGCTTCTGGTTCCCACATGCGGAAACGTGGACAAGCTCGTGTGCAGGAGGTACAGCCTTTCTGGCCATGGATGCAGTCGTCTGGGCCTAGTGCTTCTTCAAGGTGAAACGGAACATAAGCCCCTGGTTTGTGAGTGTAACCGATCACGTCATGCGGGCAGGCGATCACACAGCCAGCGCAACCTGTGCATAATCCGGTGAGTATCACTTCATCATGGAGTTCTTTCCACTGGTATGACCAGCGTTCTTTGTTTTCCTGGGACGGTGGTTGGAGTGGTGGCGGATTTGTTGTCGTCATGCTTAGAGCTGGTGTGTTTGAGACTGCAACATAATCCTACAGATAACTTTTCTTAGAGCCTTCGAATTAGAGCTTTCAAGGCTTGTAACGTGATTTCTTTCTGTGAGCGTAGCTTCAAGGTGTTGTGGAGATTTTGTGGTAGAGGGCTGCTAGACGTTGAGCTGTCAGTTCCCAGGTAAGTTCAGAAATACGCGTTTGGGCATATGGGACTGATGGTGGTGAGTTGTCTACGATTTCGGCTAGCTGTTCAGCAAAAGCCTCATCATCACCTGGTGGGGTTAGCTTGGTGTGTGGTCCTAGCATTTCTGGGAGCACACCAACGGCTGTAGCTGCTACCGGTGTGCCTACTGTGACTGCTTCCAATGGAGGCAATCCGAATCCTTCCATGAGTGAAGGGTGGGCAAGCACTGTGGCTCCGCATATCAGATCAGTTCGAAGCTGCTGGCCTACAGTGGTTAAGCGAACGTACCTGCTATCGAGCCGGTGTTCCCTTACAGCTGCTGTGAGAGCGGCTTCACTGGCTCCAGGAGGGCCGGCCACTACAAGTTTCATGTCTTTGCGCAGGGCAGCTACTGCTTTGGGGAGGCTGTGAAAGTTTTTGCGGGGTTCTGTGGCACCTAACGCCAGAATGTAATGCTCGCTGTTTACCAGATTGCGGCCTGCTGCAGGATTACCGCCTTCCAGTGCTCGCACTCCTAGAGGAATGCGATGCACTCGTGCCGGGTCGGCTTTCAATAGTTCAACTGCTTGTGCTGCATCAGAACGAGTGGTGACATGCAAATGAGCTCCTTGCGCTGCCGCACGATATAGAGTTGGTGCTATTCTTCGCACGGATTTTGTGCACCATTCCGGTCGTGTGATCATGCTGAAGTCGTAGACAGTGATAAGCCGTGGCCGGGGGTTGCGTGAAGAGCCACCAGGTGGGGCTGTGTAGTTGGTACCATGGATGACATCTGCGTGTCTGGCGATTCGATTCAAGCGGGGTCTGCTAAAACGTGCCCAGCTCAGAAGACATAATATAGCTGGGATGCGACTACGGGTTACAGGCAAATTCGTGCGGGTCTGCAACCTGTGCAGCTGCTGAGCTGAAGCCCTGGCCGATAGAACGTAACCCGAGATCCTTATATTGTCACGACCATTTTCTATATTTCCGCAACTGTTTTCGTGTATGTTTTCGTGGTGCCGATGATTGCGTTCCTCGCGCTGCTGGTTGTTTCGCAGATTGCCTATCAGAGCAGTAGTGACTTGGTAGACTCCGGTAGGTGGCCCTAAAAGAGGAGTCACATCAAGAGTAACCCTCAGTTGATTGTTGACTGTGGTATTATAATTCAAGATAATGTTTGTAAGACCCGTGTTACCGGCGCAAGAAGTTGTAGCTTCTAAAGCTGCGCGGTTTCTAAGATAGCGTCACAATAAGTTGCAGCGTCAGAGATAGTGCCACAAGACTATGAGGAGGTGATTTAATTGGGTTATTTCAAAGGCTTCATGGTCACATTCAAGCAGCTTTTTTTGCCCAAGGTCACCACCGATTACCGCGGGGGGTTCAACCCTGAAGACAAACGAGACACCAAACGCTCCAAGCCTGAACGTATGCATGGACGGCACGTGCTTAACCGTTACGAGGATGGCATGGAGAAATGCATCGGCTGCGAACTTTGTGCTGGTGTTTGTCCGGCGCAGTGTATTCACGTGCGTGGTGCTGACAACGACCCTGATAACCCCACTTCACCTGGGGAGCGTTTCGGCTATGTGTATGAGATCAACTATCTACGCTGCATTCACTGCGATCTTTGTGTCGAGGCTTGCCCTACTGAAGCCATAACCGAAACCAAACTTTTTGAGTTTTCTTTCACAAGCCGTGAAAATGCTGTGTACACCAAGGACGAGCTGCTAGTGGATGACGGCGGTAAGCCCAAACAGCTTCCCTGGGAGGATTGGCGTGATGGTGAAGACGAGTTCACGTCGGGTTGGATGCGTGCTACCTCAGCTTCAGGTGATCACCGTTACTTAGGCGTTGAGTCTTGGTCGAAAGAATTAGGCTATGGGATGCGCTCCGCTGAACCACCTCAACACATCGCCGACAACTCCAATGTCAACAATACCAAGAATATCATGAGTGCCTCTGACTCTGACAGCAACGATGATGATGGTAGTGTGGAGGCTGACTCCGACGCGCATGACACGATGCGATGGATTCATGATGCTACCGATGATGATGGTAGTGTGGAGGCTGACTCCGACGCGCATGACACGATGCGATGG
>JAPPJC010000014.1:21933-36691 GCA_028820455.1 Acidimicrobiaceae bacterium
ATTCATGATGCTACCGATGATGATGGTAGTGTGGAGGCTGACTCCGACTGATGGATCAAGACTGATGGTTCAAATAGTTTTTGTGGTGGCAGCTGTTATGGCTGTGGTTGGAGCACTGGGCGTGATAGGCAGCCGCAATCCCGTTCATGCCGCTTTGTTTCTTTTGCAGACTCTTTTTGGGGTGGCACTGCTTTTTCTACTTCAGGAGGCGCATTTTCTTGCTGCCGTGCAGTTCATCGTATACGCCGGAGCGATTGCGATCTTGTTTTTGTTTGTGATCATGCTGCTCGGAGTGGATAAGACCGAAGATCTGGAGGTAGAGCCGATCGCTCACCAGCGTTTCTTGGCTCCAGTACTCGGTGTGGCATTGGCGAGTATGCTGTTTTCAGTGTTTTTGGTTTCTTCCGATATTTTGGGGGGGTCGCCTCAATTCGATTCGGAAAGAACACTTGATAGTGGGATCACGGATATCGAACGTCTAGGACGAGTGCTTTTCAGTGACCATGCTTTTGCAGTTGAGATCACGGCTGCCCTTTTGACTATCGCTGTTGTAGGAGCGGTCGCTCTTACACGTTCAAACAAATCTAAAGTTAAGATGACTTCAGATGAGTAATCTCAGGACGGTTGAAGCAACCTCAGAACAGTCAAATGACTTCTTCGGAGCGGCTTCTGCCTGCTTGAATACGATCATCATCACAGACATTTACAGCTGTGTTTTCTCTGTTGTCTCATAATACCTCATAATGTTGGAAGTAGCAATGCTCTATAGTTTTGGAAGTGTCGGAGTTGTCTGCTAGCTGGTATTTGGCGGTATCGGCGGCTTTGTTCGCTATCGGTTTCACGGGTTTGCTGGTGCGCCGCAATCCTCTGATCATGTTCATGTGTATTGAGCTGATGCTTAATGCTGTAAACGTGGCTTTTGTGGCTTTTGGTGCGGGTCTTAACGATGTGGGTGGCCAGGTTGCGGTGTTTTTTGTGCTTGTAGTGGCTGCCACGGAGGTAGTGATCGGTTTGGCTTTGGTGGTTGCCCTTAGCCGTTTCAAAACAGGCGCAACCGCTGACGATGTGTCATTGCTTAAAGGCTGACGAGTTTAAAGGCTGACGAGAGTTTTCGAGGCTGAAGCCTAGGACTTGGGGCAAAAGATCGTAATGACTGATATCGCTTGGCTTATTTGTGCTTTCCCGCTTGCCGGGTTTTTGCTGCTGATGTTGTTCGGGCGGCGCATCGACGAACCGTGGGCAGGAGTGTTAGCCACCGCGGCTATGGTGGCTTCTTTTGCCACGTCTGTGCTAGTATTTTTTGGCTTGCTGAACCACAGTAGCGAGGAAAGACGGCTGGTGGTAACGCTGTTCGAGTGGCTACCTGTGGGCGATTTCTCTGTGAATGCGGGATTTCTTGTCGACCCTCTGTCAGTGACGATGGCCTTATTCGTCACAGGGGTTGGCGCGCTTATTCATCTTTACGCGATCGCCTATATGCATGGGGATAGTGATTTCTCGAAGTTTTTCTGCTATCTCAATTTGTTTGCATTCTCAATGCTTGTGCTCGTGCTTGGCGACAATCTCGTCCTTACTTTCTTGGGTTGGGAAGGTGTGGGCATTTGTTCGTATCTACTGATCTCTTTCTGGTTCACTGATGAGGCCAACGCTTCTGCGGGCAAGAAGGCGTTTATCACCAACCGGGTGGGTGACTGGGGTTTTATGCTGGCAATTTTCCTAACGTTCACTGCGGTGGGTTCGGTCGTTTACACCGATATTTTCAATGAGGCCGGCTCTTTGTCTGCTGTTACGGCAACGGCTATTACTTTGCTTTTGTTTGTGGGTGCTGCCGGTAAATCGGCCCAGATACCCTTGTATGTTTGGTTGCCTGATGCTATGGCCGGACCTACTCCGGTGTCGGCGTTGATACATGCTGCCACGATGGTCACAGCCGGGGTTTACCTGCTGGTACGGGTTAACCCCATAATCGCTGCTGCTGATGGTATTGCGACTGATATCATCGCCTGGGTGGGGGTGGCGACTGCTTTGCTGGCGGCTATTGCAGCCATAGCACAAAACGATATCAAGAAAGTTTTGGCTTATTCCACGATCAGTCAGCTTGGATATATGATACTCGCGGTGGGTGTCGGGGCTTACGTGGCAGCGATCTTCCACATGGTTACGCACGCTTTCTTCAAAGCTTTGCTGTTTCTTGGTTCTGGTTCGGTGATTCATGCTATGCATCATCGACAAGACTTGCGTCGTTATGGTGGCCTGCGGAAGTTTATGCCGGTAACAGCGGTTACGTTTATGCTGGGATGGTTAGCTATCGCCGGTGTTCCTCCGCTGTCGGGTTTCTGGTCGAAGGATGAGATTTTAGCTTACGTGTGGGATGCCAACCCTGTTCTCTGGGGTGTGGGGTTTGTCACGGCCGTGCTCACCGCTTTTTATATGAGCCGTCTAGTGTTCTTGACTTTCTATGGTTCGTCCCGCTATGAAATGTCAACCATCGCACCTTCCGAGCCACATTCACGTCCGGCTGAGTCTCCTTGGCTGATGCTGCTGCCGATGGTGGTGTTGGCAATCGCTGCTGTTTCAGCGGGTGGCCTTAACCTGCCTTTCAGTTATAAGCTGCATTTTTTGGGGCATTGGTTGGAGCCTTCACTATTCGGCAATGAAACTCATATCGGTGTCAGCACAGCAACCAAGGTGTTTTTAGCCGTGATTGCTGCTGTTGGAGGTTTGATGGGTATTGTTGCAGCTGCAGCTGTTTATGTGAAGAAGCTTTTGTCACCACGTACTTTCGAATGGACTTTTGCTGCGAAGGCTTTTTATTTCGATGAAATTATCGCCCGTTTCATGGACGGGCCCGGTCGCCGAATATTCGGTTTTGCTGCAAAGTTCGATTCTGTTGTGGTGGACGAGGCTGTTAACGGGGTAGGTAAAACGGTTCGCGTCACCGCAACTGGGTTGCGTCGAGTGCAGACGGGGTTTGTCCGTTTTTACGCGATGCTCATTGCGTTGGGTTTTTTCGCTCTGCTGGTGTGGTTTATCAGTCAGACCACTTTGCAGGTTGATTTGTGAGTCTGTAAGTTAGAATGTCTTCATCTTTTCCTGTGCTCACCTTTCTGGTCATGTTACCTGTTGCGGGGGCTGTCGCTCTTCTATTGCTGCCTAAGTCGTGGGGCGGCTTGTTCGGTAGTCTGTTCGAAGACAACCCGTTCAAGCCTGTGGCTGCTGTCGTGTCGGCTGTGGTTGCCGTGCTAGCAGGGTGGATGTTCGCAAATTTCTCCACTGATTCAGATGTCGTTCCAGATGTTTTTCAGTTCCAGTTCGTGGAACGTTACGAGTGGATCGAACGTTTCGGAATCTCTTGGCATCTCGGGGTTGACGGTTTATCGTTGTTTCTAGTGGTGCTTACGGCTTTGATATTTCCGATTCTCATCATCGGGCTTAAAGCGGAACACACTCCTAGAGCCTATTATGTGTGGTTGTTGCTTTTGGAGGTGGGCTGCCTGGGGGTTTTCTTGGCTCTCGACTTGTTTCTGTTTTTTGTGTTTTTTGAGGTTGTGCTGGTTCCCATCTATTTTCTTATCGGCGGTTGGGGTCATGGTCGCCGCACTTACGCTGCTACCAAGTTTTTCTTGTTTACGATGCTCGGGTCAGCTTTTATGCTGGTAGGGATTGTGGCGTTGACGTTTCTGCAGGCATCTGCCACTGGTGAGGCAGTAACATTCGATCTTCTGGCTTTCGTTGAAGGGCCGTCGGTGTCCACCGTTGCTGCTCGCTGGCTTTTTCTGGCTTTTGCTGTGGCTTTCGCTGTTAAAGTGCCGATTTTTCCTTTGCATACTTGGTTGCCCGACGCTCACGCCAATGCTCCCACGGCTGGTTCGGTGATTCTTGCAGCGGTGATGCTGAAATTAGGTACTTACGGGTTTCTTCGTTTTGGGTTGTACTTGTTTCCTGAAGCATCGCAGCATTTCGCTCCGGTGCTCATGACTTTGGGAGTGGTCGGAATAATCTATGGTTCGGTGGTTGCTGCCATGCAACGCGACCTTAAACGTCTTGTGGCGTACTCGTCGGTGGCTCATCTCGGTTTCGTGGTGATCGGTATTTTTTCATTCAACGTTCAGGGTGTTGTGGGTAGTGTGCTGCAAATGGTGAATCACGGGATATCCACTGGGGCTCTTTTTGTGCTGGTGGGTATCATTTACAAGCGTTGTCATACTCGTGAGATTTCTGAGCTTGGTGGATTGCAGAAGCCAGCTCCGCTGTTGGCAACTGTATTTCTGATGGTGACGTTGTCTTCTATAGGAGTTCCCGGGCTTAACGGGTTTGTGGGTGAGTTTCTTATTCTGCTCGGCACTTTCGTAGCGCACCGCTGGTGGGCTGTGGTGGCTGCAGCAGGTGTGATATTGGCTGCTTTGTATCTTCTGTGGGCTTACCAGAGGGTGTTTCACGGACCGGTTACAGCTGCTAACACAAACATCAGAGACGTGAACTGGCGTGAAGGTTTTCTGCTGGCACCTTTTGTTGCTGCTATTTTATTTATGGGGATATACCCGAAGCCGGTAATCGACAGAATAGAACCTGCCGTGGAGGCTCTTTTAGAGTACATGGACACTGTGACACAAGAGCAGGCCTCCAACTTTGAGCGGTCTGAGCCCGACGCAACACGGTCTGAACCCAGTGAAACAGAGGAAAGGCCTACCGTTGATACGGGTGATGGCTTATCGGCTCATGCGAGTGGTGCGGTTTTAGCGGCCGCAGCTACACATTCTGCCGCTTACACGGGCGGCGATGCCGAAAATGTTTCGGCCAATGTGGGTGCCACCTCTTTGTCTGAGGAGGCGAGCAGCTGATGACCCGTTTTTTGGCTCAAACGTCGCCAGTAGCAGACTCAACAACCTCTGTGGTCACGCCTTCCATTGATTTTCTTGGTCTGCTACCAGTGCTGCTATTGACAGCGGGGGCGGTGCTGCTTTTAATGTTCCGTTCGTTGATACCGCCACCGATGAACTTGTCATCTCCCATGAAAACATCATCTGTGAAACGGTTGTTCAGCTTTGAAACAGCATGGATGTTCGTGTTGGCTGTGGGCGGTCTTGTGACAGTCGTTGTTCAATGGTTCAGAGTACAAGACGAAGGACCCATCGCTGTTTTCGGCAGCGAGTTCGCATCTGATGGATTGGCTCTGTTCGCTGCTGCTGTGATCCTTATCTCGGTGGCAGCAGTAGCACTGCTTCTGCCTCGATTTTGTGAGCAGGCACAGATAAAAAAGGCGGAGCTTTACGTGTTGCTGATGCTTTCGGCTGCTGGTGGGGTGGTGATGACCGGAGCGAATGATCTTATCGTCATGTTTCTAGGCTTGGAAACGCTTTCAATAGCGTTGTATGTGATGGTGGCTTTAAATCGACACGGGCTCATGTCCATCGAAGCGGGGATCAAATATTTCGTTCTGGGTTCTTTTTCTTCGGCGTTCTTCTTATACGGGATTGCTATGATTTATTCCACCACCGGCACCACCAGAATAAGCGGCATCAACGCTTTTTTTGCTGACTACATCGTGTTGAGAGACGGTGTCTTGCTCACTGGTTTGGCTCTGCTACTGGTAGGTTTGTGTTTCAAAGTCGCTAGTGTGCCTTTCCATGCTTGGCTTCCTGATGTCTATCAGATGGCTCCAACTCCTATCACAGCTTTCATGGCTTCTGCCGTGAAAGTGGCTGGTTTTGCTGCGTTGATGAGGGTGATTGTGCTAGCGTTGGGTGAACGCGCCCACAACTGGCAGCCCGCTGTTTTCGTGTTGGCATCCGCAACCTTGTTACTAGGGGCTATTCTTGCTACGGTTCAAAACAATATCAAGCGGTTGCTGGCATATTCGTCTATATCGCATGCAGGGTTTATGCTGGTAGGGGTGCAGGCTGCTTCGCACGAAGGGGTGGCTGCCGTCTTGTTTTATTTGGCTGTTTATGCGGTGATATCGTTGGGCAGTTTCACGATAGTGAGTCTGCTGACAGGCCCCGACGGCGATGGCGATTCCGCAACTGTTGCTTCTGCAGCTGGTTTAGCTAGTCGTAAGCCACTGTTGACAGCAGCTTTTGTTGTGCTGCTGTTAGCTCAGGCAGGGATTCCGTTAACTTCGGGGTTTATGTCTAAGTTTTATGTGATCTCTGCGGCAGTGGAAGCTCGATCTTTCTGGCTAGCAGTGGTCGCTATTGTGAGTGCGGTGATCACGGCTTTCGCCTACCTGCGTATTGTGGTGTCCATGTACTTCACTAGCGATATTCCGGCTACTGCTGATGATGGCATTCCATCTGATGTCGACACTGTGAAGGATTGCCATAGCGATATTCCGGTGGCTGCTGACACTGGCAAGGGAGACAATCTCGAGCGTCCACTTACTGCGGCCCATCTGACCACTCTGAAGCTCGGGATCCCCGCTGGCAAGGGAGACCCGCTTACTGGGGCGGAACGCCTGCCTATTGGGGCTGTAGTGGTAGTTTCGGTGGCTGTTGTGGTCACGCTGCTAGTGGGTGTGCTGCCTAGCCCGCTGGTTTCGCTAGCTCTCGATGCATCAGCGAATTTGCTGGGTTCGATTCCGTAACTGTAGCTTTCGGGGGGGGGATCGACTAACCTACTGGAATCCGTTCCGTGGTAATAGTAATTTCCAATATAGAAGTAAGCTTTGCTCTCGAGCAGTGTTCTTTAGCTAGCTTGATAAGCTATTATCTGCTTGATGCCTAGTTAGGGTTAGGGGGGGGGGTTGGTATACTGTTTTCAGCAGTCTTTTTGTGAGGGTCTCGTTGAGAACTTGATGGAGGGTTGATGAATGTTCATTGCGAATCTCTTTACGCTAGATCGTGCCAAGAATCCGGTGTTTGCTCGGGAGCTGTCTAGGTATGATATTAGGAAGCCATTTGTTGCAATAATCACATCAGTCGTATATGCCTCGTATTTCGCCTACTGCATCTTTGTGGCTTTTGTTTTTATAAGACATACCCCCTCTTTCCCCTACGATGTCACCATACAGGGTTGGATGGGTTCGAGAGATTTCGTTGTCACCTACGATATCACCCTATCGGATTGGCACAGTTTTGTTTTCAGAGCGTTGAATCCGGTGTTTGTTATGGTGTATCTTGCGATACCTGCTTTGGCGGCTACTTCTATTGTGAGTGAGCGTCGGCGTCAAACTTTGATGCCTGTTCAATTGAGTTTGCTTCGACCATTTGACATTGTATGGGCTAAGGTTGTTGCTCCGATTGTTCCTATTTTATTTCCTACTGGAGTCTATGTGGTTACGTTGGCTTTGGTACCTCTGTGGCATGAAAGGTTTTTATTGCCTAGTGCTAGTGCTATATCACTTGGATTGGCCTATATAGTGAGTTCAGCTTTTATTGCTTCGGCTGTCTCCGTATTGATTTCTACATTTGCTAAGAGTAGCGCAACAGCGGTTACCTTGAGCTACGGTATGCTCATTATGATTATGCCGTTCTTTGGCTCGAAATTTTTCATCGTGTCATCGGCATTTATATTAGATGTTGTTGGCACGGATGATCTTGTTCAGACCATGAGTTACTATTAGATACTTCTAGATATTTCCTTGACACAGTCATCGTCCAATTGAAATATAGTGTAATGTCTATATATATGGTGACGTTAGGTATAGATCAAGTTGCAGCTTATCAATTGGAATAGCCAGGGACATCTTTGGGCATTGACCATTGAGCGGCGGATTATGATGAATGAAGAGGGAGCTGCGTTATCGTTAGTGTGGGCCGCGACCTCTTTGCTTGTTGTTGTTTTAGCGTGCATAGTGGTAGGGATGTCTGTTTGGTGGACGTGTAGAAGGTTGCGTTTACCGGCTAAAGAACAGCGGTTGTCAAATGGGTAGAAGCTCGTGTTGTGGTTGCGGCGGCTGATCTCTCAGCAGGTCGCGGGGAACGCGTAGATGCTCTTATGATCGACAACCTGTGTTTGCGATTTTTTCTGGGGCTGTGATTTGTTGGAGGTGTTGGTGGTAGTGTTCGGTGAGGTTGTGGGTGAGGCTTCGTTCGAGTTCCGAGATGCGCGTGGGGGTGGTATTGAGAGTTCGGGCGATGGTTGTGAGAGTCAGACCGTGTTGGATGTGCTGGTGGCACAGGTCCACTCCGTGGGCGACTACCGGCGGGTGTGAGCAGCTTGTTCTCTCCGCGATATGACGTTTGAGACAGCGGAGGATCTCACGGAGGGTTGATGAGTGCTCGCTGAGAGGTTTTACGCTAGATCGTGCCAAGAATCCGGTGTTTGCTCGGGAGCTGTCTAGATGGTATAAGAGAAAACCATTTGTTGTAACCGCAACAGTCATATCTCATTTGTATTTTGGTTACTGCATCTGGACGATGATTGAGTTCGACTCGGCTGGTTTCTGCATTATTTGCATTATTCCGACCCAGGCAGCCGCTTAAACACCATAAAACATGTAAACCCTGTAGCTGCAGCCATGTTTCCCCCGGTGTTTGTTATGGTGTATCTTGCGATACCTGCTTTGGCGGCTACTTCTATTGTGAGTGAGCATCGGCGTCAAACTTTGACGCTTGTTCAGTTGAGTTTGCTTCGACCATTTGACATCGTGTGGGCTAAGGTTACAGCTCCGATTACTCCTATCTTGGTTCCCGCCGGGATATCCATGCTTACCTGGAGTTTATTTCTTCTGCAGCATGGAGGTTTTTCGGTGGCTGGTGTTGGTGCCGTGTGTATGTTTACTTTGGTGATGTGTAGTGTTTTTATTGTTTCGGCTGTCTCTGTGCTGATTTCGACACTTGTGAAGAGTAGCGCACCAGCGATTACCTTGAGCTACGCTGTATTGGTTGTGTTGTTTTGGTTATTATCGTTACTGGTAATTTATCTATTAGTCGTTACCGGACGCTTCTTAGACCAATACTCATTATTTCATCCGCTGTTGATAAATAACATACCGAGGCCGGTGTTATTCACAGCTTTGGTAGCGTATTCTTTTGTTTTTGTCGTTGTTTCAGCGTGTGTGGTGGGTGGGTTTGTTTGGTGGGCGTGTAGAAGGTTGCGTTTACCGGCTAAACGTTTACCGGCTAAAAAGGGTTTTAGTGCGCATATTCGGGATAGCAGATACAAAAGACTCGCATACAACTGGAAGGAACATACGAGTTACCACCGCTGAGCCTTGGCGATGCTCTCTCAAACCAGCCCAGCACAGGCTGGCAATCCAGCACTTGCACCCCACCAGACTTGACAGACTCTATTCGCCAGATTCTAAACGATAGAACTGTTCAAGATTCCCACCAAAAACGAATAGCACTACCTCAAAAAAACACCGGCAACAACTAAACTCCACATCTGATCACTTGTGAATATAACCCCAGACGAATGAGTAAGATCACAGTATGAAAATAAGGAATTGCTTACAAAACGAATTGTATTCGGCACTTGGCGACCTACGCACTGATATTGGGTCTAACAGCGGAGACCCCGACTTGTCTAAGATCGCGGTTGAACCACCACGAGATCGATCACATGGTGACTGGTCATCAAACGCTGCTTTGGTCATGGCGAAAATGTTGCAGCAGCCTCCTCGACGGTTAGCGGAAAAACTGGCAGCCCTGCTTCGTGACAGTGGAATACCACATGTTGAGTCGGTGGAAGTTGCTGGTCCTGGGTTTTTGAATTTTCATTTGTCCCCTACTTGGCTGCATGAAGTGCTTTGTGATGTCGTAGAAAACGACACCGACAACTATGCGCGACACAACAAAGGAAACGGCCGCACGGTAAGCGTCGAGTTCGTGTCGGCCAACCCTACCGGTCCACTTCATGCCGGGCATAGTCGCTGGGCTGCTTACGGTGATTCGCTGTGCCGCCTGTTCAAAAGATGCGGATATAACGTTGTTCGGGAGTTCTATGTAAACGACAGAGGACGCCAAATTGAGTTGTATGCCGAGTCTTTAGTGGCGCGCAGCCGGGGCGAAAACCCACCTGAAGACGGCTACCACGGTGAGTATCTTATCGATTGGGCTAAAGAAATGCCTGCTGATGTGGACCCTGAAGAATGGGGATTGCAAAGAGCACACAAAAACCAGAAAGCAACCCTGGAGAAAATGAACGTTGCATTCGACCTGTGGACCAGTGAAAGGGAACTCGTAGCACGAGGGGCTATGGATAAAACCTTAACCCGACTGCGGAACCTTGGGGTGGTTTACGAATCCGAAGGTGCCACTTGGTTGCAGACCAGCAAATATGGCGACGATATCGACCGGGTGTTGGTGAGAAGTAACGGTGATCCCACTTACTTTCTGCCTGATATCGCCTATCATCATGAGAAATTTTCACGTTGTGGGATTGTCATCGACATTCTGGGGGCTGATCATCACGGTTACGTGGGACGCATGCGTGCAGCGATGGCGTCATTCGGCTATGACCCGTCCTGCTATGAAGCCATAATAGGGCAGAATGCCATTCTGCGGCGCAACAACAAAGAGGTACGACTCTCGAAACGTGCGGGCACAATGGTGCTTGCTTCTCAACTGATCGACGAGGTAGGAGCAGATGTTACCAGACTCACCTACCTGCTGCAATCGATTGATACAACCCAAACAATCGATATTGACCTGATAACAACCCAGTCGGCTGAAAATCCAGTCTACTACTTGCAATATGCTCACGCTCGTATGCGCTCTTTGGAGAGGAAAGCGGCTGACCTCAACATTGAGCGCATCCCCCTAGCCGAAGCCGATCTCTCGGTTTTGACTCATGAACGCGAGCTGGACATACTGCGCTCTTTAGCGTTTTTACCCGATGTGATTCTCACAGCAATGGGAGGCAGATCGCCTCACCGGCTAACTACCTGGACTTGCGAACTGGCAAGCGTGTTTCATCGATTCTGGCATGACTGCCCAATTTTGCATTCGGATACAACCGAAGATGTCCGCCAGGCACGACTTTGGTTGGTGGAAGCCACCAGAATTGGCCTTGCCATAAGCCTAGACATCCTGGGAGTCACAGCACCGGAACGTCTCTAGCCAGGGGGTTTGGTTGGTTTGCCTTAAATTAGGGGATACATGACTCTAGTTAGAGGTATTACAAACTTGAGCTAGCATATGTCACACCCTCCAATTATCATGCCCAACAATGAACATTAACAGGCACGTGTTTGCAGCAACTCAGATTATCGTGTTGAGAGTGAGTGACTCTCTGCATTATCAAACACTAAATACTGGGATGGCTCTGGCCATATCTGCATTCCGGGTCAGAGAAACCGCGATACCCAACGATCCCTATGAGAGTCTGTTTCGTCCATATCTATATGAACTACTTCAAATCACTCGCAGCTCGGGCTCGCTAGGACGGACGCATGAACGCATGTTTGAAACTCAGCTTCGCTTGTGGCTAGACCTACTCGCTGGATCAGGGATGGCTCCTAAGCCTGAAGATTCCACAGACTTATTCCTGAGACATACGTTTCTGGTCGTTATGGCTCGAACAGTTATAGCTGCTTTGCTAGGCAACTCTAGCCATTCAGAGATTGGCGGGGGATTCGTTTCCTGGGTTTCAGCCACCAGTCAGGGGAGAGAATGGACTCGGGCGTTGTTCACAACCGCTACCGCATTCGACTGGCGGGCCAGACCACGAGATGTGTTGCGGGATATGTATCAGGAGGTTGTAGACCGCGAACATCGTAAAGCATTCGGTGAGTACTACACTCCTGACTGACTGGCTGCCATGATCGTGGAGCGAGTATGTGACGAGCAATGGCTTGAAAGTGCAACCGCAATGGCTGCATCAGAAGAAGGGGAAGGTATCGGGGTATTAGACCCGACTTGCGGTTCCGGCACTTTTTTGTATCACGCAGCCCGTCGTATAGTAGACCATCTTGACGATCAGGGTTGGACGGACACGCAACGAGCTAATATTGCCTGCCGTTTGGTCCGCGGGATGGATATTCACCCAGTGGCAGTTGAGATTGCCCGGGCGTCATTGTTGCGAGCACTCCCTACCATGCCCTCGGCGGGAACCGACAGTCTAGCCGTATGGCAAGCGGATGCGTTGCTGCTACCGGTTTACTATCAAGGCAGTCTGTTCCAAACCACCGACATGGGCTACAACATTGATACTCCAGGTGGTCGTAATTTTCTAATTCCCCGCGGATTTGTGGCTAATCCAAACTTTAGTCAACGTCTTCGCCAGCTAGTCACAGGTGCCAGCAGACAAGCCAAAGAACCTGCTGCACATCTTGTTGCCGGACTAAACGAAAACGATCAGGTTGCAGTCTGCGATGCCCACACCCAGTTAGCGGAGATTATCAAACAAGAAGGCAACGGGGTGTGGGCTTGGTATGCTTACAATCGGATTTCTGCTATACGTCTGTCAGAAATCGGTGTGGACCGGATAGTTGCTAATCCGCCCTGGGTGCGGATGTCTAATATTCAGGTAGAAGAGCGGAAAAACTTACTCGAACGGACAGCAAGGAACGAACATCTGTGGCCAGGGGGTAGGAACGCTACCGGATTCGACATTGCTGCCTTGTTCATCAAACGGTGTGACAATCTATATTTGAGAGAAAAGACACAAGGAGTGGCTGGTGGATGGCTCACCAATCATGGGTCACTCCAAGCTGGCAACTGGACGAAATTCAGATCCTGGCTAGATGACAGAGCTCAAGGTGCTGCTAGCACTATAGATCTAGGAGAGATACACCCCCAGCCGTTTACCGGTGCTAAATCGGCTATTTGGTACACTTGTCGAGCCGCCTATCACACCAATACAGTGTTGACCGCCAGTACTCGCATTCCTCAAGAAGCCTCCTGGCTGCAAGTGCAGCAATTAGTTGCAGAACGGGTAGCTATACAACATGATCCTCAACCGTCTGACTATCTTGATAGAACAAGGAAGCCCCTGGCCCGAAACGGGGCGACACTATTCCCCCACTGTCTGATAATGGTCAACACGCACAAACCTGCCAATACAGAAGGACGAGTGCAGGTAACGGCTTGTCACTCTCGGCAGAAGCCTTGGAAATACGTTACTCCAATCAAAGGAACAATACCCGACCACTGGCTGCAACCTGCCATATTCTCTGCAAACCTTTTACCATACAGAGTGTCAGCGGAAACCCTTTGTGTCATCCCATTGACAAAATCCGCTGATCAACTAGAACAAGACCCAGCCGCAACGGAACAGTATTGGGCGAACAGCGAAGCAGAATGGGCTAACTGGCGAGGTCGAGGCCAGACCACGCCCAAAACTTTGATCGATCAGATCGACTACCAAGGAAAACTGACCGCTCAGCTGACTATTACTAAAGGATGGACAGTTGTTTACAATAAATCTGGACAGATGCTACGAGCTACTCGTGTTCGCAACCCGGTTATTGTCGACAACTCCTGCTATCGACTTAACACAACTAGCGGTGATGAAGCTGCTTATCTTGTTGCCTTACTCAATGCCGACATCCTGCAAGACCGATATCGCCAGGCTCGCAAATCTGACCGTCACTTTGACCAGCACGTCTGGAGAGAAGTTCCCATACCACGTTATGATCCCGACAATTCCACCCACCATAAGCTGGTAGTTCTGTGTGAACAAGCTGAGGCGACTGCCGCGGCTCTGACACTCCAAGGTGGACAGCTCAAACAGTCTAATGCTATTCGGGCAGCATTACAAGAATCGAAACTTTCAGAAGCGATTAACCAGGTCGCGACTACTGTAGTGGACAGCTGATAGGAGATCATAACAAATCAATTAGCAAAAGAAACCAGCTAACATTGGCCTCGTTACCCCGCACATCGAAGTTCGACGTGTTCAATCAATAGCTGGCACTGGCCCCGCCTTCCCGCGCAGACTAGTCGGGTGCGGAGGCCGTGGTTCTACACCATCACGTTGGCAATCGCGGTTTCGATTGCGATAACTGCGGGCTGGTTGGAGACGGAGACCCGTGTCTGCGCTCGCTTTTTGTTAAACTGGTGATATGAGCAGGACGAGCAAAATGATGCTGGGTATGGCTGCAATGTGGGTGGCCATAATTGTGGTTATGCTTTTAAACGGCCTTGGCAGCGATTCTGACAATCAAGACGCTGATCCTGTTGGCAGTTCAGGCATCAACAACCTCACACAGGTTGATGCGTTCAGCATTAACAACGAAATAGACAGCGTGTCACATGATACAACGGAATGGCTGAGCAACTATAGGTGTGGCAACACAGTAGGACTGCAGGACGCGCAAGTTGTCGAGCAGAGGATCGTTGACGTGTTGGCCGACTGGGAGCAGCTACCCGCCATACTCCGCACGGGATTATATAGAGGAGATCCGCTGTTGGAATCCATAGTTACCGTTGAACTACCGGAACAGCTGAGCGAAGTCAGAAGAGCGATAAGCGCAGGCCCACGACCACCGACACTCGGCTGTTAGCCCGCAACTCCAGTTTTTCTGGAAACAGCGACCACAGCAACAAAACAGTTACTTGCAGCTTCAACGGTGTCTTCCTCCTGTTGTGTGAGTCCCACTGGCAACATCAGCCTGCCCATAGGTGTTGTTGTCACTCAGTCAATCGCCATGACCGTTTGATGCCCACCGGCGCATCAGTCTGCCGAGTGTCGTTGTCTCTCCTGCTGGTGAACGTTCATATCCGAGTTTAAGTGTAACGGATTAGGTTTGTGATGGCACAAAGGTACGAATGCTTAAACGTGTTGAAACAGAAACCGGACACCGCATATCTTGATATCCTGGAGCGGATGACGAGAATCGAACTCGCATTCTCAGCTTGGGAAGCTGATGTTC
>JAPPJC010000061.1:0-21151 GCA_028820455.1 Acidimicrobiaceae bacterium
GAAATGGTCCTGGGATTCGCTCAGCAATCCAAAAAGATCTTCACAATAGGACTCAGCCTAGCACTACCAACCTGGATAGCACTCATCGGACTGCTAGTCGCTATCTTCATCAAAATGCCAGCCGCCATCTAAACACAAGTCACCAGCAAAACCCAGCCAAAACCCGCCACAGCAAGAACTCTCATGGTGTACATGCCCTCAGTCAATGCTGTTTTAGCTTAGTGCTGACAGGCTCTTAAGAAGTTCTCCACTATCAGGCGACCCTGATCACTGAGCACAGACTCGGGGTGGAATTGCACGCCCTCCACGTAATGTTCACGATGGCGTAAAGCCATTATGAGATTGTCATCTGTGGTGGCTGTGACCTCTAGAACATCTGGCAGTGTTTCGTTTTCCGCTATCAATGAATGGTACCGGGTTACCCTCATAGGGTTTGGCAGACCACGCATCACGCCGACATCATCATGGTTGACCATCGACAGTTTGCCATGCATCGCTAGCGGGGCTCGTATCACCCTGCCCCCGAAAACTTGTGCCATGCACTGCAATCCCAAACAAACACCAAAAATTGGTATTTTGCCGGTTAGCTCTTCGAGTACGTCGTTGCTTACTTCGGCGTCTTCGGGCCTCCCCGGGCCCGGGCTTATCAGAATCCCGTCGGGCTCGGAGTCTACTATCTGCTGCAACGTTACAGCATCGTTGCGATAAACCACAGGCGAAGCCCCCATCTCGCCAAGATACTGCACAAGAATATACACAAACGAATCATAGTTATCGATCACAACAATCTTCGGATTGCTAGTGCTCATACGCCCTCCACTACCAGCTTAACCGATTGGCTAGGGTGTTAGCCCTACTGTCACATCCACAGACGTTCCCTGGTAAGCTTCCTCGCCTGGGCCCGGGGATTGCCGTAGAATACGGCTCACATCAGCGGAATCCGCCTCCACAATTTCAAACGAAACCAGCCCCAAAACAAAGCCCCCACGTTCAAGTACCAGCTTCGCGGTATCGAAGCGGACCCCCAACACGTCTGGCACTTGTGTCAGTGGCTGCCCGTCCGACACTATAAGCGTTAGCTCAAAAGACCTTTCCACCGGTGATCCTACAGTGGGCTCAGTATCGATAACAAGGCCTTTCTCGATGATCGAGTCTACCTCAAGGCGTTCCTCCACCCTGAAACCCATATCGGTGAGCCGTTCGATAGCTTCAAGGTTTGCCAAGCCACGCACATCAGGAATAAACACAAGACCCGGTCCTGTGGACACGTACACCGTAACCGCGTTACCCTGCCGCAACTTCGCTCCTGCTGCCGGTTCTTGGTTGAAGACTATACCAACCTCAGCCTGGCTGACCTCCGAAAGGGTCAGCATCCGATAGCCTGCTTCCTCTAAAAGCTCTCTGGCCTTAACTACGTTATGGGCTTCCACCGACGGCACGATATGCAACTCGTCCCTACTCACAGTGATAGTCACAAGCTCTCCCCGTTCAACACGCTGCCCTGCCGGTGGATCTTGCGCAAAAACCGTATCCTCATCAACTGCGGCATTCTCCACAAAACGCAAATTAACATCAAGACCGAGGTTGCGTAGCTGCGCTTCCGCATTCAGCCTGTCGAAATTCTTGATATCCGGCACCACCACCATGCTGTCTTCCACGGTGACGTCGTTGTCATCCAAGCCGAGCTCTTTGTAAAACCTGAACCCCAGATAACCTAAAGTCGCTAACAACACCAGTAAAGCGAGTACAGTCAAAACTGTGCGCACCCAGCTTCCAGAGCTTTTCGCCTCTTCGTAATAGTAGGTAGGAGGGCCGTAGTAGCCTGGTTGCCCGAGCCAGGTAGGGTGTGGATGGGTTTCCTGAGGGTGAACGGCAGTAGATGGGACAGTTGCGGCGACAGGCTCGGTTATTGCGTCTGGTTGTGCTGGATGGTCTTCAACTCCTATGGGGATGGTGGTTGGATGCTCAACCGCTGATGCTTCTTCCTCATCAACCGATGCTTGCTGTGGGTCGCCCTCTTCGTCTTGCATGTTCAAAGTCTTAAGTACTATCTCCTCCGTATGTGCTGACACTTCTTTTGCTTGTAGTGGTATCCCATCTGTCACCACCCCCTTAGAGGTTTCTCCTCCCTTGGGGGCCTCAGGGGTTTCCGATCTCTCAGAAACCTTTCCCTTGGAAGCTTCCGACTTCTGATGTCGTGTTGGTTGCTGGTTGAGGCTGTGAGCCCCAGCAAGGTAAAACTCTAAATCGGCTTTCAGGTCAGCTGCTGTCGGGTAACGATGAGCTGGGTTCTTGGCTAGCAGTTTGAGTATGATAGCTTCAAGTGATTCTGCTATTTCTGCTCTCAGCTGCCTAGGAGGAATAGGACGTTCTTTTACATGCATCACTGCTAAAGCCGTGGAATTCTCGGCCGTGAACGGCAACTTGTCGGTAACCATCTTATACAAGCCCACGCCCAGCGAGTAAAGATCGGAACGGCCGTCAAGCTGTCTTCCTTGAGCCTGTTCCGGCGAGAAGTAGGAAGCAGTCTCAAGTAGAGCTTCCTCAAAATTTGCGGCTTCTTCTCCACTGAGACGATCCAAAGCATCCGCAACCCCGAAATTGTTTACTTTTACTTCGTTGTCAGCGTTGACCAGCACATTGCTAAGCGTGAGGTTGCGATGCACGATTTTGGCTTCATGCGCACTAGACAAAGCCGAAGCCACAGCAACACCGAGCTCAGCAGCCCTGTCGGGGTCGATAGGCCCCTCCGAGCTCAGCATATCCTCCGCGTTGCTACCGTCCACGTATTCCATCACAACGTAATAATTACCATGTTCTAAACCCCAATCGTGGATGCTCACAATGTTGGGATGATCAAGGTTGGCTGCTGCCTTGACATCCCTGCGGAAACTTTTCACAAAATCAGCATCGTCAGCCAGATCAGCTGACAAAATCTTGATGGCCAGCTGCCTGTCGAGCTCGGAATCATGTGTTGAATAAACCTCTGAAAGAACACCCAGAGCTATGCGTTGCTGCAGGTGATAGCGGCCACCGTAAACAGTGTCAGACATCGATGCACGCTCAGACGACGAAGAGGATGACCCACCAATCATCCCCTCATCCCCCTCCCCAGTATCAGACATCGATGCACGCTCAGACGACGAAGAGGATGACGATGAGGGCTTATGTGATGATGGGGACTGATCCAACATAATAAGAAATTAGTTTAACGTTGCTAACCAGCTAGGCCATTAGATGCTAACATAGCATACAAACTCTACAATGAACAAACTCTCAACATTACTACCACTATCACGCGCGAGTGGCGGAATCGGCAGACGCGCAGGATTCAGGTTCCTGTGTTCGAAAGAACGTGAGGGTTCAAGTCCCTCCTCGCGCACACCGCGCAACGGGTAGGGCCTTCAGACCCCCTCCCCCGCTAACTGCTCAAGAAGTTTCCTCTTCCAGCGGAGTCACTATCAGCGTTAAACCTTCAATGGCTTCTACTTGCACTGGCTCACCCGCTGGAATCGGTGTAGATCGATGAGCACGAGCTCGCCAGTTGGCATCTTCAATAGTTACAATCCCTTCGGGGTTCACAGGCTCTAACGTTGTTCCTGAGGCACCGATCATCCATTCCCTGCCGATCGTAGGCGTCGCAAAGCGGGCACGCACTATGCTAGGCATTCCAACCGTCATAGCAACAAGCACCCCGACAGTCCCAGCTAGAAAAGCAGGCCATCCCACCCACACGCCGTCGAACAGCATCGCCGAACCCGCTGTTAGGCTCACAGTAGCGATGACCGTCCACACCCTTGGCACGCAAGTTTGAATATCCACGCAATACCCGAACGCTGCCACAGTCAGCAGAATTATCGCCCATATCCTCACAGGCTGAGCGGCCAATCCGTAACATCCTAGGATGAAACCAGTAGCACCGACAAAACCTGCTATTCCCACACCTGCAGAGTAAAACTCAAGCACTAACAGCACCATTCCCATCAGCAGAAACAGATACGCCACAGGCGGGCTGGCCGCGGTATGCATAAACTTATGGAATAGAGGCAGCTTTGAAAAACGTACACTGCTCACCGGCACCCGCACAGGCTCACTACCGGTAGTATCGACTTCGCTGCGAAATCCTGGAAGATCAAGAACAAAAAACAACAGAGTAGGAGCTTGGCGGGCTAGGCCAATCTCAATGGCTCTTTCTGAGGTGATCGTTTGTTCTTGCATTTGAAAATAATGCTTAGTGAAACTGCGAGACAGGTACTTTGGGTGCACGACTGTCGCACCCAAAATGCCTAACTCCGAACCGGGTGCTAGCGATAGATCATCGACAACGCCTGCAAGCTGGCCTACTCCTCCTTTGGCCACGGCACCTGCTGGCCCCACCCACATGTTTACCGGCACCTTGGCATTGGCAATCCGCTCGGCTAAGACCACGAGTTGTTCGTCGGAGATAGTAGATCGACTGCTATCAACCTGCAAAACCACTGCTAGAGAGCCGCGAGTCTCGGCTTCATCGACAGAGCGCAGAATAAACTCTGCAAGAATGCCGTCCAGGTCACCTGCCACCTCCACCACATCAACAACATCAGCATCACCACTACCTGCGGCTACACCATCAGCGGCCACGCTGGCTGTTTCTTCATATGCAGGGGCGACGGCTCTAACCGGAAATCCTCTAAAAAAGCTATTCCATCCGCCTGTAAGGCCAGCCATCACACCAGCCGTCGCCAACACCGGCAAACTAGCTAGTAAAACCTTTTTCATCCTCATCAAGCGACAACTTCTCACCCACACTAAGAGCCGTTGTAAACGCCCGAAAAAGGGCGTGGCATCGGCTATGTCATCAGCGTTGGTTCTTGCCCGGCTAAAGCTTATTGATTCTCGTCAAGAGCTGCTATAGCATCCTCAAGGTTGTCTCTCACTGGGACGATCCGGTTGAAACCAGTGGTATGAAGCAAACGGATGATGGGTTGCCTGCTGCTGCACAAAGTCACACTTCCATCATGCTCACGAATACGACGAACACTGCCAATCAGTGCACCCAAACCAGCGGAATCCATAAACATCACTTGAGACAGATCGACAACTAAACGTTTTCGGCTGGTGTGCTCGTGCAAGCTTTGACGAAACTCTGCCACGGAGTAGGCATCGATATCGCCTTTCGGACGTAACACTGCAACGTCTTTTTCGGGATTATCCTCAAACTCAATCTCTAACATGGTTAGATGATACCTTACGCAGCCTGAACTGTCTCACCGCTAATCCAAACTGCTGTCATTTACGACCTCACATCCAAGGATTTTCGTGTAGCCACCCTGAACTGTCTCACCGCTAATCTAAACTTCTGTTATGGCTTCCATTGTTTTAGTGACCAGTGCAGACTGGCTGGCAGATGAATGTCGTTCTGCCTTAGAAGGAGATCACAGCCTCTTGCGGCTGCGTCAAGGGATGGATGTGCTTGACGCTATGGCAAATACCAAAACGCATTTGGTGATACTTGACATGCAGATTGGCAATATGGGTGGCATAGCAACCTGTCTGGCAATACGACAGAAAGAAGAAATCGACGAATTAAAGCCCTGCGCTATATTATTGCTGCTTGATCGTTCCGCAGACGAATTTTTGGCCCAGCAAAGTGGTGCCGATTTATGGCTAACTAAGCCAATAGTGGCTTTTCATTTAGCTCGTGTGGTAGCGGAGTTGTGCCCAAAGCTTATTACCACTACCAAGCCGACAAAAACAGAACAACTACCACCAAAAGGAACAACTACCAAGAGGAACAACCTGAGATAATACTCAAGACAAGCACATAACCACCGGACACGGGCAGTGGCGCAGCTTGGCAGCGCGCCTCGTTCGGGACGAGGAGGTCGTGGGTTCAAATCCCGCCTGCCCGACCCACACCATAAATCTAATGCTGCATATGCCCCCGATGGCTGCCATAGTAAGCCAAAACCTTTCCACATGCATGACCGAAAATTCTCTCCGCAATACGGATTTCATGACATGACTCCTACTGTGGAACACAGGACCACGATTCGTGCAGCACTTAATGAGTGATTTCAAGCAGCTTCCCCAAGAATTGAATGCTGCTCAGCTATGAAACCCGGTGCATGTGTCGAACGCGGATGCAGAATAGAAACCGCCGATGACTCTTTGCTGACGTCTTGCTTGCTGGAGAATACGACGTGTCGAAACGCGGATGCAAAATAGAAACCGCCGATGACAGCTACTTAAAACTTGTGGTATAGCTCCGCTACCAACTGTTGCAGTTCATCTGAGCAACTGTCGAAATCTTCCTGCACCCCAAAACCTGGATCAACAACCTCCTCCCAAGGCTCAGGGTCGATGTCTGCTAATTTTAGAGCTGCTATCCGCTTCTTGAGGTCTTCAACGTTTACGGCTTCAGCGTGTGCAGAAGGGTTGATACCAGCCTTAGATTCAGCGGTGGTTTCAGCGTCTAAAACTTCAGCGCTCGTGTAAGGGCTGTCAGTGTCGGCATTAGTTTTAGCGGTGATAACATTATCTTTTTGTTCTACTGCTGCGGGAGTGGGTAAGTCACGCACTAAACGCCGCAGCGACCCTGTAATATCAGCAATCTCAGGTAAATTCACCCTAACCCACTGAATATGCCTAGGTTCCATAACCACTACCAGGTCGGCGTCACCACAATCAGACTTGTGCAGTTGCTTGGAACGATGCCTGCGGTCAGTCAACCCGTGACGTGTCAATGCCCTGCCAGTGCGCGCACCAATAGGATGACCTTCCGCTACCAGAATACCTGCACTACGAATGTCGAGCTTGCCAGCAGTGTCTAAAGCCCTCAGCATGGCCGCAGCCATAGGCGACCGTGCAGCATTGCCCGTACACACCATGTACACCACAGGCCTAATAAGTTCGTTAGGTATTCCGTGGTTCATCGTCTACTCACTATCCCTCTACACGACCACACTCGCCGACTGGTTGGAATGCTAGGTATTCCGTGGTTCGTATTCCGTGGTTCATCGTCTACTCACTATCCCTCTACACGACCACACTCGCCGACTGGTTGGAATGCTAGGTATTCCGTGGTTCGTATTCCGTGGTTCATCGTCTACTCACTATCCCTTGACTGATCTTAGCAAGGAACAACGCCTAACGGCATAACCGCAGCGTTGGCTTTTGAATTCGGCTAACCGGCAACAGCAGACAGCGAAACCAGCGTACACGGACCCAGTGGTGACCGCGCTATCCAGACACCCCCCTATACGCCAGCGAAACCAGCGTACACCCAGCGTACACGGACCCAGTGGTGACCCTATAGCAGTATTAACTGTGCTTGCCACAATAACAACGTTAAACTTTAAAAGGATATGGACATCCCCGTGATGATCTACACAATAACCGCGTAAATTCCATTCACACAAGAGAGCTCGACGAGCATACTGCGACCGAAATAAGACTTTATCCTATAAACTCACCGATAATGTCGGAATTTTTGCGCACATACCTCACAGTAGGGATTTTTGGGTTGTTAGGTGCTGGCTTTGTCGGTGCACTGCTCGGTGTAAGCAGAATCCTGCGCCCGTCTCGTCCTACCTTGGATAAAACAGAAAACTACGAGTCAGGAGTCGACCCGGTAGGCAACATGTGGTCGCAGGCAAACATACGTTACTACGTGTTCGCATTGCTGTTTGTGTTGTTCGACGTGGAAGCCGTGTTTATCTTTCCGTGGGCCGCTCGACTAGAGACCTACGGCCTTTTTGGCCTTGTGGAAATGTCGATCTTCATTTTCATCCTGCTGCTAGGCCTGTTCTACGCTTGGCGCAAAGGCATGCTGAGATGGATTTAAACTGAGACAGTTTTACACAACAGTCATACCCAGGCATCTTCATCACCAACGAGTAAAACAATCGCAAAACAAACCACCAACATACGACAAACCACCGGCAAACAAAACAAACCACCAACATACGGCACGCGAACGAGGAGCAACAAAGACAATATGGGACTAGTAGAAGCTGGCAAAATCCCAAAGCCTTTGTCGTCACTACTCAACATGAGCCGTAAATACTCCCTATGGGTATACCAATGGGGATTAGCATGTTGCGCCATTGAGATGGGAGCGGCTTTCGGTTCACCCCGCTACGACGTGATGCGTCTAGGAGTGATACCTCTACCAGCAAGTCCCCGTCAGGCAGACCTCGTGGTAATATCAGGTACAGTCACCGACAAAATGGCACCAGCGATAAGACGGCTATACGAGCAGATGCCCGACCCGAAATATGTGATATCCATGGGATCATGCGCCAACTGCGGCGGCCCCTACTGGGATAGCTACTCCGTAACCAAAGGAGTCGACCAGATCATACCGGTAGACGTGTACGTACCAGGATGCCCACCCAGGCCAGAAGCACTACTAGAAGGTATCGTCATGCTACAAGAACGCATACAAAATGAAGACATGAGCAAACGCTGGAAAAACGAACCGCTGATCGTCGGATCGTAATAGCATCCCCGTTCGCAAAAAATACAGCCACCGGGTAACAAGGCACCATAGACGAACAACAAGACACCAACGTACGACTAGACAGCATCGACAAACTAGTATGACAGCAAACCCACCAGCAGGCCAATCAACAAACCCATCCACTGACTCAACCTCACTGCAAGAACATATCAACAGCAAGTTCGGTAGTAGTATCGCAGACTCACACGCATTCGATGAAGAACTGTGGGTGCGTGTCCATCGAGACTCATGGGCCGATATGGCATCATGGCTAAAAGACGATCACAACTTCAAGTTCTTCAATTTTCTGTCAGCCATCGACTGGATGAACTCTCCCTTTGGGCGTGACATGGACAGCACAGTCGACAATACCCTAAGTACACTAGACGCAGGCACCCAAACCCAAGTCGACAATGAAACCCACAACGACACAAGCCCGTCATCACACATGGCAACCCCCATAGAAACAGGCATCACAGGCGGAGATACCCGATTCCAGCTGCTAGCCCGCATCAACAACGTGCATTCGCACCACTCGATAATACTGAAAGCCGACCTACCGGATGAAGATCTGAAAGCCCCCAGCTGGGTGTCAATATACCCTGGAGCCAACTGGCACGAACGTGAAGCATGGGAAATGTTCGGCATAAACTTCGACGGCCATCCAGGCTTGCGTCACCTCTACTTGCCCGGGGAGTTCGAGGGCAACCCCATGCGCAAAGACTACCCACTGCTCGCACGCCAAATAAAACCCTGGCCTGGCATCGTCGATGTGGAACTGATACCCGACAACAACTAACTGACAGACCTGCCACAAGTTGCACAACCTTGAATAGAATTTTCTCCTAATCTGCTGGACTGATCTTTAGGCAAAGACAGCTAGATTGAAACTCCGCGCATTTACGATTAGACTAAAAATGTTATGGCTCTAAAATTTGAATTACCAAGCGATCCAAAACTTATGTTTGAAGTGATGAAAGCCATTCAAGATCTCGGAGGCTCAGGAACGATCTGGAAGATTGAAAGTGCAGCTGTAAAAGCAGTTGACCCTAGAGGTGAGCTCATGCAAGCCATAACACAAGCCACAGGCAGTCCAATGTTGCTGGGTCAAGTAACTCAAGCCAGAAAATACTGCACAGAAGCACAACTAGTAGAAAACGTCGACGATAACAGGCTCAAAATAACTGTCAAAGGCCTAGAGGTCGTATCACTACCGGACAAACAAGCACAAAACTCTTTAGCGAAGATGCTGCAAGATATCAAATCCCCTCCCCGACCTCAAGAACCACCCGACACCCCTCAATCCGCCTCCCCTCGACCCAGACCCCCCCAGCAGAGGCAAGAACCCAAAAGAAACATACAACGAAATCTCCACCCGGAAGATATACCGCACTTACGCCCTCGCACTCTTACCAAACAAGAACACGATACTGATGTAACGCTAACCGCTAAAGAACTGCTTCAAGAAACCACGAGAGACACTCTCGACAGCACAACCAGCAAAACAGCTTCCAGCAAAAGAGGCACCGAGAAAGAAAAAGCCAAGCAGACAACTACGACCAGGGCTGTTAGAAAAAAAACTAGGCGCACCAAGAAAACCAGGCCACCTACCGAGAAAAAGAAACATCATCCTCCAGCAAAAAGTAAAGCACCACAGACAAAGAAAGTGCGACAGAACATCCGAAGAATTGAGTCAATGAGCATCAATACACCAACCTCACAAAACACTCAGGAAGACCTAAGCGCATACCTAGGAGACGAAGAAGAATGGTATGACGACTTGAAACAGAGCCTGCACGAACAACTTCGGGAACTGACAACAGTCGGTCTTAAACAATTCGTGCTGAATGTTTTAGGCACGTTTGAACTCGAACTGAGGCACACCAACTCCGATGAAGACGACAACGATAGCGTAGACGCAATCGGAACAGCCCCGATATCGCCTCTTCTGTCAACAACAATCGCAGTGCAAGTCAATAGAAATGAACCTGACGACCCCATAGGACGCGATCACGTGACACTTTTCCAACGCGATGCTCAAGCCCGAGGAGCTGAACATGGAATAATAGTGAGCTTAGAAGAATATTCTGAAAATGCTATCAGCGCATTCAGTGGAGCAGCACTACCAGTTGAGCTGATAGACGGCCAACTCCTATGCGACATGGTCATCCAAAAAAGAATCGGAATCCGTTTCAGCCCTTACGTAGCATCTGAATTCTTCGAACAGTTTGAGGAATAAACCCGAAAAGACAGACGTTAAAACCGTTGAAACAGTTTGCTCATCCCAGCCTCGAACCGATACTGGGGCAACCGTTATAAAGGCCGACACCGGGGCAACCGTTATAACACCCCAACCCACGGTTGGTCGTGTGTTCAAAACCACCCGTCGGGTTCGCTTCAGCGATATATCCTCAGACAAGAAGATACGTCTTGACGCTTTAGCAGGCTACTTACAAGACATATCCCGAGACGACTCAGCAGACGCTGAGTATCCCCAGCCCATAGACTGGTTGGTGCGTCGCACCCTCATCCAAATCACCACATTACCCCGGTTTCACGAACGACTCAACCTATCCACCTGGTGCAGTGGCTTAGGTAAACGTTGGGCGGAACGCCGCACAAAAATCCGCGGCGACCAAGGCAGCCTGGTAGACGCTGTGTCGTTATGGATTCATGTTGACCCCACAACCGGCATACCTCGAAGACTGCCGGACAACTTCTACAAGATTTGGGGTACCAGTGCTAAAGGACGAAAAGTGTCAGCACGACTATTACTGCCGACAACAATACCAGCACACAGTAGACGCCTGCCATGGTCGATGCGTTACTCTGATCTTGACATGTTGAACCACGCAAACAATGCTGCCCACTGGTCAGCACTAATGGAAGCAGTGACCTACTTGAAACACAGTCCCAACACCTCAGATGAACAGCAAACCACCACAAGCAAAGCTACTCGCACCAGCGACCATGACCTTAACCACAACTCCAACGGACAGGCGGCTGCAATTCGCCAAACAATAAGAGGTGAAATAGAATACATCGCCCCCATAGAAATGCACCACCAAATCATGCTTCAAGCGGTGTGTTCCGCTACCTCATCTGAAACAACCGCATGGCTGCTAATCGGTGAAAACCTGGCTAGCGTGGCTCGTTTTACCCGCACCCCCTCGCAAACTATACCGCAGTAAACCTTTTTGGTCTCTACGCATCTCAGCCTCGCCTGAACAGCGCAAATATTCTAAATGTGCCAAAGTTTCGCTTGCGGCCGAATACCCCCAAACCTTCGGCTTATAAAGCACCTGCATAAAGGCCTCCACCGGAGCATCGGTCAGGCCTGACGATTCACCACGCAAAACGTTGAGACGGTCGACATGGTGGCCACGAATAGTCCGCACACGTTCACTCAATTCAGAAAAAGGATGGCCGTGACCTGGTAGGCATATCGTGGCCTCACCCAAACGCCCAACTCTTTCAAGCGCAACCAAAAAAGACGCCAACAAGTCACGGCTGCTATTCTCAGCAGAGCCATCCCCCGAATCAAAACCACCCCCCGCATTGAAATCCCCTCCCGAATCAAAACCACCTACCATCCCTAGAATATGAGGAGTTATAGTAGGCAGCACATGATCACCAGCCAACAGCACATCCTCGACTGAGTCCCATAAGCAAATATGGTCCACAGTATGGCCTGGAGTATGAACCACAAGCCACTCACGACCAGCTAGTCGAAGTATTTCTCCATCATCTACCCGTCTTGCAGGCTTCGGAGCATAAAATCTGCCAGGAAACCGCTTGGCAGTATCGCTTTCATTGTCTTCAACCCATTGCTTCACCGATTCCCTGGGGTGTGAATAGCTCGATGGCCCCCAAGGAGTCCGATTAGGCTGGCTGGCATCATGTGTTGCATAAGAATCAGCAAGCCTTTCAACCGCCGGAGAGTCTTCAAAATCATGCTCGGCATTCGAGGTATGTCCACCCACACCACAAGCTTCAGCTACACCACAACATCCACAAGCAGCACCGAAAAAACTATTCGCTCTACGAGCAGAAAACAGTCTATGCGCAAACAACGTAGCCTTGGTTTCCTCCAAAAGTTGAACGCAACCGCCGTAATGATCAAGATGGGAATGGGTAACAACAACGCCATGGATTCTCTTTAAGGGTATGCCTGCACTGTCAAGCCGAGCAAGAAGAGCAGACCAAGACAAATCCCCAGGTAAACCAGGATCAACTAAAACCACGCCATCGGAATCGTATAAGGCATAGCAGTTGACATGACCTACACCTGGTATGCCCACAGGCAATTGCAGGCGAAGCACATTAGAAGCCACCTCAAAAACCTCATCAGAAGCGGATTCCCGTTCCTGCCTAGAATACGTCAACTCCACCTACCTGACAGCCCAGCAGGTGTTGAAGTCGTGGAAACACGGTACACCGCCCCTGCTTCCGCCTAGAATACGTCAACTCCTCCCACCCACAAAACCAGTACTACGATACCACCGTAACTCTTCGAGACTTTCCTGGATATCATCAAGAGCACGATGCAAATTAGCTTTCTTCGGGGCTTCCTTGTACACCTCAGGGCACCAACGTTTGGCTAACTCCTTCACAGTGGACACATCAACCGACCGGTAGCTGAAGAAATTCTCGATCTCAGGCAAATACTGAGCCAAAAACCGTCGATCAGTACCGATCGAATTGCCGCACAAAGGCACACTCCTTGGCTTATGAATGTGTTTACACAAAAAAGCAAGCGTCCGCTCGCCCGCGTCTTCGATGCCTATATCGGAAGCCGCAACACGACTTAGCAGCCCACTTCGAGTATGCATAACACGCACAGTCTCATCCATTCTTGCCAGCACCTCAGGAGACTGGTAGACTGTTAGATTAGGGCCCTCGGCTATAAGCTGTAAATCGTCATTGGTTATGAGAGTAGCGATCTCAACAATGGCGTGACGCGTAGGGTCAAGACCTGTCATCTCCAAATCAATCCAAGCAAGCACCGATAATGATGCTAGCAGCAACTACACCAGAATACGAGCATGCACACGCATTCAACTCTCAACTACCGAAAAACCGCTGAACCCAACACCTCAAAACCATCCAACACGAGCATGCACACGCATTCAACTCTCAACTACCGAAAAACCTATATCCATAGTGAGCAAGCCGAACAGTGGACTTAGAAATACTGCGCCTCGACCCCGCCCTACCTATACCGGATTACGCTCGTCCTGGTGATGCCGGTATCGACCTGCTAGCTCGTACCGATGCTTTAGTGTCAGCAGCCGGAGGGCGCTGTCTGATACCTACAGGGATTACCATAGCACTTCCCAATGGTTATGCAGGTTTCGTGCTTCCACGCAGTGGGCTCGCATTGAAGTATGGCATCACATGCCTCAACACGCCAGGACTTATCGACTCAGGATACCGAGGCGAGATAAAAGTCCTATTGATAAACACCGACCCGAGTCAAGAATTCAAAATCAGCCGCGGAGACAGAATAGCCCAACTAGTCGTGTTACCCATAGAAAAATTGCACCTGCTGGACGTGTCAGCACTAGATCATTCAGAACGAGGAAGCCAAGGATTCGGCTCTACTGGCCGCTAACAACAAGACGTTTCATAGGCGATGCTTGTGGACGCCTGTGCTCGTGGCATTATAGCGCACAACAACCCACAAAAGCTTCCCACACCACCACAATCAACATACAACCCACAAAAGCTTCCCACACCACCACAATCAACATACAACCCACAACACACTCAACAGGCCACCCCCTGCACCCACAATCAACATACAACCCACACGAAACACACACCTAGATAGCAGCTGGTTTTGCCCGTATGTGGTGTTTGTGCGGTTTTGAGAGTTGTTTCGTTCTGTGAGGTTTACGGATGCAACTGAGATAGCGCGCATAAGTGAAGCGACCAATAAAACACTAGACCAGATCGCTGAGCCACAAACTAAACAACTGAGATCGCGCGCATAAGTGAAGCGACCAATAAAACACTAGACCAGATCGCTGAGCCACAAACTAAACAACTGAGATCGCGCGCATAAGTGAAGCGACCAATAAATTATGGATGTTTTCTAAATTTCTGGGAAATCCTGCTGATTTGAAGCATCTTGGACGGAGTTGTGTCACACCCTGCTTGCACACTGTAGGTATGCTAATTAAAACAGCTGATCAGATTGAAGAATACCTCACTGTGATGCTCACAACAGTCAAGTCTGGGCGAGCATCAAACCAGGAGATGCGTCAAATACTCACCAAATCTAAAACTATCACCTCAAAACTAGCAGTTTTGCAAACAGTGACAGCTGCAACACTAGCACGATCTGAAAGCCACGGCGATGGCGGTGCTGGAATGCTTTGTAACAGCATAGGAATATCCAAGCATAAGGCTAGAAAACAAATCCGTACAGCAGAAACCTTAGGTAGTTTACCTGTGGTGCGTGAAGCCTTGGAAGAAGGAAAAATCACTTTCACCAACGCAGACGCACTAGCCCAAGCGAGCCGTAAAACCGATCCTGAGGCAGTGCAAGCAGATGGAGAGTTGTTGAAACAAGCACAAGTGATGCCCGAAGACCAGTTCATCAAACAGACGCGGGTTTGGACTATGCAGCATCAACACGACCGCGGGGAAACAGACCACAAACGCATGCGGTCTCAACGTTACCTACGCATCTGGAACGGTGACGACGGGATGACCCATCTATATGGACAATTCGACCCAACAACCGGAGCAAGAATCCGCAGCAGACTCGACCATACAGCCCTGAAACTATACAAACAAGACAAAAAACGTCAACGCCAAGCTGCGCAACCGAACACGACGACAACCTCACACCACAAAACCAACAACAGCCTAACATATCACAACAACGACAGTGGACAGACAAACGGTGGCAACAACACTGATGTACGCAGTTTTGAACAATGCCGCGCGGACGCTTTCGAACAACTGTTCACTTCCAACCGCCACAATAGCAACACCCGCAAAGAAAACACTGTTGATAATAGCGATAGCAACAGTGGTGTGTCTTCCCCAACAGCTGAAATATTAGTGTACGCCGACCTAACAGCCCTAGAAACCAACAACCACCACCACACCGAAACAAACCCAGCCAATACTAGCAGTGCGACCAGCAGAGAAGACTGGTGCAAAAGAAAAAAGACACCCCTAACAAGGAACGTAACCAATCGACAAGGAATAGCCGAAATAGCAGGCGGCAACCCCATACCACCATCAGTGCTAGAACGACTCATGTGCAACGCACGCATAACCGGACTACTGTTCAACGGACCGGGACGGCCACTATGGTGCGGCAGAACCCGACGTACCGTTAACAGTGCCCAACTCAAAGCACTACAACTACGAGACAAAAGTTGCATCGGCTGCGGAGCCCACCCCTCAATATGCCAAGCACACCACATCGTGCCTTGGTCACAAGGCGGCACAACAGACCTCGACAACCTCGCCTTAGTCTGCTACCAATGCCACCACAAAATCCACGACAACAGCTGGCAAATAACCACACACAACGGCAAACTACACCTACAACCACCCAACCCGCACAACAACACCAACCACCACACCCCAACCAAACACACACACCCAAAACCCAACACGACCCGACACCAACTCGCCCAACGAAGTAAGCACACCACACCATCAAAACTGGAACCATCACAAGCATCACAAATGAGTCCCAGCCTCAGCAAATTCAAAGATGCAACGCATGCGGCATCAAAATATGGACTACAACAAACAGCAAGCCAACCACAACTAACACTCACCCAATAACCCACCTACCACCACAACACCGCGCAACCAGCTACAAACCACCCCACACCTATAACCTCAACCCGCCCTACAGTCCAATCAGCTTTCCACAACACTCTTATTGGCCTATTGGTATTGGCCTATTGGCCACAATACCTTTAACTCATATTCAAAACCTTTAACTCATAATTCAAACCTGCTTGGTTGACCTATGTTCAAGCTTATTCGTTCAAGCCCATTCAAGCCTGCTTGGTTAGGCTTACCCAACTCTGCTGAGGTTTCACCGACACCGCAACACTGGCTGAAGCCGTAGTCTGTTTGAACTTGTCAACTTCTTCAGATGGCATTTCAGCTTCGTCACTTCGAGATATCTCTATCTGAAAATGATCAGATGACAACAAAAACCGAGTCTTCAGCCAAACATCTTCAACAGCAGGACAAGCAAGCAGCATAGTCAATGCTTCATCAACAACGCAACACAGCTCATCTACCTCGCGTTCTGAAATTCGTTGACGTACCACAGCAGCGATACCCGCTCGCATTAGCCGCGTTTGAGATACCTGGGCTTTTACTTGTAGAAGGATCTCGCTAGTTCCATCAGATCCACTCACAAACCCCAATTTACCCACTGTAAAACAAATTTTAATACAATTACTAGCTAATTCGTAAAATACTCACAGGCCTTGGCTATTATCCTCACAAGCAGACACTTCCGCAAAACCAGTGTAATATCAACACCAGCCCACAAGAGTTGTCACTCAGCCAATCAAGTACAACATCCACACCAGAAGTACAACATCCACACCAGAAGTACAACATCCACACCAGAAGTACAACATCCACACCAGTTGGCCGAATACCGCACCGACCCCACCCCGACACTAACGTCACACGAGCACCCATGACCAAATACTCGACAACAAACCTGCAGATCACTCCCTTCAAAACAATAAGCAGCCACAAGCCAGCCCAACCGAATACTTAACCTGTCATGCCTTTAATAGTAGAAAAATATGGCGGCACATCGGTCGCCAACAGCAATCGCATACGTGAAGTAGCAGCCCATGTGGCCCACCGTCAGCGAAGCGGCGACCAGCTGGCTCTAGTCGTATCGGCTATGGGCTCCGAAACAGACGATTTGCTGCATTTAGCCACTAACGTAGCAAACAACCCTCCCGAACGTGAATTGGACATGCTCATCACCGGAGGTGAAAGGAAAGCTTGCGCGTTAGTAGCTATGGCTATCAGCGATCTTGGAGTGCCAGCAGCTTCGTTCACCGGTAGTCAAGCTGGTTTCGTCACCGACACAAAGCACACCAACGCCAAAATTCTGCGTATTACCCCAAACCGCATTAAAGACGCAGTCGCGGAAGGCACAGTCCCAGTTGTAGGTGGTTCGCAAGGAATGTCGGTAGATAAGGACATCACCTTCCTCGGCCGAGGAGGATCAGACACTACTGCTGTTGCTTTAGCCCACGCATTGAACGCCGATGTTTGTGAACTGTACACCGACGTTACCGGAGTGTTCAGCACCGACCCGAGAATTGTTCCAGAAGCCCGATGCATGAAATCGACCTCATTTCGAGAACTACTGGAAATGACAGCCAATGGGTGCCCAAAACCAGCCATGCGGGCTGTAGAGATAGCCCGCACTTACAATGTGAAACTTCATGTGCGTTCAGCTTTCACCTGGACCCCAGGTACCATAGTCACCGGAGAAGAAAACATGGAAAATGTGATAATTTCATCAGTCACTCACAAAATCGGCGAAGCCAAACTAACGGTTTCCGGTGTTGTCGATCGACCTGGAATAGCAGCACAGCTTTTCAGAGCCCTAGCAGACAAAGACGTGAATGTCGACATGATCGTACAAAACGTGTCCAGTAAAGGCGTGACCGACATAAGTTTTACGTCACCAATCGATCAACTCTCCGCTGCTCGTGAAGTTGTCAACATGATGAAAAGTAAACTAGGAGCTAGCGGAGTGCGTACATACGATAATCTCGCTAGAGTCAGTCTCGTCGGCGCCGGTATGAAAAACACGCCAGGAGTAGCGGCCCGCATGTTTGAAACATTAGCTGAAAACGGAATCAACATCGAACTGATCTCCACATCCGCTATTCGCGTTTCATGTGTGGTAAAAGCAGAACACGCTGAACGGGCAGTGGCTGTGCTACATTCCGCTTTCGAGCTCGAGAAGCCTCCTCACGAACGCGCCTCGCTGCGATGATCATTCAGATGATAATCACAGCTCCAGTCGATCATCACCACCCCCTCCTCCAATAAAAAACAGCGCGTCCAATAATCACCTCAGCCGAAAAACACCTTTCACCAATGAAAAATTTGCATACATGTCCAGTGTGTACGCATGATACTATCAGTGCTAGAGCAGCACCGAACCGAACAGCTAGCACAACAGCGCGCCCACACACGCATACAGGGAAAGTTACCCACACACGCATACAGGGAAAGTTACCCACACACGCATACAGGGAAAGTTACCCACACACGCATACAGGGAAAGTTATAAGGAGATAAAATTGTTATGCATGTAGGAGTCATCGGCGCAACCGGGCAAGTGGGCGGTGTTATGCTGAACCTGCTAGCAGAACGCAATTTTCCTGTTGACAACCTTCGGCTGTTTTCTTCCGCCCGTTCAACAGGCAGAACACTTCAATGGCAGGGTCGTTCGATCACAGTTGAGGACGCCGACAAAGCTGATTACGAAGGGCTGGATGTATGTTTGTTTTCTGCTGGAGCTGCCGCCAGCAGAACTTTAGCCCCAAAAGCGGCAGCCACATCCGCGGTGGTGATCGACAACTCCTCAGCTTGGCGCACCGACCCGGACGTGCCTTTAGTGGTGCCTGAAGTAAATCCACACGCCTTAGAATCAACTCCTAAAGGCATCATCGCCAACCCAAACTGCACCACCATGGTTGCTATGCCTCCTCTACACCGGCTGCATAACGAAGCACAGCTTACGGCATTGGTCGTATCCTCCTATCAAGCAGTATCCGGTGCTGGCCTAGCAGGTGTAAACGAACTCAACGACCAAATCCAACTCGTAGGAACTGCCGGACCAAAGCTCACATACAACGGCAAAGCAGTCGAACTGTCAGCAGGCAGCCAATTTGTGGCACCGATCGCTTTCAACGTGTTGCCTTTAGCAGGCTCTCTTGCGGATGACAACTCAGGCGAAACCACCGAAGAACAAAAACTAAGACATGAAAGCCGCAAGATACTTGAACTACCCCACCTGCAGGTATCCGCAACATGCGTGCGGGTACCCGTCTACTGCGGGCATAGCCTGACGATCAACGCCGCTTTTGAGCATCCGTTAAGCCCCTCACAAGCGTTAGAAGTGTTGCAAGACACTCCAGGCGTAGTCCTGGACGACATTCCCACACCCCTAAAAGCAGCCGGGATCAACCCTTCAATCGTTGGAAGAATAAGACGTGACCCAACCCGTGAAAACGGCCTTTCGTTATTTCTGTCAGGCGACAACCTACGTAAGGGTGCCGCCCTCAACGCCATTCAAATCGCCGAAACCATGATCGAGAGCGGTCTTATCTGAAACAAGCTGCCTAATGTTAAAAACTTGTCAAGGTAACCGGAATCATGAGCTGAGTACCACCGGGTCCCAAGCCAGCTGAGGTCTTACTGAAACTCTGAATCAGCGGCGGAGATCTCAGGGTGAGGGCCGAGTGCCCATCTCATCATGCGTAACAAAATTTTAGCACTAGGGTAAACCAGTATCAAATCAACATTCCGCGAAAATCGCACACCCAGCATCTGGCACACGAATTCAGGCAGCATACCTATAGCTGCACCCAAAAGTATCGTGTAAGGTACACGCGCCACAAACGGCAACTTCGGCCAGAGCAGAAACCGCAAAATGTCTCTTGCCTGATGGTTGACTTCTAACTCCGGCATGAATGACGTTAAACGAGAAGTCAATTCTGCGGCACTGGTAGGGGGATCTTCAACCCCTAACAGATGTCCGACTCCAGCCATCTCAGCCACATACCTATCCGCACTTCCAGGAGGAAGAGGAGAAGTGCCATAACGAACACGAGACTGCCAAAAGCTTTCAATCAACGTGCAATGTACCCAACTCAACAAATGAGGATCACTCGCCGCATAAGAGCGACCATCAGGCGCAACACCATTAACCTTTTGATGCATCTTCTTTACTGCGTCAATAGCACGATTGGCATCATTGACACTACCGAACACCACATCCCCAAGAAACGCGGCAGTACGATGCAAACGACCAAGCGGATCTTGACGGTAATCGGAATAGTCAACCACACCTGCTACAGCCAACGGATGAAGCGACTGCACCAACAACGCCCGCAGACCACCAACTATTGTTGCTACATCCCCGTGAACCACCCACATAGCACTACCTGGACCCGCCAGCCCATCAAAAGGATCAGCCCGCGTATGATGAGGCCTATCCGATGAACCACTAAGTACTACTCGAACTCTTGCCCCCACACCATTTTGTAGTCTTCTCATTTTACTTACAGAACCACCACCAGCTCTACGGAAACAACAAAATCGCCAAACCTAAAAGGAACTCTCACAGAACATGGCTTTTAGAACGGCTCTTCATTGTGGTCTCTATCATTGTAGTCGTGTTCAGGAAATCACCAAACCCAAAAGGAACTCACAAGACTTGCCTTATAGAACGTCTGACGCTGGGACCCTGATTAAGTCAGTAACGATCACCCCCGACAAACCTGGTTTGTAAAACCATGACCACGAAACAAACGCTAAGACAATCAACAGCATACCCCCTCCCCTGAGGTGATAGTAGCATTGATTCTAGAGTGATGGGTGGCAACAATCGAACGACTGCGAACCCAAACA
>JAPPJC010000061.1:21251-33700 GCA_028820455.1 Acidimicrobiaceae bacterium
TAGCCGAAGCATCAAGCATTGATTCTAGAGTGATGGGTGGCAACAATCGAACGACTGCGAACCCAAACACATAGCCGAAGCATCAAGCATTGATTCTAGAGTGATGGGTGGCAACAATCGAACGACACAAGCAATTAGCAGAATGGATAATAGCAGTATGCAGAAGCTGGCAATAGCAACGGCGGTAGTGGGAATACTTCTAATAGTAGTAGGAGGACTGCTACTAGGAGAGGCAGACCACAATAAGCCGACAAGCGCAACAGCAACAACAGCGCAAACAGAAGAAGGAGCCGAAAAAGCACTACTCGCGCAATTTGCAGAAGCAGAAGACTTGACAAAATTAGCAGAAGAAGTAAAAGCACTAGCAGCAGCAGGCGTAGCAACAGCAGAAGAAGTGCTAGAAGAATACGCAGCACCATTAGAAGAAATGATAGAATTAGCACTAGAATTAGAACAAATAGAAGCACTAGCCGCAGAAGAAGTGCTAGAAGAATTCGCAGTAGCTCAAGCAGCAGTAACAGCAACAGTGGAAGCCGAATACGCAGCAATAATAGCAGCATTGGAAGCAGCATTTGCCAGCGCAGAAGAAACAAAAGTAGAAGCAAAAGCACAGGCAGTGCTAGCAGCATTGGAAGCAGCATTTGCCAGCGCAGAAGAAACAGCAGTAACAGCAACAGTAGAAGCAACAAAAGCGAAACTGCAATCATTAGAATCGCTCAGAGCAGCAGCTAAACCAGAGCTAGCAGAACTACTAGCACTGCAAGAAGCAAGCCTAGAAGCAGAATTAGCAAGCCTAGAAGCGGGCTAGCAGAAGCTATGGATACTGCAGTGCAAGCAACTACAGCAGCATACACCAAGCAAAAAGCAGCATATGCCAAGCAAAACCTGTACGATAAAATCAAGCCGTTGGAACACGCCGTTAAATAACGTGTGGATACAGCGTTAAAACAAAATCACCTGAAGAAGCTGCTAGTGGCAGCACCGTGGAAGCCGCTGATTAGGCACTGCTACCACCAAGCAACCAAGGTGAGATTACAAGTACCGAATACCTAGGGTTAGACTACAAGTGCCTAGGTTAGACATCCGAGGTGTAAATGGAGCCAATAGGAATTATTGCAAATATAGGCCCCGCCGAGCTAGGCATTGTTTTAGCAATCATTCTGCTGCTATTCGGGGCAGCAAAATTGCCGAAACTTGCCCGTTCGCTTGGACAGGCTCAACGCGAGTTTAAGAAAGGCTTAACCGAAAACATAGAAGCCGACAACTCCGGCAGCAGCTCACATGATAGTACCACAGAAACAAGCCACACTACACAGACTGCTGCCAGTGCAGAAAATGATGCTGCTTCACCCGACGACACACAACACGAAAACACAGCACGCAAAGCCAGCTCCGGTGCTGCTCCCACAAGCGAAAACTAGGCTACAACTAGCGTAACAGCGGTATCGTGGCTGATCGTAGTGGTTTGCAACAATCTTCGCCAGCGAAAACTAGGCTACAACTAGCGTAACAGCGGTATCAGCTATACCAGTTGGTGCATCCCCTACCATTAAAACTCTGCTTGTGGTAGCTTCCCGCTTCAACTGAATCTTCAATACCAAACCATCTGAGGCAAACAATGGAACCGTCTGAAATCACAAATGATGAAACAAGTCAACGGCCAATAGGCAAGGTCAAGGTATCCTACCAAGGCCCGGTAGCTCCACACTGGAACATTCGAGCAGTATACGGAGAAGAAGACCCAATGAACGCTTTCCATAGGCGCGTGCATGCCCGACTGCTGCTACTACCACCGCATGATCCTCAATTCCGCCGCAATCAGGAACGTGTCATAAGAGACGCTGCTCGTGAACAAATAGTTGTGGACTGGGAACTCGGAGAAGCTGACCTCCTTGTAGAACACCAACGCCAAGAATCACAAACTGACGACCACTTTGACCAGTAGTACACCAAAAGCCAACCCAACAGCAGAAAAACCGAGAAAAACCACTGCAACATCCACTTTGACCAGCAGTACACCAAAAGCCAACCCAACAGCAGAAAAACCGAGAAAAACCACTGCAACATCCACTTTGACCAGCAGTACACCAAAAGCCAACCCAACAGCATCTACAAGGGAATGGAAAACTGTAGGTGGATGGAACAAGCCAAGAAATTCTTTTTTCAATCGGGAAATCTCTTGGCTGGCTTTCAATGCACGCGTGCTTGGCTTAGCAGCCGACGAAACGATCCCCCTGTTAGAACGAGTACGGTTTCTGGCTATTTTTTCTTCAAACCTTGACGAGTTCTTTCAGGTGCGAGTAGCAGGACTCATAGAGAGAGTAGAAGCAGGCATAACCAAACGCAGCCATGACGGACTAACCGCCGTTGAACAGCTCACTGAGATACGCAAAATCGCCTTGAAATTGTGTGCAGAACAAGAACAGCTTTTTGCACAACGAATACGCCCGTCCTTGACAACCGAGGGCATCCACCTCACCACTGTAAACCAGCTCGAACCTAAAGAACAGAATCGACTGCGTTCATACTTTCAGTATCGAGTACTGCCAGTGCTTACTCCATTAGCAGTAGACCTTGGCCATCCGTTTCCTTTTATTTCGGACTTGTCACTCAATTTAGCGGTGCTGATGCACGATCCCATCGAAAAAAAGAACCGCTTCGCACGAGTGAAAGTGCCAAGCATATTCAAACGCTGGGTAGCTGTCAGTGAACACGACGAAGACGTCGGCTTTTATAAAAAAGACGTCAACATTTATAAAACCGAGCCGCCTAGCCGTTTTGTGGCGCAAGAAGATGTGATCGCAACACACCTGGACTTGCTGTTTCCAGGAATGGAAGTCCTTGAATATCACGTCTTCCGCGTCACCCGCAACGCAGACCTCATCGTCGATGATGAAGAAGCTGCTGATTTGCTCGCTGCTGTAGAGATGGAACTGCGCCGCAGACAGTTTCGTAGTGCCGTACGCTTAGAGCTGGCAGACACCGCTCCAACTGAAGTTGTAGAATGGCTTTTACGTGAACTGGAGCTGCAACCTGAATCTCTGTACCGTGTAGCTGACACGGTAGGGTTGAGCGGCCTTTTTGAAATATCGACCTTACCTAGAGAAGACCTGAAATGGCCACAATGGAAAGGCGTAACCGAGCCACTATTAGTCTCAGAGACGGATAAGACAAAACCAGCGAATTTCTTTGGAATCCTACGTAAAAGTAACGTACTGGTGCATCACCCGTATTCGTCCTTCAGCAAATCAGTAGGTGAATTCATCCGCCAAGGCTGTACTGATCCGAAAGTTCTAGCCATCAAACTGACTCTCTACCGTACTTCTGATAGCCCCATATTGGATGCCCTCATAAGAGCAGCCGAAAAAGGCAAACAAGTAGCCGTTCTAGTGGAATTGAAAGCCCGTTTTGACGAGGAAGCGAACATTAAATGGGCTAAACGTTTGGAACAGGCTGGAGTGCACGTTGCATACGGCCTTATCGGCTTGAAAATTCACACCAAAATAGCGATGGTAGTACGCGAAGAAGCCAACGGCATCAGACGCTACTGCCACATAGGTACAGGCAACTACAACCCTGACACGGCCACTGTCTACGAAGATTTAGGCCTGCTCACCGCCGACCCTAAAATCGGAGAAGAACTGGCAAGCCTTTTCAATCAACTCACAGGCTACGGCCATGGGATCAGCTATCAGCGTTTGATGGTAGCCCCTGAGCAGCTGCGGCAGCGTTTTCTTGGTCTCATTGCAAATGAAATCAACATTGCAAATGACAGCACTTCTGATATTGGCCCAACAAGCCCGCTACGCACCACAGTAGTCACACCACGTATCATAATGAAAATGAACGCTCTGGTTGACCCTATGATGATCGAACAGCTTTACGAGGCATCTCAGGCAGGCGTACAAATTGATCTGATAGTGCGTAGCCAATGCTGTCTTCAGCCGGGAGTACCGGGTTTATCGGAAAACATCACAGTACGATCAATTGTGGGACGCTACCTGGAACATTCGCGGATCTACTATTTTGCCAACGCCAATGGACCAAACAAGTCTGCACTTTTTATAGGATCAGCAGATCTGATGCCTCGTAACCTTGACCACCGGATTGAAGTTTTAGTACAAATAGAAGACAAAAACATCAAAGAACGTATTTGCCGGATACTTGACGCTTGCCTAACTCACAACCGCTTAGCTTGGACATTGACAGGCGAAGGCGTCTGGGTTCGCTATGCAGACAGCAATGCTCATGTCAAGCACAGCAACGTCGATCTTCACGACCTTATGCAGCAACAGGCCACAGCTCGTTCTAAAAGGACTGACTCAACAAACTCTGGTTAACCGATATGCCGCCTGAACAGGAGCAACCCCAGAACAATAGCTCTACTCGCAGTGAGGAAGAGGCTGCTGACAGGTATCCTCAAGTTCTCTACCGTGAACATTCGTCAGAGCCGGCAACTACCGAAGAGGATCCCATAACCGTTAGCGCAACCATAACCAGTTATCCTCAAGATCTCTACCAACCTACTGAAAATACGGATCTCCACAAACCACCGAGTATCAGAGCGGTGCATCGGAAGCGACAGCAAGGTAAAAGCGTAGAACTCCACCAACCCGATGAAAGCACAGAAAACGAGACTCCAAAACCTGATAATCAGCACAAATCCGCAATTGGAGCGACCCAGCCGCTGCAAACGCAGCCTTCGGCAACACTTGAAGTGCCAAAGACAAAAACTATTCCACCTGCAACAACTCGGAACCCGAGTCGGTTCACCTGGTCGGGTCTAACAACCGCCCCACTTGGGACTACACCACCTGCAACAACTTCAGAAGTGAGAAGTAAGCTCAACCCGTTTCAAAAACTGGCTCAGGTGCATGCCGTCAGCATGGGTGCAGATGGTGTGATAGCTGTTGCTTTAGCAGGTTCGATCTTCTTCTCCATCAGCCCCGATGCTGCTCGAAGTCGCATCATCCTATACCTGCTTCTTACTATGACACCTTTCGCTGTGGTTACACCATTTCTTGGTCCCATCATTGATCGAATACCAGGCGGACACCGTGCGATGATCATTTTGACAACAATAGGCCGAGGTGTTATCGCCTATTTCATGATCAAACATCTCGATACACTTCTGCTGTTTCCTGAGGCATTGACACTGCTGGTTTTGCAGAAGGCCTACACAGTGGCTAAAAGCTCCATAGTCTCACACTACGTGCAGACCACCTCCAAACTCGTAGAAGCAAACAGTCGGCTTGCTCTTTTGAGTTCACTGGCAAGCCTGCTGGGTGCAGGCATAGGTGCGATACTCGTTTGGATAGAAGGATCATCTTGGGCCGCTGCAGGAGCATTGATCGGATACGGTTTTGCTGCCTTGCTAGCAACACGGCTCCCTAAAACCTCTAGAAGTTCCAAAACCTTCAACACGAAACACTCATCCGGAAAAACAGAAACCTCTGACAGCAGCACTGCCAGTAGCAAGGAGACTGCAATAGTGAATTCCGCCCGCATGAGTACTCGGAGCACACGCCACTCAAAGCCTGATCATCATTCAAGACTACAAAAACATCTAACGAAAAAACGCATGAAAAAGCAGCGCAAACTCAAAGAATACTCCACAGCTATCTTACTGGCCATACCAGCTATGGCAGTTTTGCGAGCTGCGGTAGGACTTGTGACATTTCTGCTGGCTTTTGAACTGCGGGGAGGCCCACAGCAGCTTGATGTCAGCGAAGCAGGCTCAGCGTTAGGTGCGGCAGTAGCCGCCACACATAACATCAACATAGACACCTACACGAATCTCATACTCGATAGCTCAGCACCTCCACCTTGGCATTTTGGAGTGGTAGCATTGGCAGCCGGGCTCAGTGCTTTAGTGGGAGTTCGCGGAGCCCCGTTCTTGCGCCGCTATGTCAACGAAGAAATGATCATGCTGCTCTCACTGTTAACCGGGTTTGGGGCATCACTGCTGGCAGCTTCGTTGGGTGGACTAGCAGGATTAGCAATCCTAGCTGCGGGAATATCAATAGCCAGCACAGCAGGTAAACTCGCTTTCGATACTCTTGTGCAACGCGACTTACCAGAAATCGATCACGGCCGTCTCTTCGCAAAATTTGAAGCTCGCCTGCAGATAGCCTGGGTGATTGGCGCATTCGTACCTGTAGCGGTGCCAGTACTCATACCACTATCAGCCCAAGCTGGCACGTTAGTGGTAGCAAGCACTTTAGGTTTTGCCACCGCATCATTCATATGGGTTTGTCGCTCGACTCTAGTACCGCGTTCATACAGAAAAGCCTAATGGCACTGTCAAAATGCCCGACGAGCATGAGCACCGACACCACAAACGCAACCACACCATGGCAACACCGAAATACCAGATCAATCCGTGCTAGATGGCAGATCAATCCGTGCTAACCAAAGACCTGGAGCGTCCACCTCAGCTGGTGTAGGCAGGTTGGATGGATCATCAAAAAGACGTTTCAGGCTTTCTTCGCCAGCTCGCTCTACTATTCCCTTAATGAAAGCGTTGCCTCTGTCATGCTGGCTTTGATCAATCTCCAAGCCTAACATTCGCTCCGCGAATCTGTCTGACGTGCTCAGCTCCGTTCTATGCCGTTGCAGTGCTTCACACAACTGTTCGTAAGATTTGATAAGTGTGGAACCTATACTATCCACCACATAATCGACGTAACCCATTATGGCCGCTAGTAATGCAGTAAGTTCGGGTTGTAGATCCTCTTGAGCTGATGAACGCATAGACTTCAGCAACGACTCAGGGTTATTCATGGTAGCGTGAATCTCAGTTAGAGCTTTCTCCGGACCCGTGCTCAAATCAACGTTATCGAATAATTCCTCCACATAGGTAGCGTTCACATTGAAAGAAGAAGCATGGCGGAGCAGAAGAGCCTCAACCTTATCTCGCACGTGCTTGATACTGAACACCTTGTTGTATACAACCTCATGCAAACATACGTGCAGCCGCAAATCATCTCGAGATAACGACCACAAACTACTGAAACTGTCGATATTGGGAAACACCAACATCAATGGTGCTTTATCGAGACGTGGAATAGGCAGCTCATAACCACCGAAAGCTCTTTGTGCCAAACGTCCGACTATAGTGCCAGCAGCTATCCCTCCCATTGCCGGCCCCAGCACTCTGCCTAAAGTAGCTACCAAAACTTTCATGGGGTCTTCTGTGCCATCCTCATCAACTTTGACCCCGGAAGTGATCGATTGCGCTAAAGCGCGAAAAAATTTCTCATAATCGTCGACAGTGCGTTGAGCCCATTGTGCGCGATTCATTACTTCAATCTTCAAAAACTGGCCGGGAGCTACGTCAAGATCGGTTATAGCAGCAACACGCATCTCAGCTACTCTTACAAGCTGTTCCAATGCTATACGATCAACCGGATCCACATTCGGTTCGGGACGGCCTTGTTGGGCTATGTTTCTGCTAAGCTCGTAAGCCTGTTTGGTGATATCGTCGCTCCAGGCTCTATTATCCTGAAACATTTGTGTCATCTCGTTGAATATCTCGTTGAATCCTCCGATGTCAACACCACCTGGATTTCTGAAAAATCTGAACTGTCCAAGTTCAACCACTTTAATATCACCTATCCCTGTAAGGATCCTTCTAATGACTTCAGGTATTTCATGCTCGGGGAGGGACTGACCAGCAAAAGGGTCTTGATGCTGCTCTTCATTGGCTAAACGTTCATCAAGCTCCACAAAGTTCTCTTCAAGGTCTTCGCCAAGTCCTTGCAGCTCTTCAAACGGATCGCTCACATCGGAAGAAGCTTTCGAGTGGAATGAGTTTTCATCAGTAGACGCGTCGTCAGGAGAAGCATCGGAGTTGGTGTCGTTCGTCTGTGGTGCTTCGTCTGTTTCAGCGTGCAACCCTTCTCCGCTTGACTGTTCGCCTTCGATATCAGAACAACTTTCTTGCAAACCGTCGTCTTCTGCGTTTGAGGGGGATGATGTTTCACTGCTCATAATATAAAAGCATAGGATATAAAAGCATAAGTCAGCAATGGGCATTTGCAGTGCTGTTGTTTTAAGATTATGATGTTATCGCTAATTCTATGTCAAAAATGAGAGTAATCGTCAGCGGTGCAGCCGGTGTTATCGGACGGCGGGTTGTAGCTCAATTAGCTCAGACTCAACAAAATATCCGCTTGCACAGAGATCAACCGCAGTTACACATAACCGCTATCGACAAAGAGGATATGACTGACCTGGCTGGTATGTCTGAGAATCCTAATTCGGTTAGACGACCTGAATCAGCTAGTAGTTCTAAGCGACAAGCATCGTTGATCACAAAAAAGGTGGACCTGCAAACAGCAGATTTACCGAAATTGTTTTCAAAAGCTGACATTGTGATACATCTAGCCAGCACAGCCACAGCCTCAACTCTTGACCCTGTGGAAGCCGGACGAGAACTGCTGTTGTTTCGACGAACTCTTGACGCCTTAGCTGAAGCAGAAGTGCCGCACTTGATAGTGATCTCTTCAGCAATGGTTTACGGGGCACGGCATGATAATCCGATTCCTTTGACTGAAGATATGCCCGCCCGTCCCAATTTGGACTTTCGGTGGGTAATGCAAAAATACAGCCTTGAACAACTAGCCCAGGAGTGGGCTCAGAGCTCCACACTGTTTTTTGAGCTCAGCTCTGAGCGGTCCCGTTCAGTTACGATATTACGACCCACTGCGGTGGTCACCGAAGGCCAGCTAGGACATCTTGCCGCAGCTCTACAAGCAACACGAAGCAAAATAAGAGCAGACGGAGATCCACCAGCCCAATATCTACATGCAGATGACCTAGCAGCTGCAGTGACAACTGCGGTTTATACCCGTTACAACGGCATCTTGAATGTTGCCCCTGACGGATGGATCCCTCCTGACCAGCTTGCTGAACTTGAAGGGCCTCGAGCTAGACTGCGAGTGCCTGCGATGGTTGTCAAAGTAGTCAATGCACTACGCTGGCGATGGAGGTTCGCTCCTACCCCGCCGGGTGTCGTAGCTTACACTGTACACTCTTGGATAATAGCCAATGACCGCCTACGCGAACTAGGATGGACTCCCGCTTACAGCAACGAAGAAGCCTGGGTTGTTTCACATGATCCAGGACGTTGGGAATCCCTCACATTGAGCCGTCGCAAAATACTGACTGCTGTTGCTGTTGGTGCTGTTTTGACTGCTGGTAGCATTGTCGCCTGGATTATAAGTTGGATTAAACACCATCATAAAGCACAATGAAATAGGATAATTATGACTCACTGGCTTCCCGGAGAATTGAATCCGCCTATATCTGGGAATACCTGGCTTGGTCTGACCGACCAGGCTCTTCCTGTCGCATTAGCACATGAATGGGTGAAACTGCCCCGCTGCGGGGCTACCGTAGTGTTTAACGGTACAACTAGAAACTATTCTCCTGGACGTCCTAATGTGGTAATGCTAGAATATGAGGCATATGAAGCTCAGGCGCTACTCCGTTTTGAATCCATTGCCAATGAAATGCGTTGCCAATGGAACGATCTGGGGCGAATAGTCTTGCTCCATCGTGTGGGTGCTGTTGGTGTGTGTGAAACATCGGTTATAGTAGCTGTATCCGCACCGCATCGTGCAACCGCTTTTCTATCAGCCCAAGCAGGTATCGACGCTTTAAAATCAAGTGTGCCGATCTGGAAACGTGAACACTGGCAAGAAGGAGAAGATTGGGGATTAGGAGCTAGACGCATCACCGACGCGGCAACCGCAGTTTCAACAAACTTGACAGTCTCCCAGACTTCCACGAACACAAGCCCAAACAAGCCTCCCCCAACATCCACCACACCTACACAAAAGCAGCTGATCACAGACAAAAGCAGCTGATCACAGACGGAACACATGATATACCAAACAAGCCTCCCCCAACATCCACCACACCTACACAGGTAACGGAATGAGTGGAGCGGCGGAATTGTTGCTGATAGCATTGCTAGTTGCCGCATTGCTGTCTGTGCTACTGGGAATCATCACCCACGTATCACGCAAAAAAGGCGGCTCATACTTGGACACCTTGAATTCTGTCGTTGAGACAAAACATTCAAATGTACGCCCCACAAACCAATCCACGCCACCACATACGGCTGGCAGAACCACAAACCAAAGCAGCGGCATTACAAACGTACAGCCGATAGCAGCGGATCTACAGATAACAGCAGATGCACAACCAAACCCACAAACACCAACCAACACTCAACCAACATCAGAAGATGACGGCCTACCGTAGCCCAGCCACTGACCACATGGATTAGATGGTTACATCCGTCACATCAAACAGTGCCTCGTGACCTTGCCATCGATTTAGGTACCGCAAATACCCTAGTGTATGCCCGCGGCCAGGGAGTGGTGCTAAATGAGCCTTCGGTGATCGCTCTCAACACCATCACCAAAGAAGTTCTTGCTGTAGGACGAAACGCTTCAAGGATGATTGGACGTACCCCAAGCTATATCGTAGCTGTACGTCCACTCAGAGAGGGAGCCATAACCGATTTCGATATCACTCAAAACATGATCAGGATACTGCTTGAACAGGTAGGCGTGAGTCGTATAAGCCGCACACGAGTGGTTGTGTGCGTGCCGTCTGCCATCACACTTGTTGAACGCCGGGCAGTGACAGAAGCAGTGAAACGAGCGGGTGCTTCTGATGCACGGCTTATCGAGCAGCCTTTGGCTGCTGCGATAGGTGCTGAACTGCCTATCAACAAGCCGATAGGATCGATGATAGTGGACATCGGCGGCGGCACTACAGAATCAGCCCTGCTGAGCATAGGTGGCGTTGTAGCTTTAGAAGCCATAAGAGTAGGATCATTCGACATCGATGACGCTATCCGCAGGTATCTGCACGATGAACATAACCTGGCTATCGGAGAACCCACAGCTGAAGAAGCTAAAAGGATAGCCGGCTCTGCTGCGGCTACACGCTACGAAACAGGTGTCATAGTCAAAGGACGTGAACTGGTATCAGGAATGCCGAGAACAGCATCACTCACCGCTGAAGAGATACGCTATGCCATTGATGAGACTGTGAGTGCCATGGTTGATTCCGCTGTTAGCTGCCTCTCGCAATCCCCTCCGGAACTAGCTCAAGACATTATCTTGAACGGCATACACCTTGTAGGTGGAGGTGGATTACTCCGTGGTATGGATTTACGATTAGCTCGTGCTACTTCAGTGCAGGTGAAGCGAGTGGAGGCCCCGTTGGAGGCTGTAGTACTCGGTGCTGGAAAGTGCCTGAAAAACTTCGATAGCATACCAGTGCTAGGCGAAAGCTGGGATAACTAGCCACCTGAAAAGGTGTAGCCACCTAAGCAAGTACTGGATGAGCACCTAGGTAGGTTAACCGTAAAAGCTAGGCAAGAAAGGCGCAACAGCCAAGAAAAGAACAACTAGCCGATCGTAGCGCGAGCAATATCCGGGTAATCTGTGACAATCCCATCAATGCCCATGTCAACTAGCTTAACCATCTTCTCGGCTTCATTCACAACTCTAACCCACACCTCCAACCCGTCTTCATGCGCATACTCCACGAAAGGAGGAGTGCACATGTTCTCATAAACATGTACGGCAGACATTTCATGGTCTAAGGCCCTGCGCAAAGCCCAAGCAGGCTCGACGAATCCACAAACCAGAGCCACCGGTATTGTGGGATCCTCAGCTTGAACCCTGTTGACATCATCAATATTATACGAAGACACTACTACCTGTTCGGAACCCAGATAGGCTCCTACTAAACCCGCTACTGCCAATGCTGCAATGTTATCTTGATCGAAATCCGGATCTTCAGGCAAATTTCTAACCTGGATCGCTACCCCCATATCGGAACAAACCTCCAAAACTTCAAGCAAATTCGGAACGTAAGGAGGCAGTTCCTCAGCCCGCACTGAAGAAACAGGGCGCCCATCAGACAGGTGAGCGTTATGGCATACCGCTGCTAAACCATCGGCTGTGCGGCGCACATACAGTTCAATCCAGTCAGCCCCCAGATCTTTAGATTTTTGAATAGACGCTTCAATGTTGTCTAAAAGTGGCAGTTCTATGCTCGGACGAGCAATAATCAGCGTCATGTTCTCGCAGTCACATCCAACAAATACAATGATTCCAAAATTCAACTCAACACTTAATTTTAGACTCTGAAATCGAGAAACAAGTGAAATTAAGGAATAGTCCCCAAAAAAACAGGTAGTGAAACGCGCAACGGCAAGTGCTTAGAGCAGAGAAACGAGGTCACTTAAATGACACCCACCCCCCCCCCTCCGATGATAATCCAATGAAACCTTCTCAAGGGTCTCCTGAAGGTAGGCCAGAAAACGAGGCGGACTGGGGCCGCCCGGTCGAGACCCCTTTTCAATGGGGATTATGTAGTTATTGCCACTAAATGCCGTTATGATGGGGTTGTGGTTTACA
>JAPPJC010000011.1 GCA_028820455.1 Acidimicrobiaceae bacterium
GTAGTAGTTTGATGTGAAGCACCCCCTGCCTCAAGGTGTGGGCCACCTTGAGGCAAGTTCTACGACACCGTTTGATATATCCTTGCTGTTGCAAGTGTTGCGCTAGTTCGTTAGATACTGTTTCGCTGTTGCAACTGTTACAGTACTACCGCCGCCAAAGGTGGCTACGTCTACTATAGCTGACGGTTTCGCATCCGTCCCTGGTGTCTTAGGCATCTCACGGAATGGAAGCGCGGCTGAACCGGCTTCGGCTCCGCAATCCGCTCCGTAACCGGCTTGTCTTGCTCCTTCTGACGTTGCTTGCCATCCTTCACCGCTGACCCGTCCGTGTGAGTCGTTTCCTATGAGGATGACACAGAAGCTATCTCCCGTAGCTGCTATCACACCCATCCGTACGAGGTCCCCTGCGGTAATCGAGGTACTCGCCGCCACAGCAGGCATCGCCACCCCAGGAGTATTCGGATTCTTGTTCGTCGAGCTGGTCCACGCGGATATCGCAGTAGCAGGCATCTTCAGTTCTGTTGAAGCGTCAGCGATTGTTTGAACCCATACTGACTGAGGCTTAGGTGCAGTCCCTGCCAGGCTAGTGCTCTGATATGCGGTCAGTGTTTCGAATGTGATTCCTGGCTCTTCCTGATTGAGGGAGTCTACCGAAGCTTGGTTGGCAGCTGCTATCACGCCAGAAACGGGTGCTTTACCCGAGTAGTTGTTGTACCCGCCTGGCAGCATGTTGGCATACACCGCTTGCGCTGCCGCTACCGCGGTTCTCAGAGTCGTCTGGGCCGCGGAGTCACGGGCCCTACCCATCAACTGCACCGCCTTCACCGTCACCCCAGTAGCCAAAATCGCCACGCTTATGAGGGGTGTCAGATACTACAGACTAGTAGTGGGGGTGTACTAGCTGTGCTGTTAAAGATCAAGCATCTGTCGCAGGTTGTCTACCCCTTGGTGTATGCGTTCTTCGTCTTCGATTAAGGCGAACCGTACATGACCTTCGCCGCTTTCACCGAAACCTACACCCGGTGAGGTCGCGACACAGCCCTCAGTAACCAGTTGAGTAGCAAATTCCACAGAACCAAGATGAGCGTAAGGTTCTGGTATTTCAGCCCATACGAACATTGTGGCTTGCGGAGGGGTAACCTGCCAGCCTATGCTGTTGAGTCCATCGCACAAAGCGTTGCGTCGGCCCTCGTATATGGCGGACGCCTCGCTGGGATAGTCGGGTTGCGAAGCCATAGTTTTTGCGGCAGCCATCTGAATAGGCTGGAAAGAACCATAATCGAGGTAGCTTTTCATTTTTGTGAGAGCACCTACCACCTCAGTGTTTCCTAGCATGAAAGCTACTCTCCAGCCTGCCATGGAAAACGACTTGGTAAGCGTATAGAACTCCACGGCATGCTCTTTCGCTCCTTCAATCTGAAGTATGGAAGGCGGACTATAGCCGTCGAAAGCGATGTCGGCGTAAGCGTTGTCGTGGACGATGATAATGTCATGAGCCTGCGCGAAGTCAACCACCTTCTGCATGAAATCGAGGTCCACGCATATTGTGGTGGGATTATGTGGAAACGAAATGATCACCACACGGGGTTTGGGTTCAGTATCATGCCAGGCCTTATGCAAGTTTTCAATGTACTCGTCGCCCTCAGCGAGAGGGACGCCACAAATTCTGGCTCCAGGGAAACAAGGATTATGAACGTGAATCGGGTAACTCGGTGTAGGCACCAGGCAAGTGTCGCCGGGTGCCAGCAACACCCACATAAGATGTGTAAGACCCTCTTTAGAGCCGATCGTGTTGATGATTTCGGTTTCAGGGTCCAACTCCACGTTAAAGCGATGCTTGTAAAAGCTTGCTGCAGCCTCACGCAGAGCAGGTATTCCTTTACTCAGCGAGTAGCGATGATTGTTGGGATCGCGGGCTGCTTCGGAAAGCTCTTCAACAGCGACATCAGGGGATGGTAGATCGGGATTGCCGAAACCGAGATCTACCACATCAATGCCTGCTTGCCGTTGTTTGATCTTCAAACCGTTGATGATGGTGAAAACGTAGGGTGGCAGATCGGGTATGCGTCGAAACTTCATATTCGCGATTTTACCATCATATCTGCATGGTTGTTTCAGAATATGCCGTTTAACATTATCAGATAGTGGTTTTTGTAGCTTTTACAGTCTTTGCGCAAGGCCGGTTTTATGCTCTGTACCATTGGATGGTTGTAATGTTGTTGAGTGGGTATGATGGTATTACTAGTCGAGCCAGGGCCTGTTGATAGCGAAAACCCACAGTATGATGCTGGCCAGACGAGTGGATGCAATGATATTATCTGACCGTTCAATACGCGAAGCGATCACATCAGGGCGTATTGCAATCGACCCGTTCGACGAAACATGTATTCAGCCGTCATCCGTCGACCTGCGTTTAGACCGCAGTTTCAGAGTTTTTAGAAATCATACCCTAAGCCACATAGACGTGAAAAACGACCTCTCCGACCTGACCACACTAATAGACGCCAACGAAGACAGTCCCTTCATTCTGCATCCAGGCGAGTTTGTGCTTGGAGCCACCTTAGAACGGGTGGCCTTGCCCGTGGACCTAGTAGGCAGGCTGGAAGGCAAATCATCGTTAGGTCGGCTCGGGCTTCTGATACACTCCACTGCCGGATTCGTGGATGCTGGTTTCGAGGGCCAGCTGACCTTAGAGCTATCGAATGTAGCGAACCTACCGATCACCTTATACTACGGCATGAAAATTGGTCAGATCAGCTTCCAACAGATGACCACCCCTGCCGGCAATCCTTACGGCTCCGACGTGTTAGGATCGAAATACGCTGGACAGCTAGGCCCGGTGCCATCACGGTATTGGGAGAACTATTCTCAAGGTTAATCGGTGTATGATTGAGGAGATGGTGAGACCTTCAAAAAAATCAGCAGTTGGTCGTGTGACCCCTAAAGGCACCCACCCCAGCAACTACACACCCGGACAATCTTCGCACACAGATTATGTGAACCGGCCGAAAAGCTCCGTCTGGCTCTTGGTGTTGATCTTTGGCCTTCTAGGCTTAGGCACGGCAACAATAATCGTCAACTATATCGGCGTTTTATGGGACACCTCGAATATTGTGCTGCTGTTGGGGCTTGGCTTGGTGTTCTCCGGTCTGATCTCCGCCACGAGGTTGCGCTAAAAGATCGGTGTTAGTAGTTTCATGTCTTCTTGACAATGTCGGGGTGGGTCTGGGTCTTCCTTAGGAGCGACCGTCATTCGCACTTCGGCACCGCAGATAGTGCATTGGTAATGTAATTTTACTTTACGCAGTAGTCCTGGCTCGGGTGGTGGAGTGACAGGCCGTGCCAAGCCCCGCAAGATACGCATCCCTACCATGAAGATAGCTGCCACAGCAGTCAAAGCCACGAATAAACGCAAGTCAATCATCAATACATTGACAATAATGTAGAGGGCCATAAGAACAGTTATTCCAGCGACTGCTAAACGTTTTTTGGAATTTGGATATTTCAAATACTCGAGCATTTTCAATGCTGTGGCCCCAACCATTTGATTTAGGCTTGTTTGTTTACTCTAGGGCGGCTATCGCACTGGTTAATGCCCCACCGCTTGTGTTTGTCTGCTCAGCAGTGATTTACGTCGACCTTGCCACTAGCAGTGACGTAGCCGCATCAGTTTCCACTATTGTTCTCTCTTGCACGTCATCTAAGCTGATACCTGCTTCGCTTAATGCTTGTCGAACGGCTTGCGTGACTCCACCTGTAGAGTCAAACGGACTGCCCGCAATTCGCCCACTGCCGGCCATTATAGCCAAAACTGGTATGGTTTTAGGGGCTTTTTGCTTCAGCTGGGGGTGGGTTGGGCGGATGTTCAGCGATGTTGTGCGTAGTGGGAGGGTGTGGGTTGGTGTTCAGGTGCTGATTGTGATCACTAGGGTGATTAGTACGCCGATGAGTGCTATCCAGGTTGGTAGTGCTAGGGTGAGTCCTATTGTGAAGATCTTTTTGGATTGCTGAGCGAATCCCAGGACCATTTC
>JAPPJC010000041.1 GCA_028820455.1 Acidimicrobiaceae bacterium
TTAAGCACGCCGCCAGCGTTCGTCCTGAGCCAGGATCAAACTCTCCGTCGAGATTTCTAGCACCAGCAAAAGCCGGAACCGTCAATCGGTTGCACAACTGTTTCTCACCATTAAATGATAAGTGCGTTAACAGTTGCTGCGTTTAGAGAGTCGATTGAAGCTACTGCTTCAATTATTGACTCAACTCGGTGTCTATAGACACCGAAGCGGCTCAGTAGGTTAACTGAGCCTTATATTTTGACAGACATCGCCTATGTACCACGCAAGGCCCAAGGCGACACCCGCACTCGCTTTGCGTCCGTCTCTTCCGATTTCAAAAAACAATTCCACCGACCAGATTACAGGTTACCTAGAATTACTAGGTAACCCAGATCAGACAAGCACGAAGACAATAAAACTGCGATAGCCCTTGACTGTGCTAGACTGTACTAGCTTCTGACCAGTCTTGCTGCGCCTGCTGCAATTGCAAATTCAAATGCAATAATGAATGTAAGTCAAAATGCAAAACCATCAAGGCAGAAAAACCATTGTATCGAAATACAGATATCAACAACAACCCTTAGACAAAAATTACAAAAAAAGCGATTTCTAAGACTAACGATCCCGAATAGTTACTCTAACACAAACAAATGATGCAACTTGCGGCCTCGTTGAAGCAGCAAAAAGCGGCTAACTACTGGAGTGACGGATTCATCGGCTGATCGTATGCGGCGACCATTAACACGTATCCCACCTGCTTGGATTGTGCGCCGTGCTTCACTTTTTGAAGAGCAAACCCCTGAGAAAGCCAACATGTCGACTAGAGGTTCCAGAGCATCTACAATCGAACTTGAAATTTTGGTCTCAGGCACAACTCCCTGCACTGCTGAAAGAGCTTCACCAGTGAACTCAGTTCCCCCAAACAACAGTTCAGCAGCAAGTTTTACCGACTTCACCGTGTCATGGCCATGCACAAGCCCGCATACTTCATCGGCTAACACACCCTGTGCACTACGTTTGTGGGGTTCATGGCTGTGATTGGCCATGATGTCCGCTATCTCTGACACTGGCAATAAAGTAAGCTGCAACAGCAAACGCTGCACATCACGATCGTCGGTGTTGATAAAGTACTGATGAAACTCATAAGGCAATGTGCGCTTAGGATCAAGCCACACTGCCCCATCTACGGTCTTGCCAAACTTGGTGCCATCAGCTCGAGTCATAAGCGGCCAAGTTAGCCCATGCACTGCTTGACCTTCAAGCCGACGCACTAAATCAATGCCTGCGGTTATGTTGCCCCATTGATCTGATCCACCCACCTGAAGCTGGCAGTTAAAATTTTTGAACAGCCACTGGTAGTCGAAAGCTTGAAAAAGCATATAGGTAAACTCGGTAAAGGAAATTCCATGTGAGCCTGCCATGCGAATGCGTACAGAATCTTTAGTCAACATCTGATTGACAGTTACATGCTTGCCTATGTCACGAAGAAAATCAATAAGAGTAACGCTACGGGTCCAATCTAGGTTGTTGACTAAGCGAGCAGCATTTGTGCCATCAAAGTCGATTAGGCCGCTCAGCTGAGATTGCAGTCCGGCTATATTGTCATTCAATGTTTCAACGTCCAACAGGTTGCGTTCACTGGTCCTACCACTGGGATCCCCCACCAGACCGGTAGCTCCTCCTAAAAGGAGTAGAGGCCGATGGCCTGCTTGTTGAAAACGCTTCGCCAACAGTACACCCACCAAGTTGCCCACGTGAAGGCTGCTTTGAGTGGGATCGATACCGTGATATAAGGTAACGGGGCCCGCTAGCAGTAAATCCTTTAGAGACTTTTCATCGGTATAGTCGTATAGGAGACTTCTGGATCGCAAATCATCGAAAATAGTATTACCTGACATGACTTTCCAGCATAGGGCTATTTGAGTAGTTGAAGGCTACCAGTACACGAACATGACCACAAAAACGAATTGGCATCCATCGTCTGACTCCGCCACCCGGTGGGGCATCCATATTAGTACACGAACATGACCACAAAAACGATCGCGGGGAGGTAAAGCGTATGCGGCATATACGGTTCATGGCTTTTCCCAATCAGACATCAAGACTACGGACATTCCTTGCTTCTTTTGGTTTTACTGCATTTTTGCTGGCAGGGGCTGCTTGCTCATATGAAGTGCCGAACTTTACTTTTGACGTACAAGATTTGGAAACCCCTCAAACAACGCATATCTACGACCGCAACGGAAAAATAATCACTCAACTGCACAGCGAGCAAAGCCGAACAGATATCGACAACATAGACTTAGTTCCTCCATTGGTTCGCAACGCAGTAATAGCCATAGAAGACGAGCGTTTCTACAACCATGCTGGAATTGACCTAAAAGCCATCCTGCGAGCTGCACGTTCTAACGCTTCAAGCGGCACTATCAGCCAGGGGGGTTCAACAATCACCCAGCAATACGTGGGTAACGTATTCCTTGATCGTAGGGATCAAACCGTTACACGGAAGATTCAAGAAATTTTCATGGCATTACGATTCGAGCAGAATTTCAGTAAGGATTTTATTTTGCTACACTACCTCAACTGGGTTTATTTCGGTAACGGTGCCTACGGCATTGAAGCTGCAGCTCGAGAATACTTCGGAGCCCCTAACTGTGAATCACCTGCGCTTTCAAGTGACGGAACCCCCGCAGCTCGACTATCGAAAGTGTGCTTGAAAGTCAGCGAACTCACCATAGAACAAGCAGCCCTTTTAGCCGGACTCATCCAAAGACCCGGAGCTCTCGACCCTTACCGTCACCCAGAAGATGCTGTGAAACGCCGCAACTTAGTAATGAAACGAATGCTGGTCAACGACCTCATAACTGCCGAAGAATATGCAAACGCTGTCAAACAACCACTTGTGCTGGTGGAAGACGTTCCCATTCTTGAAAAAGAATATCCAGCTGCCTACTTTGTAGAAGATACCAAACAGTGGTTTCTTGATAATCCACGATTCGGATCCACCCGCGAACGGCGCACTGAACTGCTTTTTGAGGGAGGTCTCGACATACACACTACCATCGATTTAAACCTGCAAGCAGATGCTGAGGCAGCCGTAGCAGCCATACTGCCTGACACGGGCCAAAATCCAGACGCTGCAGCTGTCGTACTCGGCATGAGTGGAAACGAGGAAGGTCACATTCTGACCATGATCGGCGGACGTGATTTTTTCCGTCAAGACACTAGTGACAAAGATGCCAAGGTTAACTTGGCTACTGGGAAAGGTCGTCCAGCAGGCTCAGCCATGAAAACTATGGCATTAGCCACTGCCCTCACATTGGGAATGCCGATAAGCACTGCCTATGATGCCCCCAACGAGTTGGTCATAGATCGTCCCGACTTATGCGGCCCTAAACCTTGGACTGTGCGTGGAGGACGTGGCTCTACCAAAGAGATGCCTGTTGATGTAAACCTCACAACGGCTACTCAAAGTTCCATAAACACGGTTTACGCTCAACTAATTGTTGACATAGGTCCACAGAAATTTGTGGAAATGGCTGAAAAACTGGGAGCTGACGAGCACAGCATATCACCCGTGTGTGCTGCTGTGCTAGGAACCGAGGATGTCAATACGCTAGAACTGGCAACGATGTACTCCACCATAGGACGTTCGGGATGGAGAGTAGACCCGGTGATGGTCACGAAAATATTACGCCCAGACGGCACGACCTTATACCAACATGAAGACAAAGCCACTTCTGTACTCGCCCCGTCTATAGCCAATTTAATCACCTCCGTACTTCAAGGCGCAATCACTAATGGAACTGGCAGGAAAGCTGCTATAGATCGGCCCGCAGCAGGTAAAACCGGCACCGCACAGAACTATGTAGATGCTTCTTTTGTGGGTTACACACCACAACGTGCCGCTGCGGTGTGGGTTGGTTACTCCAACGCACAAATACCCATGGTCCCACCTAAAACAGATATCAGAGTTTCCGGTGGAAGCTATCCTGCCATGATCTGGAGCGAGATAATGCTAGCCGCCCATAAAGGAATACTCGCAACCGATTTTCCAGACCCACCACCCCTGAGTCTGACGACTCCCACTACGATACCTTCTGAACTTGTTGCAGTGGAAATCCCCGATTTTGCAGGAAACCTGTGGGATGAAAACGTACTTACCGCAGAACTCGCAGTGCTTGATCTGAAATTAGACTATGTAGAGATCGAAACTGCCGAGTTCACGGAAGGAACAATCATCGGACAAATCCCCGCTGCAAGGTCTTTACAGCCAAGCGGTACGACCGTAATTTTAGAAGTGGCTGTAGAACCGGAAATTCCTGCTATCATCACCGCGCCAGATGTAGTAGGCTTAAGCGCAGGAGAGGCTCGCCAATTGTTGGCGGCAGCGGGTTTACCAGTAGACGAAATATTAGAACCACAATTCATCGATGGTGTTATTGCAGGTGGATTGAATAGTGTTTGGAGGCAATCTCCTTCAGCTGGAGCTACGCTGACTCCTGGCCAAGTAGTAGCAATCTGGATCAATCCTGATTTTAGAGACTTGGATATCACCCATTTGATAGAAGGATCCTAGCCATCATCTCGAACCTAAGCCTATGTCATCAAGTTCGAACTGCTGACCGAAAGATGATTGAAGCACAAGTAGGTAAACGAATCCGACCGACTACACTCACGACGGTGGATGGTCACTAGCAAAAATGATCAAAACACAGATGCGGCAACAGCATAAGGCTACGATGGCAAATTACAGCCACCTCGCGAAAGCCGGCCGTTTTCTAGCTGCAATTTTCATTGGAGGATCTTTTGTTTTCTGGGTGTGGGCTTTCACACCATGGGCACGCTATGAGAATCCAGCTCGACTTGATGATCATGCTTTCGCAGTGTGGGCTAATGAACTTTGTATACAAACCCATTCTGTAATCAACGCTCTACCATCCCCCCGACAAGCTGATTCATTCAAGCAGCGTGCCACGCACATTAGTCAAGGCTCAAACGAAATCGATTCCCTTATAACAAACTTACGTGCCAAAGCCAATAATCTTTCAACAACAACCTCAGGCGATGGACCTGCGGATGTGGAACTTATCAATAGCTGGCTATCCGATTGGGATGTTTACCTATCTGATCGAAGAGCCCATGAAGCCAAATTGAGAACAGCCGACAGCAACACACCTGATCGTGAACTATGGTTCTTGATGAGCGATATCATGCCTGGAGGGGTATACAGTGAACGGATGAACGGATTCGCTCGCCTCAACAACATGGATGCCTGCCAAACCCCAGGCGATCTGTAGCAATCCTTGATCTGCAACAGTTTTAAGGCGATCCGTGATAAGGTCTGACAAGCCCGTAGCGCGACAATAAGAACACTACCAGGAAACAGAAGTTGACAACAATTTAGAAGGCGATCCTTAGAAGGCGATCCCCAACATGTCTGCAACAACTTCAAACCGCAGTTGAAGCAGACACCTCTTCATCGCTGGGGACTGCCACATCAGGCAAATAGTGCGTATACAAACTACTTATCGCCTCTTTTAAAGCTTGTTCAGTATCATCGTTGAGACTAGCAGTTTGAGCATCGACAAGTTCTGCTGTAACAACGGAACCATAAATGTGGACAGTACGCAATTTGCCAGTATCCAGCAGACGTCCAGCTAGCCTGTCGGATGCTCTATCACCGGTTATTTCATCGTCTTTCACGTAGTATTCATGGCCCATGCCTGTGATAGTACGATTTAGTTCAAAGCGTACAATACCTGGACGTGGCGATGATGTGCCTAAGAACTTGACTTGCTGACCCATTAGCCTTCTAGGCTACTGGCAAACAAGCCTTTTAAGGTGGTCTGTGAACCTGGAAGTTGATATCCGCTGCACGCCAGCGCACTCATAAGCAACAAGTGGCCAACCGTTTTAGTGCACTTGACATCTACTATTCATGCACAATGATCGTGTGGTCATAAAGATTATAAAGTTACAAATGCGCTAACCGATGCTATCCTAAGCATCTATGGGATACCCCGCCCCCCCCCCCTGAAGTGGTACTTTCCAGAGGGAGGAGAGAATGTTGGTTTCAATAAGGCTGGGTTGCGGTATGTTGTTGGCGACATAAGTCTTTTCCGAGAGGTAGTTCAAAACTCTTTAGACGCCAAAGACTAAAACCACGACGACATGGTAGTGGTTGAACTTGCGTGTACGACTATGCGATCGGACGCAATCGATGGAGTTGGGTTGTCCGCAACACTGCAACGATCCATGATCGCTCGTTCACTACTACCGAAACCTCGTCTATAACTACTGAAGAAGAACAGCACCGCTATGCGTTACCTACCACAACGAAAAACGAGCGGCCATTGAAAGCAGGCTGCAGAGAGCTGTTCACCCCCTTACACAAGACTAGGGATCAACCGTTCCCGAGACAGTTTGAGAGGGGTCGGTGGGCGGACATAGCTTGTTTACGAACGCCCAGTTACGGCGATGGAAGTCGCTGATCCCCCATGTTTGCAGCGCGGCTATATGGTGTGGACACTGGTAGCCTTTGTTGGAAGCAAACCGGTAGGCAGGATATTTCTTGGCTGCAGCTACCATAATTCGATCACGTGTGACTTTCGCGACTATCGAAGCTGCGGCTATTGTCAAACTTTTGGTGTCGCCCCTCACTACAGTGGTCACAGCTGGGGCATCAGTCTGATTCCTCACATCATGGAAACGAGCTTTAAGCCCACCGTTTGTAACGGCAGACGACTGAGAAACACAAACACTGCTCGCCGCAAAAGAACCCTGTTTGGCTTGATTGGCCTCGTCTAGGTCTAGCTTCAGGGCGATCGGATTTTTGGGGTTAGAGTTAGAGTGGTCAGCTGGTTTTGTGCTGGTGGGATGATCGGGTTTGGGTGTAACAAAATCCCAAGGACCGTCCACTAACACATGATCAACCGAAAGAGCGATACCATCAAGAGCACGTTTAGCTGCTAGACGTTGAGCAACCGACATGCCCAACTGAACGCATTCTTCTACGGTAGCATGAGCTATGCAGACAGCTCGAGCCCAGCCGATGATACGGTCATGCAGTTTTTCTCTAACAGCAGGAGTAAGTTTCTTAGAATCCTGAACCTGCGAGATCGGTCTATCAGGGTCAACCACAACCGCAGCTACCGTCAATGGTCCAGCCCACGAGCCGCGACCAACCTCATCCATCCCTACAACCACGTCTACGCCAGCATCCCACAAGTGCCGTTCTAACTGCAAAGTAGCAGCAACTCTTTTGTGATTACAAGGCATCAACTTACAAGATGATACAGCTTAAACGGGTTTGATGTCTATATTTGATGTCTCTAAAATAGTGGCTTCCCTGAAATCAAAAGTTGATCTCACTGGTTAAAGGACGATCAAGTAAAGCCTGCAAAGCTTCTGCAGGAGATTGTTCGTTGTCAATTATAGACTGCACAGTTTCTGCGATGGGCATACTGACCCCAAGCGATTTAGCCAGTGCAACAACCACCGGGGTGGATTTCACGCCTTCGGCCACCTGGCCTAAGGAAGACACAATTTTTGATATGGACATCCCTTGGCCTAAACGTTCACCTACGTGACGATTCCTGCTCTGAGTACTCATGCAGGTGGCTACAAGGTCGCCCATCCCGGCTAGCCCAGCGAAAGTCAGTGGATTACCCCCAACAGCGACCCCGAGGCGAGTCATCTCTGCTAATCCTCGTGTGATCAGTGCAGCTTTAGTGTTGTTACCCGCTCCAAGGCCTTCAGCAATTCCTGAAGCAAGAGCTATGACATTCTTAGTGGCACCTGCCATCTCAGCACCCACCACATCTGTGCCAATATAAATACGGAAATAATTGACCGCTAACACACGATAAATCTGCTCTGTTGCCGATTGATCGGTCATAGCCAAAACAGCAGCAGTAGCATAACCTGACATTATTTCCTTAGCCAGGTTCGGCCCGGTTAAAACACCCACAGGTCGATCTGAAAGTTCACTGAGCACTACTTCGGTCATGCGCATAGCCGTATTGTTTTCCAACCCTTTTGCGAGTGATAACACTGGAGTATCATTACTGATGTATGGGCTCAATTGCTTAACAGCATTACGAAAACCTTGTGACGGGACTGCCATGATCAGCACATCTGCACCTTCAACTGCTTCGGCTATCTCCGTTGTGGCCCGAAGATCCGGGTGTAAAAAATATCCGGCTAGATAACGGGAGTTGACTCTCTTATGGTTGATAGCATAAGCTATAGCTCGATTCCGGACATACAAGACAGTAGGAGTATTATACGCGCACAAATGGGCTACTGTTGTGCCCCACGAACCACCACCGATCACGGCAACACGCGCACTCACATTAGCAATACTAGAGTTTATTCTTGTGACTTACAGCTTTCCTGATATTTTTATTTCCTAATATTTTTACTGATCTAAAATCACAAAACCAATGCCACGCGAATGCCATACAAAGTCTGCATCAAACTCAACCCTCAATGATACACCTACAGCCATAGTGGTACCTATTCGGTGTTTTTCTAACCCATTATCTCGTTTGGCTGATGTTTTAAATCGATCTCAACGTGTTGAATTGACACGCCGGATGGCAAAACGGGTTTTAGCGGCCTCCTCTTGCTACCCTACTTATATCGCAACCCACGATGACGAAGTAACGTCCTGGGCTTGCAAAATAGGCGTACCAGTCATCTTAGTAAAACACCCGGGGCTTTCAGCAGCAGCTGAATACTCGCTAAGAACACTAGCTGAAACAGATATTGAACGAGTAGTAATCGTTCATGCTGATCTGGCATTGGCACAAACGTTGAATCCCGCTATAGGGCCTGGGTTTGTGATAGTACCCGACTATAATCACTGCGGTTCCAATGTTATCTGCATACCCGCTGATGTGCCATTTGAATTTTCTTATGGTAAAGGCTCTTTTAAGCGACACATCGCCGAAGCTGAACGACTGGGATTACCTATAAAAGTGGTAGATGACCCAAGACTGGCCACTGACATCGATCAGAGTGAAGACCTGAAGAAACTCACCGTTAACGACTTAATCTCTTTAGGTCTTATCGGACTTGAAACTGAACTGAAAACTTGAAATGCACAATACGACCACTTGGCCACATTAAAATCGGCGGCTGAACACCAGACATAACTGAACTGAAAACTTGAAATGCACAATACGACCACTATCGATCTACCAACCCCCGCGCGAGCTTTAGCAATTGGCGCTCACCCCGATGACATCGAATTCGGCTGTGGTGCAACTTTACATAAATGGGGAACAGCCGGCTGTGTGGTGAGTTTTTTGATTTGCACCGACGGCTCTAAAGGCACTTGGGATGCACAAGCCGATGTTGCCTCACTAATAGTCCGTCGCCAAAATGAACAAATCGAAGCCGCTAAGCGTCTTGCAGCTATAGGTGAAGTAAGATTTTTGGGTGAAACCGACGGCGAATTAGGTGTAGATAGAAACCTCCAAAGCAAAGTGGCTGAAATTATACGCGAATTACGTCCGCAGGTGCTATTAGGCCATGATCCTTGGAAACGGTGGCGACTCCACCCCGATCATCGTGCCGCTGGCTTCTTATGCACGGACAGTGTCGTAGCTGCCCGTGATCCTCATTTCTTTCCCGAACATGGAACAGCGTACCACAGGCCCGATGAGCTACTTCTCTTCGAATGCGAAGAACCTGACCATTTAGAACTCGTTAGCAAAGTGAACGTCAACGCCAAAGTGAATGCACTGCTAGCGCACGAAAGTCAGTTTGAAAGTACCCACGGTATCTCATCAGTTGATAGCACCGAAGAAAAAGCATCTTTTGCTGAAAATATCTTCAAACACTGCCGACGTTCAATCCCGAAAGCTGGTCCTATGACTCACACCTCCCCTAAAACCGACAATACTACAACATCTTCTGCGCCACACGCAGATGAGGTGCACGCGGAAGCTTTCAAACGTATGACAGGCCTCTAAAAGAGTTCCATTGGTCTTACGACTGTGGTACCAGTATCGCGAGAGCTTCTAAACGTATGACAGGCCTCTAAAGGCTAGCTTAAGAGCTGTTGAGATCAGCCCAACCTACCAATAAAGACTTGCTACAGTTCTATCTTCGCAACTCAAAACCAGTCCACTTGAAATCAGGGAGGGTCGACTGCGAGCCTAATAGCGTTGGGTACCACAGAAGCTGTGACAGGCAGGCAGCCTATGAGCTCACCATCCCCACCGAGTTGATACTGTGCATGCTCATGCCTGGCAAGGTCTTTACCTGAGCGATCTTTGCAAAAAGAGTTTTTGCTGACGTTTTCGATGGTTATCTGTTTACCTTTAAAAGTGTGTACCTTGGGATGGTGAATGTGTGAGCCATTGAACACGGTAGGTAGCATACGCAGCAGCAATCTTCGGCTTGCATCTGCTACAACCACCAGTTCAAGCATTCCATCACAGGGATCTGCTGTAGGGCTTACAGCCATTCCCCCTCCAAAAGTGCAGGTGTTTGCCAAAACCCAGAATGTTGTGACGATTTCGTGTCGCTGATTATCTACTGTGAAAGCAAGCGGAGTATGACGTAGCTGAGGCACTGTCAGCAAAGTGGCTACAACATAACGGCTTTTGTCTAGTATGAACCGTAGACGTTCAGCTCGGGTGTTGACGTCTACACTGAAGCCGCCTGTAATGCTCGACGCTACCCATGATGTTTCGTTGCTTCTGCTTTCGATGCTGTCTATTTTGATTGCGTCGAACAGGTGTGAAGCACCTAAAGCCCTTTTCACCGCTTGTTCAGTGGTAAGGCGATGCAAACCGAAAGTACTGGCAAAATCGTTTCCTGTTCCTGCAGGCACAATACCCAAAACCGTGTCAGACTCTGCCACAGCCTGCAGGGCAACATTTACAGTGCCGTCACCCCCTACAACCAATAAACGTTTCGCGCCAGCTGCTACTGCATTTCTAGCGGCTTGCAAAGAATCCTTGACATCCCGATTGCTGATGTTCTTGGTATTCTGTCCTGTTGCTGCAATAGCTTTTTGTACAATTTCAGCAACCGCGGTCGCTTTGTTTCCACGTTTGCCACTTCTAGGGCTTACCAGCAAATACACTGTGCTCATAGTACTCACAGCGGGGATTCAGATGATACCAGCGCAACTGCCCAAGCTGCCACACCTTCGTTGCGGCCCAAAGCTCCTACACCTTCACTACGACGGCCTGCAACGGTAACCGGTGCTGCAACTGCTTTACTTAGACGTTTTTGTATAACTTCTCGTTTAGATGCGATCTTGGGATCATCCAAAACGACTATGCATGAAACATTGATTACCCGCCAACCTGCGTCTCGTAAAGCCATAGCCGCTTTTTTCAGTAGTTCAACACTGTCAGCACCAGCTAATGACGGGGCATTATCAGGGAACATACTGCCAATATCGCCAAGACCAGCAGCCAGAAGTATCGCATCAGTGCATGCATGAGATATCACGTCAGCGTCTGAATGTCCTTGTAATCCTCGATGCTCAGGAAAGTGTTCTCCACCCAACACTAGCACCCTGTTAGGATCATCGCTGTAACGATGCACATCAAATCCTTGTCCTACACGCAAATCATTTACATTTGCAGCCATTGCAACACCTCACCTACCAATTTGAATCTACAGCCTGTCGTTGGTGTTGGTATGGGTTTTGATGTGGAACGTATTGCAACAACTCACCTACCAACTTGAATCTACAACAAATCCGCTGTGCCGCTAGAAGCTTTAATGAGTGCTTCTGCAACAACTCACCTACCAACTTGAATCTACAACAAATCCGCTGTGCCGCTAGAAGCTTTAATGAGTGCTTCTGCAACAACTAAATCTTCTGGTCTGGTAATCTTAAGATTGCTATGATCGCCTTCTACAAGAACTACGGGAAAACCTGCCATCTCGGCTAGTGTGGCATCATCGGAAGCAGTCTTGTCTGCCGCGTGGGCTGTACGTAATACATCAAAACGGAAAGCTTGCGGAGTTTGAATAGCTGCCAGGCTGCCGCGGTCAACAGTACTCCCTGAGCGCATTCTTATGCTGTCCACGATATCCACTGCAGGTACTGCCACATCCGCGCCTCGAAGCACGGCACTTATCACCCGTTGGTAGAGATTACCATCGGCTAGAGGGCGAGCTCCATCATGTACAAGTACTACTTTTGCATTTTTAGGCACTTGCTTCAAACCACATCGCACCGACTGCGACCTAGTAGCTCCACCCGCTACCACTAACATCAAAGCTCGAGATGCTCCAGCAGCAAGGTGGTGGGTAGGTTCAACCGGTGATTGAGGAGAGACTAGCGGCACTACTGTATTGGTTATGTCTACTGTATTTTCGCTATTGGTATCTTGAGAATAATCAATATTCTGCAAATGGTTGACATCGCTCATATTGCCCGATGTAACTTTTGTTGTCACTGAATTCACGTATTCCTCAGCCACAACCAATACCACCCCATCAGATTGACTGGCTGCTACCTGCAACGACCAATCGATAACTGGACGTCCAGCAAGGTCGGCGAATTGTTTGGGGCCACCAAAGCGTGATCCCGAGCCAGCAGCCACAATTATTACCCAAATACCCATAGGAAATTCATCTTTAGAATATCATCAAACATACCCACAGCAAATGCTGCTTCACCGTAACCATATAGCTTGCTGCTCATACCAAAACATCAAACATACCCACATACCCACAGCAAATTCTGCTAAAGTGAATCTTAAGCGTTTTGTTGCAACACACCAGGATTCCAGCACCAGGTTCTCAACTACACGCTTATGCCAAGATGGCAAGCTTATACCAAAAATAACCAGCAGGAGGTGGTATGTTCGACGGCTATTGGCGCACTGTAGTGGATCGTGGTTTGACCCCAATAGGTGCTTCTCTGCAAAGAGCTGGAGTGTCTGCTAATGTTGTCACTCTTATTGGCATAGCTATGGCAACTGCAGCATCTGTAACCATTAGCATGGGGAGCCTACGTACTGGCTTTTTGTTGTTGATTCTTACTGGCATTCCAGACGCTTTAGACGGTGCGGTAGCCAAAGCTTCCTGCACTTCATCACAACGAGGAGCATACTTCGATTCGGTATCAGATCGCCTCACCGATGTTTTGCTGTTCGGTGGTGTTGCATGGTATCTGATAGGCAGCGACAGCAATAGATATATTGTGATGCTACCTGTGGCTGTAATGTGTGCTGCCTTATTGGTGTCCTATCAAAGAGCCAAAGCCGAGTCGCTTGACTACGAAGCCAAGGGCGGTCTAATGGAACGAGCCGAGCGTTTCATAGTTTTAGGCTTTGGCCTGCTTTTTAACGAATTTCTGATTATAACGCTGTGGGTTATGCTGATTCTAACATCTATAACAGCAATACAAAGATTCGTAAAAGTGTGGCGTCAAGCTTCTGCTCAACAGCCAAAGATTAAAAGAGGTTCACGTTCACGCCGCCGTTTCAGACGATTTGACACCAGAACAGCAAAACAACGACGCCGTCGGCGTACAGAAACAGCATGGCGTGCTCGCATGAAGCATCGTGCCTCAAAAGAAAGTCATCCTCTGCCCTCATCTGACTCAGGAGATTCCTATTCCCAGCTTTAGGACTCATTCCCATCTGATGCAAACTCAAAGCTTCACACGACTAAAACCCATGCTCGCAGATGCTTGCAATGACATTCTCTCACCACCAAAACCAGTTGGTAGATAGCAACTCATGCAACTAAAATCCATGCCCACGATAATGGTAATCTGATACTGCTGAACATGCCCACCATCAACTATTGAGAATGCAATCAAGATCTGCGCTCACTACCAAAGTGGCTTCTGCGGCTTATCGAAGCAGTGCATTTTTGGCTCGTAATACCCCACTTTCAGCTGGAATTGTTGTAGCTAAAGCTGCTGTTGCTACTCCTAAAGTCAGTAGAAAACGCCGAATTTTAGTTAGACGCAACCTTGAGCGTGCGTTGGATCGACCTTTGGATAGTAGCGAAGCAACGAAACGTGTTGGCGCAGTGTTTGAATGGTACGCACGCTATCACCTTGAAAGTTTTAAACTGCCCAAACTAACAGCCAGCACTGTTGACGCTGGATTTGTTTGCGAAGATGACGACCGCAAACTGATTGAATCACACGTGAGAAAGGGTGTAGGCCCAATTTTGGTGTTACCACATTTGGGCACTTGGGAATGGGCTGCATGGTGGCTGGCTCTCATCCCAAAAATGAAAGTAACAGCTGTGGTGGAACCATTGAACAACGTCAAACTGTTCGAATGGTTCCAAGCTTTCAGAAATAAACTGGGTATAGATGTAATACCTGCTGACCCTTCAGCTATTGGACAACTAACTGCAGCTGTGCGTAAAGGACATATTGTTTGTTTGGTGTCTGATCGCGACATTAGTGGTGGTGGAACACCAACCACTTTTTTTGGTGAACGTACTCGCCTGCCAACCGGACCTGCTGTTCTGGCACTACGAACCGGAGCGCCTCTACTACCGACTGCTGTTTACTGGCACAACAACACCCGCCGTGCTGTCATTCTCCCCCCAGTAGACATTCAACGTCGTGACCGTTTCCGTGCAGATATTTCTCGTGTGGTGCAAGACTACGCAAAAGCCTTGGAACAGCTTATTAGTTTGAAACCTGAACAATGGCACTTAATGTCACCAAACTGGCCTAGCGACTATGAAGCTCTTAACCTTCCCGTACCGTCATCACTTAAAAACCTTTAACCCCTTTACCTTCTTAGTGGGTTCTGATGTGAGTGCCAGAGTCCGAGTGCTCGCCGCGGCGGGTAGGGATATCGTCCACTGCCCCTTAACCCTCTTATGTGTTAAACCCGAGCTTATGTGTTATACCCGAAAAACGGTCAACCGGAATTACAAGCCAGTCTCTATGAACAAAACCTTCAGCCCCTTGACATTTCACCAATGTGCTATGTTCAACGTTATTTGTGCGCGCAATACATAATCGCCGCTAATATCAGCTTATGCGCATTGGCATTATCTGCCCATATAGCCTGAGCATCCCGGGAGGGGTGCAAATGCAAACTCTAGGGTTAGCTCGCTCTTTAAGAGGCATGGGGTATTCAGTTAGAGTTTTAGGCCCTTGCGATGGAGCACCCCCCGATGTTGGTATAACCCCACTGGGCAAAAGCCTTCCAACAATTTATAACGGCTCCATGGCACCAATAGCTCCTGATCCTGCCTGCCAGCTTAGGACTATACGAGCCATAAGAGATGAAGCCTTCGACATTATCCATCTGCACGAACCATTGGCTCCCGGCCCTACGACCACTGCCTTATTCACCCGCCCCACACCTTTAATCGGTACTTTTCATGCTGCAGGTACTTCGGTGGGCTATGATTTGATGCCACGAGCCTCACGTTTTCTGGCGTCCCGACTGGACTACCGAACAGCAGTATCGAAAGAGGCACGCGATATGGCATACAAAGCTTTAGGCGGCAGCTACGACTTGCTTTACAACGGAGTAGACTTATCCACTTTCCAGGTGGAAATGCCTACGCTAAAAACCCCCGACTCACCTACGATCTTATTTCTCGGTCGCCATGAACCTCGCAAAGGTCTTTCAGTACTGTTGGATGCTTTCAGCCGTCTACCGGATACGGTAAGACTTTGGGTGGCGGGTAGTGGACCTGAAACCTCAAACTTGAGAACAGGCCGCTCTTCAAGTAGAAAGCGCAGCAAAAACAACTACGCATCTCGTATTGAATGGCTAGGCACTATCTCCGATACTGAGAAAATCGCTCGCTTCAAGAGTGCAGATGTTTTCTGCGCTCCTTCACTGCGAGGCGAATCATTCGGAATTGTACTATTGGAAGCAATGGCCGCTGCAACTGTGGTAGTAGCTACTGACATTCCCGGTTACCGCAGCATTGCAACGAACGACTTGAACGCTTTATTAGTGCCTCCCCAAGACTCCATTGCTTTAGCCAATGCCCTATTAAAAGCACTTACCGACAAAAAATTAGCAGGTCGATTAGTAGCAGCTGGACATGAACATGTCACAAGATTTTCAATGGACAGTCTCGCTGAGAGATACCTCAAAATTTATACTCAGACAGCCGGACCTATCACTTCTTACCTCACTTCTTATCCTGGACCAAAAAATAGAAACGGGCCCGAAAAATCTTAGCTCAAAACGAATAAGAGAGAAGAAACTAATCGAAGGTAAGACATGTTGGTTAACGGGGGGGGGGTAGTGTGCGCGATGAACAAAACGAATAAGAGAGGAGAAGCTAATCGAAGGCAGGGGGACTAGCCGAAAGGAACCAACTGTTTTGAGACAACTCCCCAAATCCAAACCACTGTGGCACCAACAATAAGATAACACCCAAAAGGCCTGCTAGCAGAAGTTCCATAACGTTGTAAAACTATTACTGCGCTCGGAAATGCCACTACAAAACCCACCGCAAGATGCGCAAAAGCCGCAGACCAGCCCCACCATCCGCATAGTAGGCCATTCAATACGCTCAGGCGAACATCTCCAAAGCCTATAGACAGAGGACTGAAAAAATGAATTACTGCTAAAGCAACTCCACAAGTCAGTGCACCTGCAAACGCTCCAACTAGTCCGTCTGGTCTTCCTTCGATTATTGAAACTACCGAATACAATAACCAAACAATTCCGGCTGTAAACCATATTAAACGTGTTGGCAGTTGCTGAGTGCGATGGTCGATTATGCCCAGCCTTATTGCAGCCCCAAACCAGACTGCCAATGCCATTATCACAAGTACTTCACTCATCACAGTAACCTAAACTAGTAAACAAGCTGAGTGTGCGATGCTGAAGTATGCATAGTATTTCAGTGACTAGCATTTCAGTGACTGCTTGAAAGGAGATCATGAACATAGTTATTTTGATTTCACTACTCATACCAAGTGCTGCAGTTGTTCTTTATGTTATTTCGCGGAGTAGTCTGTTGAAACTAGCAGATAAATCCAGCGACACTCAGGGCATGATACTGCAAGCAGTAATTGTCATCATTGTGACTCTAGTGATAATCGGAATCACTTTTATTGCTTTGTTGAGTCGCTATCACCAAGAAGAAACACCGGACGAAGAGACGTCTAGCGCATCAATCAGTACCCTACAACTATTCTAACCTTACAACTATTCTAGTTGTCCTATCACTCAGCTGTCTTACATCAGACATCAACACAGGTTATCATCCACTAACACCATTGTATTCGCTGGCTAATGACTGTTTTGAACTTGAATCAGGCATTAAACATAGGCTATTACACAGTAAACATCGCAAGACATTGCAGCCTTCATTGACGGCAGCCATCGTCAACCCCGAGGATGAGTGTTGCGATGCACTTCTCTCAGACGTTCTTTACTTACGTGAGTGTAAATCTGTGTGGTTGACAAATCGGAATGTCCCAGCAACTCTTGCACCGAACGTAGGTCAGCACCACCATCAAGCAAATGCGTGGCAAAAGTGTGTCTTAAAGCATGAGGATGAGTAGCGGATACGCTACGCCGGTCGATGATACGTCTAACATCACGAGGGGTAAGAGCTCGACCACGAAAGTTAAGAAATACTACTTCATCAGGCGTTTCTGCTGTAACAAAAGCAGCACGACCTTCTTCGATCCAACGTCGTAACGCTTTTACGGAAGGATCACTAAGTGGTGTCTTGCGTTGCTTGGAACCTTTACCCCAAATCCATGCGGTAGCAGTGTCGAGATCTATATTGTCGATGGTTAGCGAACAAAGCTCGCTAACCCTTAAACCGCTACCGTATAGTACTTCCACAACTGCAAGGTCACGAATATCTCGGGCTTCATTATCAGCAGTTGACATTAAAGGCTTACGCAACAGTGCCTCTAATTCATGGGCCTTCAACACTTCGGGTAGTTTGGATACGCCTCGTGGCCCGTGCAGGCCGATTGTGGGGTTAGCTGTAGTCAACCCCTGTTCGTCTGCCCAATCGAAGTAACGACGCAACACTGAAAGTTTGCGTGATACAGTGCGCGGTGCATAACCTTCCAACACTAAATACCTGACATAGTTTCTCAAGAGTGTTCGAGTAGTAGTAGCAGGAGCTTCTGCTCCAGTAGATTCTAGCCAACTCACAGTGTCGGTCATATCACGCCGATACAGATCCCTGGTTGATTCTGCCAGGCCCCCTGAGGAATGTAGCCAATCTGCTATTCCCCAAACTTCATCAACAGTTTTATCGGCAGGCTTTTGTGGTCTTTGCATAGGCTGACGATGGCATTTTCACGGTCGTTGCTAAGAGGTCGCCTAAGAGCTTAACATCGAAACATCATCATCGTCTTCGTCTGAACAGATGGATCTACTCGGAGCTTTGAGCCAGCTCTCCTAGCTCTCCTAGCGAAGTATCGTTTGCATCACGTATCCACAAGTCACGTTGCGGAAACGGTATGACTATGCCAGCAGCATCGTACGCCTCTTTGAGATTAAGCCGAAACAAACGCTCCATACCGCGTTTTTCATTCCAAAGCAAACCTGGAAGAGTTTCTACTATCACACGAATAAGGATTGCATACTCCCCTAGCTCTTGCACACCTGATACCGAAGGGGGTGCGGCTAGTTTTCCTGCACATTCGTCGGCATCCCACATCCGCGCACCCACAAGATTCGTTACTCTTATAGCTTCACGCAGATCCGTATCATAAGCAACTGAGATATTAAGCCTAGCCCTTAAACCGAGCTGCGAGAAATTCCCAACCCTTTCGATTTGGCCATTGGGAACATGCCAAACAATTCCATCCCGATCTTTAAATGCGGTAGAACGTAACGTTACATCTATTACAGTACCCATTACACCTCCAAAATCGACCATATCTCCCACACCGTAGTTGTCTTCCATTAGCATGAACAATCCCGATAGGAAGTCTTTAACCACAGACTGAGCACCAAAACCCAGAGCAACACCGGCTATACCTGCACCGGCGACGAGAGGCCCCAAGTTAACACCGAGTTCGCCTATTATGAGAATAATTGCCAAACTCCAAATCGCAGCTAAGGCCAAGCTGCGCAATACACGGCCAAGAGTTTCAGCACGGGCACTAGCACGATCACGCGCCCTAGCCAATAATGGGTCTTGGCTTTCCAGAGCTTCGTATGATCTTCTTGACAACGGCCGAGGCTTAACTCTAGTCTTCAATCTAGATTTAGGAGTTTCGGGTTTACGTGCAGCCTTACGCTTGCGCCACTCTCTTACCTTTATCCTTCTCAGTCTTCTGGTAACAGCTTTTTTCGGGGTAGAAGCAGAAGACCTAGCCAACCTGGAACGGGATATGTCCAATGATGAGCGGACACCCATAACCGGCTTGCTGATGCCAACAGTTAGTCGCACAATAGCGCGCTTGGCTATGTAAGAAGCAATCCAAGCCAAAACCAGTATCACAGCAATACGCCATGCACGTCCCACTATCCAATCAGCTGTAGAAGCCAGCGTTTCGCTGCTAGTCCAGTTATAAACAAACTCGCACGTAAAACGCCGTTCACCAGCCACGCCACAGGCATCCAAAAGTCCTTTGGGGTCTGCCTGAGCTAATAGATTCATAATCTGCATGAAGTGTTTTTACCGGTGTGGAAAAGTTGGTCTTGATGGCTCAATTCGGTTGATCCGATTCATAATCTGCATGAGGTGTGTTTACCGGACGTGACAAAAGACACGTCTGTTGACGATTCTAGCTTTCGCTCTTCATTTCATCTTCTCGGATTGTACACAAGAAATCAGGCCAGAACATTTTATATCCTTAGCGGATATAATCGATGCTCTGCCAGTGAATATTGATGGGTTGAGGTTGATCAGCTGCGAGCTTCAGCGTTTATCCCGCAGGTTTCCGCTACAATCAATGCTCTGCTAGCAGGTTGGTATTAGTCAGTCGGATGAGGGTGACTATTATCGACAAGTAACTTGACTGCGTGTTCTAGAACGTCTATCACTGCTGCGAGTGTTTCCACGCATCCATTGCAAGAGCCAGGAGTGTTGAGTATTAAAGCCGTGGAATAAGCACCTGCCACAGCCCGTGAGAGCCGTCCAAGCGGATTCACCAACCGCATAGCCTCTGCCAGGCCGGGAGCCTCACGATCAATGACAATTCGAGTAGCTTCTGGTGTGTCATCCCGAGGACCGAAACCGGTGCCACCAGTAGTTACGACAAGACCATGAAAACCTTCAGCCATGCGACGAAGTTCATTGGCTACCACCTCAACCCCATCGGCAACAGCAGACCTCTCAATTACGTTCCAATCGTTGGCCACAAGATAGCCTTCGAGAGCATCCCCGCTGCCGTCTTCTCTTTGGCCGTTCACCACACTATCGGATACTGTGATTATCTTGGCCTCTAACCTCGACTCCATTGACCTCGACTCCATTAACCTGAACAATTAATAATCCGAACACCCCTAGCGTTTTCGGCGCATTGCGGGGCTTACAACATCACTAGCACCCCGTACGGGATTTGAACCCGTGCTACCACCTTGAGAGGGTGGCGTCCTAGGCCACTAGACGAACGGGGCTTAAAGAGCAATAAGTGCCAAAGCGACACCAATTTCATAATTTGATTTGTGATTCCTTCCATAAAGCGACTAGAGCTCGGGGAGGAGGACTTGAACCCCCAATAGCTGAGCCAGAACCAGCTGTGTTACCAATTACACCATCCCCGATAACACCTGTAATTCTACCGATTATGCTTCGGATTCAAAAGAACTAAGTGCCATCTCAGACATTTTGGACGCACTGACCTCGTAGGACACCACAACACGGTTGGCTCCCGCTTGTTTCAATTTCTCTATAATCGAAACTCCGTGAGCATTACTCACTATGTAGATGTCCGGATTCATAGTACGTGCTGTGAGTACCACATATAGATTGTCGATATCAGATTTTAAAGCAAGGATCAGAGTGCTGGCACGATCCACCCCAGCTCGTAAAAGCGAATTATCGTCAGTCGCTTCTCCTGTGACCCAGAAGTCGATGTCGTATTCATGATATTTGGGATAGTTGTAATATTCATGCTGGTCAATTACCACTACTTCAAGAGATTTCGGTGCTTTTTCTTTCAATTCGGTGAATATTGTTCTTCCCAATTGTCCAAAACCACACAAAACAATGTGCCCACTGAGCCGGTCTATAGCTGATTGCATGCGTCGCCTCCCCAGCTGATCGTTTAATTGTCCACTAAGAATCAACTCTATAAGAACACTCAGCGTATATAGCACTGTTCCAGTGCCCGATAGTATGAGTAATACAGTAAAAACTTTGTAGGGGGTGGTATCGACAACATTTTCCGGACCAACTTCCTCGTAACCCACTGTGGTGACTGTGATCACTGTCTGGTATATGGCATCACCCAGAGGCAAGTCAAGTATCAAATACCCCAAAGATCCGACAACTAAAACAATGAAGAGTAGGGTGAGGCCAGCGTAGAAACGCCCCCATACACTACGGAACAAAGACCTCGGCGATAGATCTCTCTTAGAGACACTAGCTCTTATTCTCTCAGAGGGATTGATTATTCTCATACAACTTACCTAGCCGAACACTGCGCGTGGATCAAAGACTGCGTATACCATAAGATAACACCAATTGACATTGATATACTATGTTTCCCTGTCTCCCATGTGCTAATCTTCTATGCTAAATGTGCCGATCTTCTGTGCCAATCTTCTGTGCTAATCTTTGCATATTGACCCTTAACGCAGCTATAGGATTCTCGATTTTGCTGCTTACAAGTTATAAGGCCTAGTTCTGAAATTTCTGAAATCAATAGCGTTTAGTTTTGGAATCATGGACGATTGAATACAACCATTCTTTAGCTTTTATGCGTAATCACATATGGTAGAAACAGAAAACAACCCCAGCAAAGTGAAAGTAGAACAAGCCGACAGAGTGGGTGTAGGACCGCATCCTCTGCCTTTGCCCGAAGATGAACGTTTTGACCCGGATCTGCTTCGAAACGGCGACAGGCGCAACGTGGTAGACCGCTACCGCTACTGGAGTGTTGCTGCTATCACAGCAGACCTAGACACCCGTCGACATTCATTTCATGTGGCCATTGAAAACTGGAAGCACGACTACAATATCGGCACCGTGGTAAGAACAGCCAACGCTTTCTGTACAGCTCAAGTACATATTGTGGGTCAGCGGCGTTGGAACCGCAGAGGTGCCATGATGACAGACGTGTACCAGAACTTGCGTTACCATCAAACTATCAGCGAATTGACCGCCTGGACTAAGAGCAACGACCTGCCACTTGTCGGTATTGACAATCTGCCAGGCTCGGTTCCCCTAGAAACCACTGAACTGCCCGAAAAGTGTGTGCTTCTATTCGGTCAGGAGGGACCAGGTCTGTCCGCAGAAGCCCGTGAAGCTGCTTCACCTATATTGGCCATAACCCAGTTTGGGTCCACACGGTCGCTTAACTCCGGTGTTGCCGCCGGTATAGCCATGCACGCCTGGATAAGACGTTGGGCAGATCGTCAGCACGCTAACAAACTCAGCAGGGAAAACTCTACTGAAAAGTGACACGACAAGCGAAAAGTGTTATAGAAAACCAAAGGGGGATCCTACCAGCAAAAAGCACGGAGAGAATGACATCAGCCGTCTACCGCCCACGAGTCAGCAGCAACTCGTCAACAATCCAACAAGTCGTAAACAACCGAAAACACCACAACAATCAAAATGCTTAAAGACTCAGAAATACCCGAAAGACCCATAAATGCCTGAACACTCAAAAACGATCGAGCATTCAAAGATACCGCAAAAACCCACTCTTGAGGGGCTTGAGAAAAAGTGGGGTGAGGTGTGGGATGCCGAAGGTATCTACCATTTCGATGCTTCACGGCAACGTGATGAGGTGTTTTCGATAGACACTCCCCCGCCTACTGTCAGCGGATCACTTCACATGGGTCACATGTTCAGTTACACGCACACCGACATTGTGGCCCGTTATCAACGAATGTCGGGGCGTGCTGTGTTCTACCCCATGGGCTGGGACGACAATGGACTGCCGACCGAACGTCGGGTTCAAAACTATTATGGCGTGCGCTGTGATCCTTCTCTGCCGTATGATGCTCGTTTTGTGATCCCTTCGGATGCTGGGCGTCCGTCTCGTGTGAAGAAGCGTCAACCGATCCGGGTGAGCCGTCCCAATTTCATCGAGCTTTGTGAACGGCTAATCGCTGAGGATGAGAAAGTTTTCGAAGACCTATTCCGCACTATCGGCTTGTCGGTGGATTGGACTCTTACTTACACCACCATCGACTCTCACTGTCGCAGAGTGTCGCAGCTAGCTTTTTTGGAGAACCTGAAACGTGGCGAGGCCTACCAAACTGAAGCACCTTCGTTGTGGGATGTCACCCTTCAGACAGCTGTCGCTCAAGCCGAGCTAGACGACCGGGAAACCCCCGGTGCCTACCATAAGCTTCGTTTCCACCGTACCGTAGGCGAAGGCGAAACAATCAAAGGCGAAACTGTCAAGGAAAGCGAAACCGTGGAGCCTGATGCTTCAACCGGGTTGGATGAGGTGTGGATCGACACTACCAGGCCTGAGCTGGTACCGGCTTGCGTGGCTTTGGTGGCTCATCCCGATGACGAACGCTACCGACCACTGTTCGGTTCTACTGTGTTCAGCCCTGTGTTCGGTGTGGAAGTACCAGTTGTGTCTCACGGTTTAGCCGACCCCGACAAAGGCACTGGTATAGCTATGATCTGCACTTTCGGTGACACCACAGACGTCACCTGGTGGCGTGAACTAAACCTGCCAGTGCGAACAGTAATCGGGCGTGATGGACGTTTCAATGCTGAACCACCTGCTGCTGTTATCACGAAACCGGGTCGGGCAGCTTACTCTCGTCTGGCCGGTAAAACCGTGAAACAAGCCCGCAAAGAAATTGCTGCGATATTCACTGAAACCGACGATATGGATGGTGCACCCCGGCAGATGACCCATCCGGTCAAATTCTTCGAGAAAGGCGATCAACCTTTGGAAATCGTCTCCAGCCGCCAATGGTACATCCGCAACGGTGGACGCGATCTGAAATTACGTCAACGGATGATCGACCGGGGCAACCAAATGAACTGGATACCACAGTACATGCAGACACGCTACGACAACTGGATCAACGGCCTCAACGGCGACTGGCTTATCAGCCGTCAACGTTTCTTCGGGGTGCCGATACCGCTGTGGTACCGTCTCGACGACAACGGTGACCCTACCTGGGATGATCCGATACTACCCGATACGGCTGATCCGGAGAGTCTACCCGTTGATCCCTCCACTGACACTCCAAGAGGCTGGGACGAAACGCAGCGTGATCAACCAGGTGGTTTTACCGGTGATCCCGATGTGATGGACACGTGGGCGACATCGTCTTTGACTCCTCAAATCACCACCGGATGGCGCACAGATGAAAACCTGTATGCCACTACTTTCCCTATGGACATGCGGCCTCAAGCACACGACATTATTCGTACTTGGCTGTTTTCCACGGTTGTGCGAGCCCATTTCGATGGCGACACCGTGCCCTGGCATAATTGCGTGCTTTCAGGCTGGGTTCTCGACCCTGACCGTAAGAAAATGTCAAAATCCAAAGGCAACGTAACGGTGCCAACAGAATTGTTGGAACGTTACGGTGCTGATGCGGTGCGCTACTGGGCTGCTAATGGCCGCCCCGGTACTGACACTGTTTTCGATGAACAGCAACTGCGTATCGGACGCCGCTTGGCAGTGAAAGTGCTGAACGCCTCCAAGTTCGTGCTGTCTTTCGAGGTGGACGAGCAGGACGCACCTTTTGAAGTGGACGACCCTCTTAAAGCCGTGAGAACTAATCATATCACTGAAACTCTCGACCGTTCAATGCTGCAACAGTTGGCAGGCGTGGTCGAGGTGGCCACCGAAGCTTTCGCTGGGTTTGACTACGCTCGCGCATTGGAACGTACGGAGTCGTTTTTTTGGGATTTCACCGACAATTACATTGAACTGGTAAAAGCCCGCGCCTATGGTGAGATCGGTGAGCTCGGCAAGCTTGACGATACTGCCTCAAGAACTGCTGCAAATACAAGAACTGCCACAAGACCGGCAAAGCAAAGTAGCAACACTGCCACAAGGTCGGCAAGATGCAGTCTGCGGATGGCATTGAGCGTGCTGCAACGGCTTTTTGCTCCGTTTATGCCTTTCGTCGCCGAAGAAGTGTGGCGTTGGTGGCATAGCACCTCTATTCACACTGCTCGTTGGCCCCAAGCGGATGAGCTGCGAGGTTTGGCTGCTGAGGCTGACGCAGAACCAGCGATGGTGGCAGCAGACGTTTTAAGTGCTGTACGCCGAGCGAAGTCGGAGGCGAAAAAACCTCTCCGAACGCCGGTGATACGCGCTATTGTCACCGACAGCCCTGAACGCCTGGAAGTTCTCACCGAGGTAGCAGCAGACGTGCAAGCTGCAGGCTGCATTGCCGAACTAGTCTGTCAGGAAGGATCAGACTTCAAAGTCGAGGTCGACCTGGAAACCCGATGAGTTTCAGCCCCACAGGGCTGCGATCGGAACGGCTTCTATGTCCTCTGCGATCTGATGCCGGTGCCGACCCGTGTGAAATACGACACCTCCCGCGAATTGCTCTGCAGGTAGCTGATCGCGTAGCCAGATGATATGGCGAGCGTCTCTGCGGGTCGGAGTGTTGCTAGTCTTCACCTCGAACGCTGCGATCCTGAAGCCGATCTCGGCAATCAGGTCGATCTCATGTTCGCCGCGGTGGGTCCGCAAGTGGTGCATTTGCACCAACTGGTTCGACGCTTCGGCTTCTGCTCTCAGCTGAGCCGCCACGTAGGTGTCGATGATGCGGGACCGCGCGTCGGAGTTGTGTCTTGCAACATCAAAGTCCACTCCGGCGAGCCAAGCGGCAAGGCCAGCATCGGTGAGATAGCGTTTGGGTGTAGCCACCAGACGTTTGAGACGGTTAGATCGCCAAGCCGGCGTGTCGGCAATGAGCTGCAAGACGTTGAGCACTTCATGGTAACCAGCCGCCGTCTTGCGGTCTAAGCGAGCAGACTCGGCGAGAGCCGAATCCGCTATAACCCCCGTGGAATGTAAAGCGCACACCTGGAGGTAGCGACGCATCCGCTCGGGGCTTCGCCTACGACCGACACTGCTGTCTAGCTCACTGAGATCACGAGTGGACACGGCCCGCACGTAGCTGCGCATCCAGCGGACACGCTTGTCGGTGTCGGTGTCGGCAGCCAGCACTGCAGGGAAGCCGCCTGCCAACGCAATCCGTACATACCCTAAGATGTCAGGCGTGTCAGCCGGAACCGTGAAACGTGTCGGGGTGTCCCATCGGTCGAACAGCGACGGCGCGGTGGCATCACCGAATCGCTCACGACCAGTAAGCGGCCACAGCTGGATGTCTAAGAAACGGCCAGTGCCAGGCCAGGAGCCAGCTATGAGATCGTTGCGCGATGAACCCGTGATGATAAAACGACCTGGACGCCTATCAACGTCCACGGCACGCTTGACCGCGCCCAGAACTTCCGGTGCGTGCTGCCATTCGTCAAGCAAAAGCGGGAAGGGGCCAACAGAGATCGCCGCATCCGGGTCGTCAAGGACGATGCCACGCTCGGCAGGTTGGTCGAGACGCAGGACTGCTCTAGCCAAACGTCGCGAGGTTGTCGTCTTGCCAACAGCCCTCGGTCCTGTAACCATAACAGCAGGCCACCCTTCAAGGTCTGATGCAAGAGTGCGATCAGCGATGCGCGGAATGTAGTTTTCAATACTATTAGTCTACCACAACCCGCTCTTCATATACACCATTGCACAACTATTCATACACACTTTTGTAGGGTATTTGTTCCCTATTTACGTGATCTATTCATACCGTATTGCGAGATTTCGGAGCATTATCACTGCAAACGAAGCCTGCTACCACAACATTTAGATTTAGGGAACTCAGAACAACCCCAGAACTTTTTGCCTAGATCAGACCCCTGCTTGACAATACGCAGGCAGCCTCATAGGCTGATAGCATTTCGGACAACTAGGAGACGGCTCTGCTATGTTGTGCAGATAATCCACTATCGAATGGCCGAGCACCCAATCATCATCAGCCCCAACACTCTACACACACAAGTTGGCAAGATAATCCACTATCGAATGGCCGAGTGAGCCATGCACTGCCTATGTAAGGGTGTCACAATGGTAAGTGTGTCACACCCCTTTGGCACAATATATTTATGATTATCAGGAAGGCGCAACAAGTGCGAAAAGGCTTAGCGGAGTTAATCCGATTGACCAACGACCTGCCCCCTTCTACCTCAGAACTTCAAGCTCTATTAGCAGAGTGCAAAGCTATTGGCTCTCAGTTGGCTGTACTGCAAGCTGATGCAACTCGCAGCATCATGACACGTGAACGGCATGGTGATTCAGGAGTGGGTGTGTTAGCACAGAGTGCCGGGCTTTCGCTCCGTGAAGCTGCAGAACAAGTTAAAACCGTCAACAGACTGCAGTCCATGCCCTTAGTGCGAGATGCTATGGAGAACGGTCGGATATCCTTGGCCAACGCCAAGACGCTAGTGAGAACTTCCGATAAAACTAGTTCTCAACAGGTTGATAATGATACTGAATTGTTGGAACAAGCTGCTGAGATGCCTGTCGAAAAGTTTGTGAAAGAGGCAAATCGCTGGGCTATCAAACGTCAGCATGATGACGGTGAAGGCGACTACCGCAGACAACGACGTAAGCGTCATCTCAGCATCTGGAACGGAAACGACGGAATGGTTCATCTACGCGGTGAGTTAGACCCGATAACCGGTGCCAAAGTCCGCAAACGATTCTTCCAAGAGGCTGAGAGATTACGTCGAGATGATCTTAAGAACCCTGGCGGCGAGAAACGTAACTACAATCAGCGAATGGCTGATGCTTTGGACACTCTAACTGGCACTTTGGCTTCTCATCGAGATATCAGCTCGAATGATCTCTGCTCAAACAGCAGTAACGGCAGTCGCAATGGTACTAACGCCAGCAGTGGCACCGATATTGGTAAATCCGGCAACAACGGCACAGGCGGTGGCAGCGAATACAATGGCAACAGCAAATATAGAGGCAGCAAATGTCAATGTAATTGCTTGGGTCAGCCTTCAGCAGACATTACTATTGTGCAGCATCTCAGTGCGGATGACACTGCGACATTTACTGAAATTGCTGATGGCAGCACTATCCCTCCCAGCGTGTTCGAAGAACACTTCTGCAACGCCGAGGTTAGAGGAGTGGTGTTCAGCCATAAGGGTGTGCCTCTATGGCATGGCTACACTAAACGGCTCGCCACTAAAGCTCAATTGAATGTCCTACGAGCTAAATACGGGGGTTGTGGTGGTTGCGATGCCAACATGTGGATGTGTCAAAGTCATCATATCAAGCCCATTTCGCAGGGTGGTACTACTAACATCGACAATATGATGCTATTATGCTGGACTTGCCACCGCAATGTGCATAACAACCACTGGAAAGTCGTACCCGACGGGAGAGGTCTATACACTCTCAAACCACCCCGACAACCACCACCCCTACAACAAGTTCATCACGGTCACGCTAATACCCCCGACCCTCCATTAGTCCGAACCTAGGTTTTACGACCGGCCAAGCAGTATGGGGGGGTACATCACTAATGCTCTCAAACCAATGCTACTGGCCCACCTCCTTTTGGCTTAGTTCGGCCTTTCATGAACTAAATGCGGCGGAACTACAGATCAACTCACCATGGACTCTTTCACTCATAAGCCAGCACACCACGTAGGCTAACTCACCATGAACCAGTTCGAAGGCGCACCAGACGAAGTGAACGTGCAATTTATGCCAGCTTCCCGTGCGGTGAAAGAATACTTGTGTCCCAACTGTAATAACATGATCCCTTCAGCTACTGGACATTACGTGGTTGTCCCTGCGGAGGCTCCAGATTTGCGTCGCCACTGGCATCGCGGCTGCTGGGAAGGTCGCTCCACCCGTAACGCTCCACGCTAACCCGCCGAGCGAATAATCATAAGACGAAATAATTATAAGACACTGTCGCCTAAAGTGTCGCCACTGCTATCAGGCGTATATCGACCATAGATACAATATCATCGCTGCTGCAGTCCACCACCCACGCCACGATTACCATTGTTCACAGCACACCACCAGGAGGTACTATCGCTGCTCACATGAACCCGAACGCTGGAGGGAAGACAACAATCACAATCAACGCCCAGGCAGCGTAAACAGGCATGTAGCTGGTCTGCCAACGTTCAATCGTTACGAACATTTTGGGAGACGTTCTTTTCTTGTTTAGAAAACCCGCATACAAACGCATCAACCACGCCAAATTCACTAATAGAACAACATTTTCGCCTAAAGCGGCGAGCCTGTTGGCACTGAAACCGAACTCCAATATTCTGCCTGTTATAGCCACCAGTACTAAAAGATCTGTTATCAAAGCGGTTGCCACTAGTACTGTCTGCATGATGTCGAACCCTGTGGGCGGTGTTCTCGGGTCACGTGCCGATATTGAGTAGACGATCATAGCCAACACCAAAACCAGTAGCACATCAAAAGAGATCAACACGTCACGGTTGATGCCGATCCATTTTCGTGAGACTGCCATAACTATAAGAAACATAAGCATCATAGCAGCAAACATTGGGGTGAATATGCGAGCCAATGCGGGGGCGATATTCGACACGATGCCACCCTGTTTTACGTTAGCAATACTCTGCCATGCACTAGTAGACACTGCAGTTTCCCCAACCGCCCCCGGCGATGCAACACCAACACTTCGCCACTCATTAGCAGGCACTGCAGACACAGAAGGTGGTGCTGATGTGGGTGTCAATACTGACGTTGCATCGCCTCGTTTTTCAGCCAGCCACGCTGCCACAAGTACAGCCCCAGCGGCCCCGCACGGCAGCATCCACCTATTTACAAATTCATCGACATCCACATCAATGGCTGCGAACACCGCAAAAGTAGACGCAGTGAATATGGATCCCCCCAATGCAATCAGGGCGTAGTAGATCAGCCATTCACCTGTGAACCGCACAAAACCCATACGCTGATCATGAGAACGCCACTCACCCCCGCTGTGGGCAACGCCCACGAACAGCCACAGAAGTATCGGCAAATGAATCGCCGTCAGCGTTTCGGTGTGACTTTCAGTGTCAAAAGGGTAGACATTGGCAAATATTGCTGCACAACCAAACAACAAAACCAACGCACATACCATCCGCTTGCGCATACGACGGTTCCAAGCAAAATAACCTGCAAGCATTGGGAGTACAAGCAGGCCAACATTACGTCCATAGAAACTATCATTGTCTTCGAAAGTCAATCCAAATATTTCGGGGGACTTCACAGCAGCCGCAGCAGCACATGCGAAACCTGCCATCACCATGAAATCGACTTTGCCTGAAGCAATTCTGCCTGAACCAACCTTGTCTGAGCCAGCCTTGCCGGACCTAGCCTTGCCTGAACCGTTAGACGTGTCTACATCTGCGTTTACATTTGCGGCGGACTTAGGTTTGGGCCACAAATCCTTAGAGTGCGCCCACACTGTTTCACTACTGGCAGGAACACGAATACTAGTACGCCTAACTGCTATTAGAAGTGCTTCTTCAGGTGTTAGCCCTGCTTTGATGAGATGTTTCACCTCTTCACATAAGGCTTTTTCAATGTGTTGGCGGTTAGCAGACTCCCTGGCAATCCGATCGACCCATAAGCCGATCAACTTTTCGGTATCAGTATCGGGTTCAGCCTTGATATTGGCTTCGGCTCCGACTTCAGCATCGGAGTTGAGTTCGACTTCAGCATCGGCAGTGCTGCTATTCATACATTCAAGAGTCTAGCTCGATAGCCCAGGGCGAACTGAACTGCCCTCCCTATATCTTGTATCTTGTGATGTTAGTGTGAGAGTCTGAATGCTCGCCGCGGCGGGTAGGGTTCTAGTCCCCTGCCATATTGGATGGCCTGAGAAGATGTTGCCACCCGCCGCGTCCGACTGCCTGAACCCTCTAACAGGGACACGCCGACAAGTGCTTGAATGCAAAAGTGGTTGAAGCACCAGCAGCGAGAACAGTCAAGGCGAACGGCACAACACAATCATCATCCGCGTCACACGCAAACGATGCAACACAATAATCACCATGCTCAAAACCAGACCCACACCGACAACAAACAACCCCAACACGTTTAAAACATGCGTGCCATAACGGATGTTATGACTGTACAGGCGGGGATGACTCCTTGAGACGCGGCCTACCTTTTGGTGATGGCTGTTGTGTTGATTGCTTTTGCATTGATTGCCCCCCCCCCCGACTGGTTCTGGCTGTAGTTGTGTCGCTTGATAGAAGCCTGGACGCTGTGGCACCTCAACACAAGGCACCCCATCCCAACACGCGCTCAGTATATGAATTACACGGCCGCTACCTCTGACGCACGTTCTTAACTAGCCCGCCATAGATGCAGAACAGTAGTATATGACTTTTACACAGGTGCTTTTCCAGCCGGTAAACGCAACCTCCTACACGCCCACCAAACAGACACCACTACTGTGCATGCTAAAACAAACGCAATGAGAAGAAAAACAACATCACAACAAGAAACACCGGCCACGCGTTAAGGTCCCGGAAATACGACGGGCTGTATGATGTTGCTAGCAGTACTATAGTAGCAAAAAACGACATCAGAGATCAGTGGCCCGCATAAATAAAGGAACTACCTAACTCATCTCCATCGCTGGTCTGCCACTTGGGCTAGACATCAAAGTCATAGTACACGACTTCACAGTACACGTTGAAAACAATCCCCAAAAACCACTCCATATTATCAACAGCAAGAGCAAATGCTAAAACAAGCCATACCATAAAAGCCATACCGTAGCTCAGGACAACCGCCACTGCACTACTCATAGCAAATGTCGAAATCAACACGGAGACAGCCGAAACAAAAAAAACTGCACCCACTAAGACTAGCACACCTCCAACACCAAGGAACAACTGTCTCACATTCCAAGAAGTTAAAACCAACGCAACCGCGTAGACCCCAGCGGGAAACACAATAGGAGCAACCGAAGCGACGACCTTACCCCAAACAATGTCAAACGGTCGAAGCAAACTCAACTGGACAGGCATCAAAGTTCCACGCCGACGCTCACCCACGATAGAAGTAGCCGCCAAAGCAGGCACCACAAGAACAGTCAGACCAAGCACCAGGACTATCAGACCGTGAGACCCTCTCAAAAAAGATATATCCTTCGCTGAGTGGGGAATGACAAATGAGAAGTAGGACCCGTTACCTGAGACGGAATCTAGATACTCTTCAATCAAGTGCAACGCATCGACTATAGGACTGAAACGCAGAAAAAAGGAGAAAAGGAGAATAGGATTAAGCATAACAGCATACATAACTCCTATGCCTATAACAAATGCCTTGTTCTTATACCATCTAGACAGCTCTAAAGCAAGAACTGGATTCTTGAAATGATCTAGCATGAAAACCTCTCTAGCAAACACTCATCGACTCTCCCTTAAGCC
>JAPPJC010000008.1:0-71 GCA_028820455.1 Acidimicrobiaceae bacterium
GAGTTTGTTTGTTTGGGTGTTTCACGTGTAACGGTTTGTTTGGGTGTTTGTGGTTGAGTTTGTTTGTTTGG
>JAPPJC010000008.1:171-32362 GCA_028820455.1 Acidimicrobiaceae bacterium
GTGTTTCACGTGTAACGGTTTGTTTGGGTGTTTGTGGTTATACGATGGTTGTTAACTGGTTAAGCTGTAAGCAAGCCTTCAATCTCGACCCTTTGTAAGCTAAAACAAGATACAAAATTAAGATGAGAGCTAAATTAAAATCAGAGTGAAAGCGCAATTATCGCGAAGTGCAGCTTGAACACTCTGAAAGAATGTCCAAGTATAACGCAGTGTTATGCCACAACGTGCTATAGTGTTGCAATGAGTGTTAGAGAATTAATAAGAGCAGGTTTGTGGGTTGATCGAAAAACCGCTAAAGCACTATGATGCCTATTGTGGGTCGCAAAACTTTTGGGCTAGTAAAGCCCCTTGAAATTTAGCTATGCGTCCACTAATCGCACTATTACTCACCAACCTCATTATGAAGAGTTACAAGGAAGATCTGCAAGATAGAAATTTACAAAATGGAGCCAGTGTTGATTATTATGAAACCTAGACGGTCCGTTCAATAACATCTAACCTGTAATAGCTGTAGGCTTTAGGATAACACCATGCTAGACGAAGAATTTGATAGACATACTCGAGTATTTGCGGTTGCCAATCAAAAAGGCGGTGTAGGTAAGACTACCACATCTGTGAACCTTTCAGCGTGTTTTGCTGAGTTGGGAATGCGGACACTAATAGTTGATCTAGATCCGCAGGCGAATGCTACAACAGCTGTAGGAATTGATTCGCATCAGGTAGAAGCCTCACTATACGACGTCTTACTCAACGATGTGTTGATGGACGATATTGTCGAACCAACCGATTTTAAGAATCTTTATTTGGCTCCTGCTAGTTTAGACCTAGCTGGTGCTGAAATTGAATTGGTGCCTGCATTAAATCGCGAGAGAAGACTTAGGGAAGCCATAAACAGTGTTGCCCATGACTACGATATTGTGATTGTGGATTGCCCGCCTTCTTTGGGTGTGTTAACAATTAATGGCCTCACTGCTGCCCAAGAGGTCATCGTGCCTATACAAACAGAGTATTTTGCTCTTGAAGGTTTGGGACAATTAATTCGTAATATAGATCTTGTAAAACGCAATCTTAATCGTGATCTAAATATCTCTAAGATCATTCTTGTAATGTTTGATAAGCGCACCAAGCTATCTCACCAAGTGGCGGATGAAGTTCGCGAACATTTTGGAGACAAGGTGTGCAAGCAAGTAGTTCCCAGAGCCGTGAGGTTAAGCGAGGCACCATCTCACGGTCAGCCAATCATAGCATATGATCCACAATCTATTGGGTCAGACGCATACAGGGCCTTAGCAAAGGAGGTGCTCCATGGCTCGTAGTAGTGGACTAGGTAAAGGATTAGCCTCTCTAATTCCCTCGGATATATCTGAAGAAATCAGCGAATCCGCTTTGCGGCATATTGATGTATCGCACGCTTATCCTAATCGTTTTCAACCCAGGGCACATTTCAATGAGGAAACATTGATAGCTCTAGCTGATTCAATAGCTGCGGTTGGAATGATTCAACCCATTATTGTTAGAGAGACAGATCAGGGTTATGAGATTCTAGCAGGAGAGCGGCGTTGGAGAGCAGCACAAAGAGCGGGCTTAAAACAAATACCAGCCTTGATCCGAAATTCTGATGACCTCAACAGTTTAGAGGTGTCTATCATTGAAAACATTCAACGTGATGACCTCAATGCTCTAGAGGAGGCAGCGGCTTATCGTCAGTTGACCGACGAGTTTGAGTTAACTCAGGAACAAGTCGCTAATAAAATAGGGCGTTCTCGGTCCGCAGTAGCTAATGCCATAAGGTTGCTGAGTCTTCCAGTGGCAACGCAAAGGATGATTGTTGATGGTTGCCTATCCGCAGGGCATGGAAGAGCTATCCTCACGGTTAAGGGAGACAAAAATCGCCAGAAGATAGCCAAAGAAATTTTGAAACACAACCTTTCGGTTAGAGAAACAGAGAAGCTCGCTGCTTCGATTAACAATGCGGAAGACAAATCAGATTCTGCTAAACAAAAACAGATATTTGAAGAGCATGAGGAAGCTCAAACAGGAGTTTTGGAACTTGAGGAATTGCTGACCACCCGTTTGAATGCCGAGGTTAATGTCAGAATAGTAAGAGGCGCACAAAGCCGTGGACAAGGTAAAATTGTTATCAAGTTTGAAGATTTGACAGATCTAGAACGAATCTATAACAGCATAGCATCCTAAGTTTTGAGACTTACCAACGGTATATGGGCGACTGGCAATATTAGCCAGGCACTGGTTGGAAGCACCAATTCATAACCGCAGAAGTAAGAGCTTCAGCAATTTCAGGTGCATGGGTTACTACCTTCGCTCCAGGCCCCAACCTACACCATACAGCTGGCATGCGAGTCTCGCGAAGAATCGGTATTTTCAAACCGGTTATGATCAAAGTTTCTCGAAAAAGTGACTGCAAGGCATTAACACACTGGTCAGCGAGAGCCTGACCACCAGTCGATTTAAATCCTGATGTGGCGAAGTATGACACATCCAGCCTTCTAGTCGTTGATGTTATCCCGATATAAGCATCCCCACCCCAATTGTTGGATGTATGGGCTTGATATGACAGATTTGATGATTCTAAAGAAAGAACCTTTGCGCCTGATCGGCGCAATTGACGGGCGACCGCATTTGCGATAACAGGCAAGTCTCCTATATTCCCGACCACAATTTTGCGACCTTCCACCAAACACGGCTGTTGACGTAACCGTTCATGCTCGCGTACTTCTGTTATTGTGAGTTCTCCAGCGGATTGTTTGGAGAGACGATGAAGTGTGTGCAATGTGATTCTTCCAACTACTCCATCCACAGGTATGCCAACATTATGCTGAAATTGTTGGACAGCTTTTTGTGTGTCGAAACCAAATATTCCATCAACCCAACCGACATCAAAACCCAGCTTGCCTAGTCGTTGTTGCAGATCGCTTATGTCGTCTCCGTGCATCATGGGCAGATGGTAGTAGAGCAGTCTGTCGCCAAGCTGGTAGTCGGCTTCAACTAAAGCGGCCCAAGAATACGGCCCGCAAATGCCATCTGCTATAAGTCCTCGATCGGCTTGGAATTTTTTTAAGGCAGCTTCAGTAGCAGGGCCAAAGAAATAATGATCTTCAGCTGTTTCATAACCGGCGAGAGCTAACCGTTGCTGTAGATCAAAAACAGCTTCTCCAGTATCACCTAGTCTTAATGATGCCACAACACCTATCAAACTGTTTTATTGTCCTGTGGCCAATAAATGAAAATTGTCAGACAAGTAAGTAAAGACTAATCAAAACAAGAATCAATAAAAAATGAACTGCACTTTGCAAGACAAGTCTTGGTTTGCATCAGCTTATCAAGCTACAAGCAAACATTTAGAGATGTTCTGCCAGGTCTTTAAGCAGAGCTGTTTTAGACTTGGCTCCCACAAGTCTAGCTACCGGTTTGCCCTCCTTGAAAAGGATCATTGTCGGGATGCTCATAACTTGAAAACGTTGAGCTAAATTGGGATACTCATCCACGTTGAGTTTGGCAATTTTAAGTTTCTCGGCTTGTTCTTCAGCAATCTCTTTGAGTATTGGTGCGATCATTTTGCATGGACCACACCATTCGGCCCAAAAGTCGACTAGCACAGGCTCGCCTGAGGTGTTGATTGTTTGGTCGAAGTTTGATTCCGACAATGTTGAAATTGCAGTTCCCATTATGACTCCTTACAAATTGTTGTGTGGCAAATTATTGTGTGAAGTTTACCTATTGTGGCTGAAATAATTGTTTTTCTGTTTCATGGTTTGAGCACTGCTGGGCCATTATCAGTATGACCAATGGATTCGCATTAATGCAAAGCTCAATGTTCGAGAGCCTCAAGATAACGTTCAGCATCGATTGCTGCCATGCAACCTGACCCTGCCGCTGTCACTGCTTGGCGGTATTTGTCGTCTTGCACATCACCACAGGCGAAAACTCCCTCGACAGCTGTTTTGGTTGATCCCTCTTCTGTGATCAAATAACCATTGGGTTTCATCTCTAACTGGTCGATAAATAGACTGGTATTGGGAAGGTGTCCAATAGCAATAAAACATCCTGACACATCAAGTGTTGATAGCTCGTCTTTAACCAAATTTCGCACTTGAAGCCCTGACAGGGTTGATTCTCCCAAGTATTCTTCTACAACACTGTCCCACAGAAAATCAATCGAACTGTTGGAGAAGGCTCTTTCTTGCATTATTTTAGAGGCTCGCAATCGGTTACGCCGGTGAATCACTGTCACTTTAGAAGCGAATCGGGTAAGGAAGAGGGCTTCTTCCATAGCAGAATCACCACCACCGATTACAGCTATGTGTTGATTCCGGAAGAAAAAACCATCGCAGGTCGCACACGTGGATAGTCCACGGCCAAGAAAATCATTTTCACGTTCGAGGTTTAGCATCAAAGATCGGGCACCTGTAGCTATTATGACAGTATGAGTGTCGATAGTGGGTGTAGTAGAAGTAGGATCGCCTACCCAAATCTTGTATGGACGGCTTGTCAAATCTACGCGTGAGGCTTTTTCTGTTTTCATGGTTGAACCAAAGCGAATAGCTTGATCTCGACAGCTGGCCATTAGTTCAGGGCCCATGATACCGTTAGGAAACCCTGGGTAATTTTCAACATCGGTGGTCAGCATGAGCTGGCCTCCCGGCTGATCGCTTGTGGAGCTAGGTTCACCTTCCAAAACGACAGGCTGCAAGTTAGCTCGGGCTGTGTAAATGGCTGCAGTGAGTCCAGCAGGCCCCGCTCCAATGATAACTACATTTTTTGCCTTCATGTATTCAGTATGGTTCTTGACTGTCTTTTGATGTTGTTCGGAGGTGGTAGGCTGGGCAAGAGGCTGAACAAAGTGCTGATGCAGGAGGAGCCGACGGACAATTGGTCAGTAGCTCGGCTGCAAGACTGCCTATGCCAACATCGCTAATGCTAGTAGCTGAGCCTGCTTATGACAAGAAGGACGATCAAGAAGCTAAAGTTGGACTTCTCGCTCAACAGCTTCTATCAGCGAGTCTCAGCATTATCTCAATAAGGCATAGGACATGACAGATAGGATAAGCACAAAGTCAATCGCAATAGCCACAAATATGGGTCTAGCAGTAGATGTACGTGCCTTCCAAGTGCCAAGCCCTAAAATTGTTACAAGCGCGCCAATGAAGGCATGGGCAGTCCAGGTAGCTGATCCGATGCCATCTCCTATTGGTAGATGAGCGTCGGCTAGCCTCACCGCAGCGACAATTGATAAGACCAGCAAAGCCATAAAAGCTGATATGGCGACCAGGCCATACACCATGGAGCGAACTATTAGAGATAGGTTGTCAATGGTGTGAGAGCGAATCGTGCCTACCGTTGTAACGATTTTGTCTGCAACAATGGCAGGCCAATCTTCACCTCCAAGCTCTAGTTGTAGGTTTTCCGATTTATTGTTTTCTTTACGATCCTCTTTGGTCATGACCTTATCTTAACTTAGGAGTGTGACATTAACTGAATCAGTTGAGTAGTACTTTTCCAACTGTTGGAACACAGTAGGGTGATGTGGCAGAAACAACAACTAGCAGTTCTTCGTGATTATGCACTATCACATCGAACGTTTCTAAATTCAGATCGAACGTTTCTAAATCGTCTACGGTGAGTTCGTCCATGAACAGTGAATCATTCTCGAGTTCGTCAATGTCAATGGCTATGGATGTAAAAGCATAGGCTTCATCTGGGTTATAGTCTAAATCCATGGCTATGGAAAACTCCATTAAACGTGGTGTGCATTTCCCTGATGGTGCTAGTTGAATGTCAGGAGGGCGTAGTGCGAAGTATTGTGGAAGAATAGTCAGAAATTCGGCTTGGCTAGTGATGTTGTCTAACAGAATGGCCTTTTCCGGTATCGATGCCATCGACGGAATGATTATCTCATCTGCAAATCCACCCCAGCTGTCAAACATGGATTTCGGCATGTAAACAGGAGAGTTTGCCCAGTACGTTCGATGCTGCGTTCCTGCCTTTTCTTCGGCTTCTGGAGTGTCTCCTAGAATATCTCCACCCCGGTAAGCTTCTGTGTGTATTGTGTCGGCCCCGGCCGGATCAGTTAACCCATCTTGAATTTCATTGCTCCACATGTCATATTCCTTGAGTAACAATGAATCAGACGCACCAGAAAAGTCCTCTTCGTCTGTGGGTGAATCATCAACTACGTCTTGACCTGAATCTGCGCTTGCGGACAGGATGTCGTTCATGTCGCTTGAGACGCTGTTCACAGAGATGTTTTGCGTGTACAACTGAGCAACATTGGCAAACATGGCGTAGAATGCGTATATGCCTATAGCTGGAACAACTAAACTCAATCCCACAAATAAACGAAGACGAGCAGTAGGTGAAAGGGATCGAACCCATTCTCTCAGTGAAAAGCCTGCAGTTGGAGTGCGCGTTCTACGTGCTTGACGGCTAGAAGCCTCGGGTGGCACCTTCAATAGCGGGAGGCTTCGTTGCGATTGTCTCCGCAGCTGCCTCTGCTGCATAACCGGTTCCGCAACCGGTTCGATGAGGGGTTCTTCAACGAGAGGTTCGGCAAGACGACTGGCCGGTTTGGTGGTCTGGGTGGTTCCAGTCGAGGTTTGTGCAGTTTTGGATTCAGTTAACCAGGCGGCTGCCTCAACGGCGGCATTGATATGACTGTCTCGGATTTCTTCGGTTGGTGTAGGTGGGGAGGATTTAAGAACGTCACGCAATGCCGAGAATTGTTCTGCATAATTCTGTAGGTCTGGGTTGGCTTCTATGTCAGCGTTTTCTCGCTCGCTGGTCTCGTTGTCGATGTAAGATGATACAAGACGACTGTATTTATGGCTGTGGAGTGCAAAACGTTTCATGACGGATCAAATGTATTGAAAAGATTGCGATTATTACATTAGAAATATTTATCCTAGTAATATTATGACACTTGCCGAACCGACAAGGTTCCCAAGAATTTCAAGTATTATTCGGTATTTCGTGATCTGTATTAGTTTAGTATTAGTTTACAATTGTGTAGCTTCTATTAAGATAGCTTGTTGCTCCTGAACATTTCTGTTGGTTTGCTACTGAAAATAGGTGTTTTTGAGCGGGTTTCAGTGCTTATTGTGGGTATATGGCTTTTGCTAGACCGGCTCGACCTCGAGCAATCCGTGAACGAACTGTACCTAACGGAATTTTTAGTATTTCGCCTATTTCTTCATAGCTGAACCCCACGACATCGCGCAGCACAACAGCAGCCCTAAAAGCTTCAGGCAATTCAACTAAAGCTTTGTGGAGTTGTAGTCGATCCACCACTACACCAGCAGGGTCACCTGTTTTGTTGTTACCCCCCGCAAACCGTTCGACATCTTCTCGTTCTGGAAGGCCGACAATGGGACGTCGCGAACGTCGACGTAATTCGCTTAATGCCGTGTTGGTGGCTACACGATAAACCCAAGTAGAAAATTTGGATTTACCCGTAAATCTGGGAATCCCCTTAGCAACAGCGATAAGTGCTTCTTGGGCGGCGTCCTGGCCGTCAGCTTCATTGTTGGTCAAGCGTAGGCAAATTGCGTATATCTGGTTGTAATGTTGGCTCAGCAAATGCTGCAGAGCCTGCTGATTTCCTGCTTTAGCAGCTTCAACCAGAGCATTTTCATCCTGTTCGGTGTGAGATCTGCTTGTAATCGGAACACGCTCCTAAATCACATCAACACACGAATAAATCACATCAACACACGAAAAGATTCTTACAAACAGTGCAGCAGGCAATACAAAGAGTCACAGTCACGTCGAACATTTGGATTTGCGGCTATTCAACGATATTCAACAGGCTGTCCAATGTACTGTGCATCACCATAACCGTACGGTGGTTCATACCGTACGGTAACTATACGGTGTGTTGTCCAACCCAACCATATATCGATAGGATGTCATTCAACTACTTGGTAGGTAACAGCCATAACCCCAACACCTGCATGCGCACCGACTATAGGACCGATGATACCCACCTTGATATTGTCATCATCGGTAGCGGCTGCAAGCATTTTGTGGAAATCGTCCACGTCATCGGCTTGTCCGTGGACTATCGATAAATGCTTTACCGGCATACTTTCTTTCACCTTGTTGCAAAGCCACATCAAAGCTTTTTTACGAGTACGTTGACGTCCCGCCTCTTTGACTTCGCCGCTGGATAAGTCTATGATAGGCTTGATGCTGAGCATAGAACCCAACATTGCTTGAGCTCCGCCGATCCGACCTCCTCGCTTCAAATTCTCTAACGTTTGTAGAGCCCCGAATAGCCGAGTGCGTCGTGAAGCATCTTCCGCAGAGGTGACGATTTCATCAGCATCAGCTCCGCTGGTAGCGAGACGTGCAGCTTCCAGAACTATGGTTCCCAGTCCTGCGCTTACAGATTGGCTGTCCACCACACGAATATCACCTTCGAGTTCGTTGGCTGCTTGTACCCCTGCTTGCATGGTGGCCGAAATTTTTGATGACAGACTGATATAGACAATCGCATCATGACCTTTATCGAGATGACGACGAAACGCTTCCATGAAATCGCCGGGGGAAGGAGTGGATGTTTGTGGAAAATGCTCACTGCTAGCCATTTTCTGATAAAACCCGTCGGCACTTATCTGTTTACGATCAAAGAACTCTTCAGACCCGAAACGAACCGTTAACGGTACTATTTCTATGTCCAGCCCTTCAAGGTCTCCGTTGCTCAGATCGCAAGAACTATCGGTTACTATTCCTACTGTCATGTTACTACCTCCGCTTTTGCTTTTTTTGCAGCCTAGCCTAGTTCTTAATAGGTAGTCAACACCGTCTGACTTCACAAAATAATAAAAAAACAATAAAAGTCGAGTCGACTGAACACGTGGGTTGTCATATGCGAACAGGTAACTGTGGAGTGAACGAAGGACAGTGTCTGCCTTTATAGCAGTAGTACAATCAATAGAGTGCTTTTAATCACAGACGAAAACTGCCTGAAACATGATCCGGGGCGTGCTCATCCTGAGCGCCCCGACAGGCTGAGGGCTGCACTCAAGGGTGTGGGTGCGGTGGATGTGGAGCTGTTAGACGAAGCGATCACCCCGCGACGAGCGACGATAGACGAACTCAGGCTTGTGCATACGCAGGATATGATCGACCTAGTCGCCAGTATCGCTCAATATGGCGGCGGACGCATAGATGCTGATACCGGTATGAGTTCAGAAAGCTTTGATTCAGCCCTACTAGCAGCTGGTTCTGTGTTAACCGCTGTTGAAATGCTGACAGATGCCGAACCTTCTGACAATCATATCAACCGGTCGGCCTATTGTGTGATACGTCCTCCTGGTCATCACGCCACTGTGGATACGTCTATGGGGTTCTGCCTTTTCAACTCAGTAGCAGTAGCTGCCGCCTCCTTGGCATCAGCAGGTCGAAAGGTAGCAGTTGTCGACATAGACGCTCATCACGGCAACGGCACTCAAGATATTTTCTACCACCGAGATGATGTGCTATACGCATCAATTCATCAATACCCCTTTTATCCAGGTACGGGAGCACTTACCGATCACGGCCGTGAACGTGGGCGGGGCTTCACTGTCAACATCCCGGTTCCAGCCGGTACCACCGGCGATGTTGCCTTGGTGGCACTTGATGAAGCCATTGTTCCATCTGTTGAACGTTTTGAGCCTGACTGGATGGTTATCTCAGCAGGATACGACGGACATCAAGCCGATCCGTTGGCAAACTTGCGGTATTCCGCTGCCGATTACGGCGATTTTGTGCGCCGCTTGCTGCCGCTGGCATCGAAAAGTATTGTGGTGCTGGAAGGTGGGTATGACTTAGCAGGCGTTGAATCATCGTCTCAGGCGGTGGTCGCAGCGTTACTTGGAATCGATGTAAAACCAGAAACCATCGGCAATGAAAGCTTTGGCATGGAAAAAGTCCAGGTTGCAATAGAGCATCATTACAGATTTCGAGCTGAGTGAGTATTACAGGATGAGTATTCAGGGGAGTCTGACATCAACGGTGCAAACAGCCGCTCCTCTTACTCGTCTAATGACAAAGGCCGGTTATCGCCTGTATCTGGTAGGGGGTGTGGTGCGTGATGGGTTTCTAGGTCGCTCCTTCGAAAAGGGAGCCGCCGATCTTGACTGCACTACTGACGCCACACCCACTGAAGTGTTGCATATCATAGCACCTGTGGCCTCTGTAGTGTGGACCCAAGGTCAACAGTTCGGAACTATCGGTTGCATGGTGGACGGGCAGAGCTTTGAAATCACCACCCACAGGGCTGACAGCTACACCTCGGCCTCACGAAAACCTGAGGTGAGATTCGGTTCAGACATAATCGAAGATTTGCGTCGGCGCGATTTCACGGTTAATGCCATAGCAGTTGATTGTGTGGACGGCCGTATCATCGATCCCTGCGGTGGGCGGCAAGATCTTGACTCCAAAGTGCTCCGCACGCCGTTGGGTCCTCATATTTCTTTCACCGAAGACCCATTGCGTATGTTGAGGGCAGCCCGTTTTATTGCAGGATACAATCTTAAGCCTCTGCAGTCTTTGACGGAGGCTGTGGTGTCACTGTCGGACCGTTTGGACATCGTTGCGATGGAACGCATTCGCGATGAACTGCAGAAACTTCTGTTGCTCGATAATCCTGTTGCTGGTATGGATTTTTTAGCGCATACCGGTTTGTTGCCACGTTTATTGCCCGAAGTCACCAGTCTTGGCGGACAAGATGGGAGTGTTGAGGGTTCACGATTTCATGCCACAATCGCAAATATTGTAGCTGCTGTCAAGCCTGAACTTGATTTGAGGTGGGCTGCGCTACTAGCCGCGGTGCCCACACTTCAGGCTGTTGAACGTCTACTTGCTTTCCGTGTTCCATCTGCATTGACCAAATCTGTGGAAGGCCTTCTAAAGGGGTTGGAGCTGTTGAAATCGTCTTCACATAGTAAGTCCGATGTGCGCCGCTTGGCGCACATCTGCGGGGTTGATGCGGATCGTGTAGTCAATTTAGCCAGAACACTCGCTACTTGTCGAGACAGCAGCCACCCACAAGTCGTTTTCCAGGATTATCCACTCGAGAAGGTCGACCGTTTCGAGAATACATTGAGGCTTTTGCGCCAGAACGAGAACTTGGAATGCCTTGCTTCTCCGCTTACAGGAACACAGATAATGAAGGTGCTCGGCATTCCACAGGGGCCCCAAGTCGGCAGGGCTCTAGCCTTTCTGCAGGAACTAGCGTTCGATGATGGGCCGCTTACAATCCAAGAAGCGACCACAGCCTTGCTTGGTTGGCAAGGTAGGCAGATTTCACAAGCCCGGAAAACCTGACAGTTACAGTCAGTAGAAGTGAGAGTAAGACAAGTGATTGTGGCTCGAAAATTCGTTGGTTCAGTCGGTTTCTCGTTACAGTTCAGTAGAAGTGAGAGCAGGATAAGACGAGCGATTGGCAACCCTGTTGGGTATGAGGAAACCGGAGTTGACACGAGGACAGCGCAGTGAAAACACGAAAATTGACAGTGTCTGATATTAGAGGTCGTAAAGTACGCGAGGACGTGAACCCTCTTGTCATGGTGACGGCATACGATGCGCCCAGTGCACGTATTGCGAATGAGGCTGGTGTGGACCTGATCTTGGTAGGCGATTCACTGGCTATGGTAGTGCTGGGTTATGACAATACCTTGCAAGTGTCGATAAGGGATATGATTTATCATACCGAAGCCGTAGCGAGAATCCGGCCCGATGTCCATGTGATTGCCGATATGCCATGGATGAGCTACCACGTATCCGATGAAGATGCAGTTAAAAATGCTGCTGCGTTGATTCGGGCTGGAGCGGACTCCGTGAAAGTCGAGGTCAGACTCGATCAACTTCCTACAATTGAACGCATACTGTCATGCGACATTCCAGTGATCGGTCATATAGGGCTCACCCCTCAGGCAGTGTACGCTTCAGGTGGTTTCAAAGTTCAAGCAAAGCAACACGAAGAAGTGGTTGCTCTCATACAGCTGGCTAGAAAACTCGAGAATGTCGGTTGTTACGCTGTTCTGCTCGAATGCGTGCCCATGTTCGTCGCAGAAGCGGTTACAGTGCGGGTGGGCATCCCCACAATCGGCATTGGAGCTGGGCCGTACTGTGACGGCCAGGTGCTGGTCTATCACGACATTCTAGGTTTGGAGAAAAGGTCATACCCTAGATTCGTGCGTAATTATGCGGACCTCCACACAACTTCCACGGAAGCATTGACAAATTTCGCAGCGGATGTCCGTTCACAAGCTTTTCCCGATCGCAGTGAGTCGTACGATAGCCGGAAATGGACTATAGGACTCCAGGAATCCCTATCCCAGCTCGACGACTGATGGCTCATTATTTGTGGTTACTTCTGTTTTGGGAGAGTTATTGTTGATTATCATGGTGGAAACACGACCGCAAGCTGTTATCGTTAACGCGGCTCTGCAGGTGGTGTTGTGTTAGCAAGCACGCCCTAGCCTTGTGAGCGTAAAGTCAAAACAACCCTGCCCCAGTGCGGGCCCCGGCATTGTCGGGTCCAGAGGAGGATATTTGCCCATGAAAAGGGCCTATGAATTGATGGCGATCATTGACTCCGACGTAACATCAGCGGAGGTGGAGTCTGTGATAGCACGAGTGTCCGGTTTGATAGACAACGAAGGAGCAAAGATCGCGTCGGTTGACAACTGGGGACGACGTGAATTCGCTTACGAAATCAATCACAAAACCGAAGGCACTTACGTGGTGTGGGAGATTGTCACGGAAATACCCGGCCTTCCCGCCACCAAACGCCAGCTACAAATCGCGGATGACATTGTTCGCCATAAACTGTTCAGGCTTCCCGATGATGAAGCGGCACGCCGTGGCCTGCTTTCTGAAGCCACATCAGCTTAGCTATGATTGCCGAGCTAAGCTCTAGTTACCACATAGGAGATTTTCATGGCATACGATAATACAGTAACCATTGCAGGAAACATGACACGCGATCCCGAGTTGCGCTTCTCGCAAACCGGGATGCCTATTGCCACATTCGGTATGGCCTGGAACAAAAAACGTCCAGATCGAGAAGAGGAAGACGTTTCCTTTTTCGATGTTGTCTGCTTCCGCAGTCTTGCAGAGAACGTAGCGGAATCGCTTCAAAAAGGCATGCGCGTTATAGTTGACGGCCATCTGCAGCACCGTCGTTGGGAGTCACCTGAAGGGGAAACGCGTTCTAAGGTGGAGATAGTTGCGAACGAAGTGTCGCCAAGCCTCAGATGGGCAACTGCGGATGTGCGTAGAAACGAATACCGAGGCGGTGGTGAGGGGTATCAGGGCAGGCAGGAGACCGTTGGCCGTAATTTCGGAAGTGGACCGGCTGTGGGGGATAGGCAAACCATGGGTGGACATTCACCTGTGGAGCAGAGAACTCCTGCACCTGTAGGACAAAGCTCAACAGCAACTACGTTTCCTGCTGATGAAGAGCCCTTCTAAGCGAATCAAACCAGCAGGTATTCGACAGGCTGGACGTGGTAGTGCGCAAAGCCGGTGCTAAGTATACGCAAGTATGAAGTAGCAGTCTGCAAGTTCAAGACACCCCATGAAAGTTTGCGAGTTCGGCGAGCTGTTTGAAAATTGTTCAGGCTGGCTACGAAAAACCCGAAGAGCACGAACACCGAGAATACGAATAAGAGCATAAAGAAAGTAGAAGAAACTTATGGCTAAGGCACGAAGGAAGGGACGGCCAAGAGGTCGGGATAACTACCGTTACACGAAAAAGAGGGTGAGTATCCTTACTTCAGAGAAAATCCAGTATGTGGATTGGAAAGACTACAATCTTCTTAACCGGTTTATCTCAGATCGTGCTAAGATACGCTCGCGTCGAGTGACAGGCAATAACGTCCAACAACAAAAACTTGTTGCGAATGCCATAAAGCTAGCACGCGAAATGGCTCTAGTGCCCTACGCCAATCGAGTCACCACTCAGCGTCAGCATAGAGAACGCAATGGTTTTCGAAAGTCTCCCGGATTTTCACAGAAGTCTTTTTCAGGCGATTCTGATTTCAGTGGCAAGAAAAAGAACATCGGTGGATTGACAGATGGAGAAGTTCGAACCGCCAGAGCAGACTCTGCTGACGCTTCGAGGAAGTTGCATGCCACAAAACGTGAAACAACCGAAGCAATCGAGTAGTGGGGTGGTGACTGGAGTGAGCACAAGCACCGGTGTTGACTGGTTAATCAGTCGGCATATGGTTTGAGTTAATTGGAATCCGATTATGAAAGTTGTTTTACGTTTAGATGTAGAAGGCCTCGGACGCAAGGGCGATGTCTGTGATGTGACAAATGGATACGCACGCAATTATCTTCTTCCCAAGGGCCTGGCATTACGGTCATCCTCGAATCTTGAAAAACAAGCCGAGATGATGCGTAAGGCTGCTGCATTGGCTAGAGCAGCTGATCAGGTTGATGCTGAAGCAATAGCAGTGCGCCTAGCACCTACCGTTATCGAAATATCGGCTAGAGCTATGGATTCAGGAAGCTTGTATGGCTCGGTGAGAGCCGAGGATATTGCGACTGCGGTGAAAGACCAAGCAGGAATTAGCGTGAAAACAGAATCCGTAATCCTTGATACTCCGATACGTGAAACAGGTTCACATTCCGTATTGTTTCGTCTGCACGAGCAGGTGAGTGTCCCTGTTACTGTCAACATAAACCCGGAGTAGAACAGTTTCAGCGGTTGAGCACTTGGAGTGCAATCGGGATTAAGTACTCAGGGCGGGCTAGGTGCAACCATGTGGCTACGGTGTGTACAAGAAATGTCGCATGTGAGCTACAGAAACAGCCTTACCGACATATCCCCATAAATCCACAGTTGTTCCACAGCATAGTCACATCTACCAGTGCCGGGCTTTTGCTAACCTTGGTTCTGTCATAGAGGATGTGTACCATCTTCTATGTGCACTTGAACACACAGGATGCAGCCCGAGTATGAGACGGTTATGCTAAGACAGCTACGCTGCGGGTTGTGAAACGGAGCTTACACACAAGGCGGATCTCACAGTGGAAACCACAGCATAATAAGGCTTGGAACAGAGTTTTCTTCGAGGTTGGGCTCCTGCTTTTGAAGTAGTGCAAATCCGAGCCAGCAACCACTTATGAGCATGACAGCCAAACTCGGTTTATAATGTTTTGAAAGAGGTATATGAAGTTTGTTCTACATGTTCTGTGTTTGGTTTATGAGTGTACTACGAGCGTGTTGGAAGGGCATCAAATGGCGAATTTAACAGATATGGCAGCTAGTGGAAATCTGGTTGTGAAAAATAACAGAATGATACGGGCTGACACCCCCAAGCCTCCCAGTTCACCTCAAACCCCAAATCGGCGGGTTGAAAACAGCAAAATAACGCCGATCCCCGTCAAAGCCAAGGACGGCCGACGACTACCACCTCACAATCTTGAAGCGGAGGCCTCTCTTCTAGGAGCGATGTTGCTGTCGCATGACGCTATTGCCACAGTAATGGCAGTCATCGACGATGCCGAGCATTTTTACCGTCCAGCGCATGCACAGGTATTTCGGGTAATACATGAACTGTACGGCTCGGGCGAGTCCATCGATCCCGTCATAGTGCATGAGCATTTGGAGCGCACAAACCCCGAGATGGCTGCTGCTGTCGGTGGCTTGGATGGGTTGATCGGGATGCAGATGAACACCCCGGCCACATCGAATGCTCAGTCGTATGCTCAAATCGTTAGAGACAACTTTCTGTTGAGGCACCTCATCAAGGCAGCTGGAGAGATCGCAGAAATAGGATACAGCCGCCCCAATAGTGTTTCTGAGGTGGTGGACTGGGCTGAGAACCGCATGTATCAGATTGCCCACTGGCAGACAAGCTCGTCCGTTTCGCCGTTGAACAAGATATTGGATAGAGCTTTGACTCGCCTGGAGGAGTTGTATTCCAGCAAACAAGATGTTACAGGTACGCCCACCGGCTATAAAGACATCGATAAACTGTTGGCTGGCTTGCAGGCTAGAAGTTTTTATGTAATCGGCGCACGGCCTTCAATGGGGAAAACAGCTTTTGCATTGGGTATGGCATATCATGCGGCAATCCGCAAAAAACTTCCGGTGCTCATGTTCTCGTTGGAAATGGGTGGCATGGAAATAGCCAACCGGCTTATATCTGCGGCTGTGAAAATCGATTCATCCATAATGCGCACAGGATACATGAAGCCTCATCAGTGGAAACAGATCGTTGATTCCATGTCGGAATTGGGCGATTCCCCTTTGTATGTCGACGACAACCCGGCGGTTACGATAATGGACATCCGCGCTCGCGCACGTCGTCTTGCCAGCAAAGTCGGGCAACTCTCAATGGTGGTAGTCGACTATTTGCAACTGATGACCACCACTCAGCGACACAGACAGGAGAATCGGCAGATAGAAATAGCCGAAATTTCTCGTGGACTCAAAATCCTTGCACGCGAATTGGACTGTCCTGTTGTGGCGATATCCCAGTTATCGCGCAATCTTGAAATGCGACAAAACAAACGGCCCATACTGTCTGACTTGCGTGAATCAGGGGCTATTGAACAAGACGCTGATGTGGTGATGTTCATTTATCGAGACCAGGTGTACAACACGGAATCCGATGCTGGTGACACAGCTGAGATTATCGTAGCCAAAAACCGTAACGGACCGATAGGAACAAGAGAACTAACCTTTTTGCCTCAGTTCGCCTGTTTTGTTGACTGCGACCGTTTTCACGACGACTATGCTTAGTACGCAATCCTTATCAGGAAGAAACGCATGACTCTGCCGTGCAATCTGTGTAGGCTGTGGTTCTGGGTGTTATGCCACATTTTCTCGTGCTCTCCATTGATGAGGTTGGAAGGCTGTTCTCACACCACATGATCAACACTAAGCTATTGATTGTCGGCCTGTGTTTTTAGGCGAGGACATACTTGCATGGATGGTACTCGCCATTGGCGGGGCTATGGCTGCAGGCAATCTGGCAGCCCTGCTTTTCCCACCAAGAAAGAAACACAACAAAAAGGATTTGCCACGAGTGCCGTTGGTGCGTTGCATGCTTTTTGTGATAATTGGAGCAGTGTCATCGGTATGGGCTTTTGTTTCTCTACTGGTTTGAGCCAGTGTAACGACGGCCTGGTCTTTTAAAGACAAATTCCGTAGTTGAGATGCTGATGTGATGCTTACTCTTTAGTTGCGCTGTCTGAAATGTGCACGGGTGAGGATCAAGTCGCGATTATCAAACGTTTACGCGCGATTATCAACTGAAATGTGCACGGGTGAGGATCAAGCACTCCGCAGCCTGGTAGCGGAGTGACCTCAGGGCTGAAATGTGCACGGGTGAGGATCAAGCACTCGCAATACGTCGGATGGTGGTATGATAGCGATGCCCAATGTGTGTTTCAGATGCTGCTCTGCTCGACCGGCCGAGAGATTTCGGCGTTCCTCTCATCCATCCAGACCGACGAGTTGTCTCGATACTTCAACCAACTCAACTGCGGTTTCCATGTCAGTGGCGTTGGGGTTAGGTGAATCCATCGGCCATCCACCGGCCTTACACTGCTTGTCCCGGTATAGGACACTACTTTGACTGAAGTAGGCACCCGAATGATCAAGTGCAGCGTCTGAAAGCATGCAATGCAGAGATGTCTGGGCTGAGTCTTCACAACTATCAGACAATCCTCTTGTCAACGGCCGCATAATGGTTAACATGACTCGCATCAACAGATTGCTGTCCCTGCCGAAGTTTGATCGCGCCCAACCAGGATGCACAGAAAACACTGAGACCCCGGTATCCTTAAGGCGTTCCGCGAGTTCCTTGGCATAAAGAACATCTGCAAGCTTGGCTTCCGCGTATGCGCCAAAGGCTCGATAAGCTCGCTTTCGGTAATGTAGGTCGTCGAAATGGATCTTCGGTCGTTTGGTCGGACGACCCGCATGCACCACAGACGAAACAATGACCATTCGTGGAGATGCGCTATTCTTAAGAAAGTCCAAGAGTAACTCGGTGAGTAAGAAATGCCCTAGATAATTGACACCGATAGTTTTTTCAAAACCGTCTATCGTGTACGCAGCCTCATTACCCGTGAAAACCGCTCCAGCGTTGCAGACAAGACCATCAAGTCTCTCATAAGTATCACAGAACGTCTTAACGAAATCACGAACAGACTGCAATTCTGCAAGGTCAAGCTTCATGACCTCCCAGCTGCCCTTGAGCCCGTCAAATGTTTTGGCCTGCTCTTCGCCTGCTTCAACACGACGACACGCCATGACGACATGCCCGCCCTGCTTTACGAGTTGGCGAGTAGTCTCAAGCCCTACTCCGGAATTGGCACCGGTAACGATGTAAACCTTGCCGCTCACATCTTTTTGCAGCGTTTTCTGATCACATCTCAATACGCGTCTAGCCATATCGCTTTCTCCTAATCAGCTGATGTCTTGAACTCGGACTTCCTGGCCCCATCGTTGGAGTCCACCCCTTGAGAGGTGTCATCGGCGGTTGCATACATCCACATCCTATCACAACCGTGGTGACTGTAGACGTTTTATATCCTGAAGGGTAGGGGTAGCAGTCGAGGCGGCTACAGCGGGTCAGTGGTCGTGGGATTGGCTCAGATGTCGAAGTGATGACGCAATATCCTTAAGGGCCTATATCACCAGCAGCTATGGCTATCACTAGATCGTAGACGCTGTCATTGGAGGCGGTGCTGACGCTGATGTCGCTGAGCTCTAAGAAGACCCCGGTGGCTAGCCAGCCGCAGCTTCCAGCTTCTTGCATGGAGATGCCCTCACATGCGGCGCGTTTCTTGAGAGCTGCCTACTCTTTCTCGCTCAACCTAAGTGTCATAGCCATCCCCCAAAATCACTCCGCTACCATATCACGGTTAAGTTGAAAATAGATGATGAAGTGTGTCTGAAGAAGACGATGAGGTACATATTGCAAAGTGTGCGAGCGGTATGACCAGCACCACGAATAGAAGCCCAACGGCCAGCACTATGCTCTTCCCATCTGTCTCCATGTCAGGCTGATGTTCCAGTATCGGAGAAGAAGGTGTGCACTCATGTGGCTCTGCGTTGCTCATGTTCGTAGTCCAGCCTGCGTGATCTGTCCACGATTGTTCCAATCCAACTCCCAGCAGGTGACGATCTGTCTAGTGCTCAACGCACACGGATGAAACCCACCTGCGGCATAAACGCACAATGAACACAGCAATCCGGGCTCGGATCAACTCGCTGTCGGCATCAAAAGATCTGTTCGGTTGACCTTTGGTCAGCCCAAGAGCTTTTGAGCGCAAAACGTAGCCCGCCCCATAGCTGTCACCGTCAATTGTCTGTGCTACCAGGATCCACAAGCACAGCAGCCGCTGCAACCGTTTTACGCTCACTGAGCAAAGGTTCTGTGTTCACAACATCAGAATCTACGCCGTGTGAACTCACAGTCACCTCCAGTTTGTATTAAACAACTCTGACAATTAGACACTGACCCGGCTACTGATCTCGTTGACCGCGATAATCGCCACCACCGGCAGGCACGCCTACGGCAACCCCGACGGGATCACCGTTGTGTCCGTTGCTCTACTCCGCCACTGGGTTTGCATCAGCCGAATTGCTCGAGTAGGTTTGGGAGAGTGCTTTGGCTGGGATGCACGGCTTCAGTGTTTATCTTGTGGATGGCGGTGTTTACCGGAATCAGTCCTTGTCGAAGATAGATGCCTGCCGACCGCAGTCCCTGCTGACCTGTGAGGAGTCACACCCACGAAACCAGACAGGGATCAATGGCCCAGTATAATCCATCATTACTTCGACCTCTTTCAGAACAACAGGGTTTTATAAGTATTTTCAGATATTTTAATGATATTAAATTGCAAATAGGTTTCAAGGTGGTATACTTGACTGTGGAAGAATCTCGACCGGTGGTGAGTGTTTAGACTGCTGTGGTATGATCTGACTGTGAAAGGTATAATCTAGGTATGGGTTTGGATTTTGTTGCAGAGGTGATGACTCTTGTGATGGCTATGTTAGCGATCATCTGGAACCAGCAAAGAACTACCAACGGACTGCGTGGCGAGGTGCGGCAGGAAATCAGGGGTTTGCGTGGCGAGATGAACGAAGCGAATAGGGGTTTGCGTGGCGAGATGAACAATCTGCGTGGCGAGGTGCGGCAGGAAATCAGGGGTTTGCGTGGCGAGATGAACGAAGCGAATAGGGGTTTGCGTGGCGAGATGAACAATCTGCGTGGCGAGGTGCAAAAGCTGGGCGACGGTCTGACTGAGAACGGTCGACGGTTGGCTCGCATTGAGGGCCATTTGGGAATTGAAGTATTGCCCACAACAGCGAGTGAAACCACAAAACCTGCGTTGACAGCAGCAAGCGGTGTAGCACTAGCTGGAAAGACTGAGATATCACCAACATAACGAGCACACCAGCATGACAACCACCACCGAACCGACCAGGTCAGCCACCTCCGCGACACACTTCTCGCTGCCACTGTTGCCGCTGCTGTTTTTGGCAGTGCTGCGGGTGTTCAGTGCTGATTTCCACAGCTCCGGCCTCGCAGCGGCTTTCGATACCGCGGCTTGCACGAAGGCACCCGCACTCTAAAAACCCCATACCCCTGAGATCTCTCCCACACGCTTGACACGTAGGCCGTGTCGGAATCGATGCCTCGTACCGTTGTCGTATTCAGATCGTCGGTGACCTTGTTGTCATTGTTGTCGCCGGTGCCGCGGATTAGTGTCCAGTGCCGTGGTTTGGTGTTTGGTGCGGATATGCTGGGAGCATAAGCATGGTAGGTAGTTCGAGTCCGTTCACACCGATGTCGACGTCACGAGATAGAGAGCGTTGATCCGGCCAACGTGTGGAGAGTACTGCGCCGTTGCATAACAGAATCGGGATTGATCGTGAACGAAGAAGCAGGGAATGCCTTATTCCACACAAGGAGTCGCTGTTGAGGGGTTGAGAATCCAGCACCTACTCAACCGGGACGGCGATTAGGAGCAGGACGGGAAGAGGCGGATCAGACGGGCAGTTCGTACCTCTTCCCGGTGATAGCGAACTTCAGCTTCTTGTTCGGAGACATAGACGGGAACGGGCTGATCTTTAGCTTGTAGTTCTCGGGGGCGATCTTGAGGGTGAAATAGTGAGTCATCATCAGCAGGTTGGTGACCAGGTACATCTCCGTCACACGAGCACCGAGGCATGTGTGCGTGCCCAAGCCATAGGGCGCGTATCCGGTGCCGAGGTGTTCTTTGCGGGGTGCCGCATAGCGGTCGATGTCGAATGTGAACGGGTTGGGGAAAACGTCCCTCATGTAGTGCGTTGCTGTCTGGACGATGAAGACTCGCCTCCCCTCCGGCAGCTCGTAGCCCTTGAGCTCGCAGGTATTCATCACGTTTCGAATCGACATCGGGACGATCGGGTACAGGCGCATGCATTCCATGATGAAGCGACGAGTGACGTCTGTCGTTGCACCTGTGAGCATATTGCGATCTGGATCACCGTCGGCGAATACCGCGTCGGCCTCATCGCGGATCTTGGCGTAGAACTCTGGTTGCGACACCATAGCGTAGACGATGAAGCTGAGTTGATCGCCGACGTACATGCTGGCAATCAACGGTGCCGAGAGCACGAACCGGAGATTCGATTCGGGGAGGAATTGGCAGTCGGTGGTGTGCATGGCCAGCAGGTCGTCGGCAAGATCCCGAGGACACCCGGCCCGCTGAGCGGGTGTGTGGACATTTAGCACCCTATCCACTACTTGGCCGATCAGCTTCGCCTTGCGCTTCATACTCGGTGTCTTGAGCATGAACTTCGGGAGAGTTCTGCCGATGTGAGTCTTGAGTGCTCGCTCTTTGAACTTGTGCATGTCGTCGACGATGTCCTGTGAGTCAATGCCGACAGACAACGGCGACATCGCTGCGTTGATCAACTTTCGGCACATTCCCACTGCTTGTCGGGTCTCGCCGACATTCCAATCTGCCATTTCGTTGCGTGCACAAGAGAGGAACACTTCCAGTTGTTCTTCCAGCCTGGATCGGGCATACGCAGGCTGAATCGACTTGCGATATCGGAAATGATCGGCACCATCAAGGGCTGGCAACAGCCCCACTCCGCCGTAGACCTTCTCGAAGTCCTCCAAGTAATCCCTAGCTCTGAGATGCATGCGACCGTGGCGGTGCGCCCAGTGATTCGTCTCAGGCCCTACCAAGCAGATCATGTCGTCCACGAACGGCGGTCGGATCTCGAACACCGGTCCGAACTCTTCTTGAAGCTCTGCGAACAGCGCGGGGAGGTTGCCACTGCGAGTGTGCTTGTTGCGTAGCAGCCTTCGCAGCGGAACAATGGGAATCGGTTTCGTCAGAGCCGTCCGTCTGCTCGAGCGTCTGGTGATGTTCTGCCCGACCGCATCGGCGATGGCGCGGCCGATCAAGTCCATCTTGCAGATGTCCTCGATACGCTGTTTAGACTCCTCGTCCAACTCGAAAATGAACCGCAGGACATCGCACGTGTTGATCAGACAGATGATGATGATGTCTCTCGGGTCTGGAATCTCGTTGTCGAAGATGGCCTTGCCGATTCGGGCTTTAACGAACTCGACGGCTGTGTCTGTGCTGGAATTTGCGTGCAGAAGCGTCTTCCACGCGGTTCCGGCCAGCGACCAGAAATCGCCGTCGTGATGCTTCAAGATCTTCAGATCGACCAAGCGTTCCAGTATGATGTCGATGATCGACTCTGCTCGGGGAGCGAGCCGCTCGACCCAATATTGGGCACTGTGTTGAACCGGCTCCGCCGCAATCTCAGAGAGGATGGGGTCGAGGGCGGGGTCGTCGATTTCCGTCTGATCCAGGAAGATCAGGGATTCCATGTCAGTGTCGATACGAGGGATCAGTGAAAGCTCTGCGAGAGCGGCACCGACGACGGCGCAGTGCAGATTCCAGCCGGGTACTTGGTGGAAGTAGCCGGTCTCCTCGTTGAGGAGCATCAGGATGAACTCTTCCGGCAGGCTCAACATCCGGAGATTGCGCTTCTCAGCGGAAAAGAGCCGTGTAGCAGCGGCGGCTCTCATCGTCTCAGCTCTGGATTGCCGGGAGGTCGGGCCACCCTCAGAAGAATCCATGGGATCGGTATCCTCTCACCGTCTCAACTTTGGTCTCTCAACGCAGCATCGCTATCTTACCATGCGGCATTCTACCTCTCAACGCAGTCTCAAAAAACCTGAGTTTGATAGTTCTGAGGATGCCCCTGACCTACTCGTGTCTATTGCTACCGCACTCTCTTGCCGTTGTACCCCGCAGCTGCTCCCAGGGACTAGTCAGAGGGTTTATGAGCGAGGAAGCAGTAGAGTGGCGTGAAGACGCCCGCCTTGCCACCCGTGACGTAGGCATCTGCGGTGCGGTCCAAGAGTCGGATGACTTCAGTGGAACCCTTCGGGAACAGCCGCAGCATTTCGGCCAGCTTCGATCCAGTGATGATCGCTCTGCGGCCCCACGGAAGCCTGCGTAAGGCGTTCCCAAGCGTTCCATGACGGCTCTCCATAGGTTGATACCACGGTGTGGACGGTCCTTCCTGGATGTCTCGGTCCATCCCTTCTAGAACGTGAAATCCTGCCGCTTCGAGCGCGTGGTTCACTTCTCCGAACGTGGCGATGTCCCTCAGAGCGATGCCGCGCATGAGATCCTGCTTGATGGCCTGGTGTCGGTTGTCCTTCGGATCGAACTCGTCAGTCAGACACATCTCCTGGCCCCAGAAAAGGGCTCCGGGTTTCAGCACGCGGAATATCTCCGCGAATGCTTGTTGTTTGTCAGGGGCGTGACATGTTGACTCTATTGCATAGCCTCGGTCGAACGTGCCATCTGCGATGGTGCTCATATTCATGAAGCTGCACGCCTCGTAATCGATCATGTGGTCGAGCCCCGCCTCGGTGTTCAACCTTTTCGCCTTGTCCAACTGGATTCTGCTGTTGTTGATTCCAGTAACCCGGACATCGGCCTCACGGGTCACGCGCCGCATCGGGCCTCCGATTCCACAGCCAACGTCGATCACCGTCATACCCGGTTGCATCTCCAGTTTGGAGATCATCAACCGCTGATGTCGGATTTTGGATTCCTCTAAACTCTCATGGGGCACCAGGGGAGCGAAGTGCAGGGACTCTCCCCAACCCCATACCATGAACCCGCTGCACAGATCATAGTACTCCTGCGCCGTCTCGGTGTGGTCGTACTCGCTCGCTGCGCCATCGGTTCCTCGGCGTCCCTCTTCACCATGTTGGGTGGTACTGGCTTCAGTGGTGTCGGGGGTGGATGATCCCCTGCGCTCCCGGTCCATCCAGAGCTCGAAATGCCGCACACGACGTGCGACGTCCGATCCCCGGTACGTGTCACGCAGCTCTCTCGACAGTCTACCGAATTGCATTCTCGGGCCACTTCCCAATGTTGGTGCGGAACGACTTGAGGTGCTGTCCTCCCGACTTGAATATCCTCGCTGGCTTGAATATCCTCGCGACAGTGTTGAACAAAGAAACATCCATGATGACTTGACTATACTGTCCTGGTCCGTTGATTCCGCTCATGACGGGCATATCCGGAGTACAGTGAGGCCACTTCCCATTCGCTGAACCACAAGCCAAACTGGGCCACCGGCTCATGGTGTGATAACCGTGAACGTTGTATCCGGGTTGAGGGGGTGGTGGGGGGAGCTCTCGAGTGCGAGGATGTGGGTTAGAAAACAATCCACTATCGGCAAGGAGGACTCATGGTGAATACTATCGTACGACAGCACTCGAACGCGGTTCTGACGCCTATAGCGCGGCGCAAAATGGCTGATTTGATGCTCGAACACGCTTGGAGTGTGAGAGCAACAGCTGAACGGTTCCAGGTCAGCGTCAAAACAGCCCCTGAGTGGTGTGACCGGTATATCTGTGAAGGCAGCAGTGGCCTTTTGGATCGTTCCAGCCGCTCGAGAACATCACCCATGAGCACTCCAGCAGCTAAACAGGCTGAAGTGACCGGGACTACGCTGGCATCGCCGCAGGGGTGCGGCGTGGATCGGACACGAAATAGGTTGAGCAGCTTCTACTGTGCAGATTCTCAACAACGCTGGTCTGGGGCGTCTCAGACGCGCCGGTTGTGCCACCCGGACACCCCCCCTCAAGACGTTATGTACGCGACCACCCGAGCGAGCTCGTTCATGTAGACGTCGAAAAACTGGTTTCTATCTCAGATGGTGGGGGCTGAATAATCCACGGACGCCCCAACACAGGCTCCCGACAGCGTGTCGGATACGTGTACACTCCATAGTGCTGTCGATGATCACAGCCGGGTCGCGTACTCGCAGGATCCTCGCAGATGAAACAAGCCACACAACAGCAGGATTCTACAAACGAGCCCGCGCCTGGTTCGTGAAACGTGGTGTGACCGTCGAGCGGGTACTCAACGATAACGGTGGCTGCTACCGCAGCAGCCAGTGGTGTGAAGCCATGCGAACCACCAATACCCACCACAAGCGTACCCGGCCTTATCGTCCTCAAACCAACGGCAAAGTCGAACATTTCCACCGGACTTTCAACCGCTGCCGCATTCTGCATAGTGCGTTTCACACTTTTCGCCTGGCCAATTCATAATGGACACGGAAGAAATCAGTTCAAAAAGTATGAAAAAATGCGAAAAAATGCTTGAAACAGCCGAAAGTATGTCGAGTATTGTCATACCCCTCTGTAATAATCTACTTATGCTAATGAAAACAGCTTCTCGTATCAAAACCGCGGTCAAAGACATGCTCGCGGTGCTTGATAGTAGCACGGTGTCTGCCGCGGAGTTGCGTGATGCTCTAGCAGAGATGAAAGCAGTACCGGCTTTGGTTTCAGCGTTTCAAGTTTGTGCTGCTGAAATGATCGCTGAACACGAAGGCCACGGAGATGACGGTGCCGCGGTTTTAGCTGTCGGTGCAGGACTGTCGAACCAGGATGCGCGCAGGCAAGTCAAAACAGCTAAAACCCTCAAACGCATGCCCAAGGTTCGTGATGCTATCCAAGAAGGCCGTATACCTGTTGCCAACGTCAGGCAACTTGTGGGAGCCGCCGGTAAGACCAGTAGACAAGACGTCGATTCAGACAACGAACTACTAGCTAAGGCTGAGTCTTTACAGCCTGAACAGTTCAGCAGAGAAGCCCGCCGGTGGATTGTTGAACAGCAAAACGACCATGGTGAAGCCGACTATAAACGTCAACGCGCCAAGCGTTACGTGAAAGTCTGGGACGGAGCAGACGGTATGGTGCACCTGCACGGCCTGTTCGATTCTGTGACCGGCCGTCGTATCGGTAACCGTTTACGCAACACTGCCCGCCACCTCTACAACACCGGCAAGAAAAATACCAACAGTAACAGTGATCGGCGTAACAGCGGTGTCCACAACGGTAACAGCAGCTGGCACATTGGTAGCACTCGCAACAGTACTGAGCATAACGGTAGTATTCGCAACGATGATCTGCGTACGTTTGATCAGTGTATGGCCGACGCTCTTGACAATCTCACCACCAACACCACAAACTCCAGCACAGTTCAACTGTTCGGCGGTGGCCAACCGTTCGTTGGTGCTGCTGCCACAAACCCAGTTGATGCAACAAACCCCAACACCACAAACTCCAGCACAGTTCAACTGTTCGGTGGTGCAGGTAACCCAGTATCAGGTTCCAGCACTGGCCACCTGTTCGGCGGTGCCGTTACCAAAAACCCCAGTGGTACGGCGGGTTCTGTGGCTGTTGATTGTGTGGCGGGTAGGCCTTTTGCCGATATTGCTGTTGTCGCTCACGTGGATGACCGCACCGGTGGGCTCGTTGCTGAGATAGCAGGCGGTGACCCGCTGCCGCCATCAGTACTGGACGAATTAGCCTGCAACGCTTCCATTGTTGGGATGCTTTACAACACGAAAGGCATCCCACTGTGGCAGGGTTACACGAAACGTACTGCTACAGCGGGACAGCTCAAAGCTCTGATAGCTCGCTATGGTGGATGTTTCGCATGTGGTGCTAATCCGGCTATGTGCCAAGCCCACCATATTAAGCCCTGGTCAAAAGGTGGACCCACCAACATTGACAACATGGTGCTCGTGTGTTGGCAATGTCACCAGAAAATCCACCGCCACAACTGGCAGATCATCACCCACAACGGACAACACACACTCCACCCATCCAACCATACATTTCGACAACCGAACATCACGAGAACCCACCTACCTGTCCAACCCGGCACCACACGAACACACCACCCATATACCCAACCTGTCATCACTTGCGAACCCCAAGACCGCTATACCCCAGCCAAAACAGCTACACTTCGTGTGACTACCGGCCGTGCCACCGACTTCTCACGCTGAAATGTTTCAAGAAGCTGACCGACCAGGGTTGCGTCGTGGGTTAACGTGAACGTGCCGGAGTCCAGTAGATGTGCAGCGAGCCCAGGATCGACCAGGTGCACTTTTGGGAAGCGAGTAGCCGGTAGAGCCGCTTGTTGTGCCACGTCGGCGCACACGATGATCGATAGGTCCTCCAGCAGCCGTAGATGCGTGTCGGCAGTGACATTGGTGACGCCCACGTCACGGGCGGTGGCCTGCTTGTTGAGTTCTTGGTCGGTGCGTGTCGCGCATGACAGCAGCACTGCACGTATCTTGTGAGGCCTGGGATTGCCTTTGGTGATCTGGGGTGCATGCAATTCCACGAGCTGTTCCACGTAGACATCGAACCAGCGGGAACGGCTGCGAGCTGTTAAGTCCAGCGCATAGGGGAAACGTCCAGCGACGATTCGTTCAAGATAGTCCACTCTAGTGAGATCGGAATCGTCACCGGCGGGTGGATCGGTTGCGAATAGAGTATCGACGGAGTTGTAGGCGTTGTTGTGTTCGATCTCTTCCTGGGTCAGCCCCGACTTCCGCACTCGCGTCAACCGGCCTGTGTCGGGCCATGTCGTTTCCTGGCGGGCGGCTGCACCGAACCTGTGAGAATGAAACGGCCTCGGGTGCGTGCTGTGTCGGTGTCCACTGCTCGTTTCACCGTACCGATGACCTCCGGTGCTTCCTGCCATTCCTTGATCACGATTGTGCCTGTAGAGGCGGCAAGGATTCCGTCGGGGTCTTCTTGTGCTGCTTATGCCGACCTGGGAATCGACAGGTCGATCACAGTGTCAGCGAAACGGCCCGCCGAAGTCGACTTACCGCTGCCTCGCGCTCCCACTACCAGCAACGCTGGAAACTCTGGTAGCAATTCCCTCTCAATCAGACGTTCGAGAATCCTCGGATAATGAACTGTCACGGTTCTCAGTCTCGCTTCCGAACCGTGTCACGATTGTCGTCTGAAGCAGTATATGGGCTTTCACGGTTCTCAGCCTAGTTTTTCCCAAGCTTGTTTATGCCATTTTTCGCAGTTGTTTTATGCAATTTGCGTCTTGTTGACTATGCGATTTGCATCTCATTGTCTGTATGAGGTCACAGACAGGTTGCGTATTCCTGCACGTCCACGTTTGAAAGTGTTGCTGGGCTAGTGTGATCGTGTTCGCGTTTTCCTAGTAGTGCGCTGGGGCCTCAGACGATGGCGGGTGAGGGCTATCTGCTAGTGTGGTCGTGTTCGCGTTTTCCTAGTAGTGTCTTTGGATTTCTGATGCGTAGTGAAGTCCGAGGTCTGAGCCATTGTTGTCAAGCCATTCCGAGAGTTTGGTCTTCGCTGGAGCGGGTGCACTGGATTTGGATACCATCAGGTCTGCGCAGAGGCCTTTGATCTCATCCCAGGTGATGACAACGTCGTTCAGGAACAAGCCGAGGATTTCAACAGCAACGTAGGTGAGAAGTTTCGGGGCGGGTAGCACCAGACAGCGGGCACCTACTTTGCCTCGGATCAGCTTGACCATTTCCTTGTAGGTGAACACTTCAGGTCCGACGGCGTCGATCTCGGTGTTCTGGTTATCGCTGGCGGCTTCCACTGCCAGTTGTGCCAGGTCTTCAACGAACACCGGCTGTACGAGACAGCGGCCCGACCCGGGCATCAGCACGAGCGGGAATTTGCGCACTGTCCATGCGATGTTGTTCAGTAAGATGTCTTTCGTGCTGTACAGGACTGTGGGTCGTAGTATGGCGTAGGAGAGGCCGGAGCGGCGGAGAGCTTCCTCCGTATATGCTTTACCGCGAAAATAAGGTAGTGAGGATTCAAGATCGGGGTTGGTGATACTGATATGCACAACACGACGCACTCCAGCAGCTTTAGCCGCTTTGAACATGGTGATTGTGTTCTTCACGGCTCGTTGGTAGGTGAGGTTGCCGCGGTTGAATCGGATCCAGTAAGTATTGAACAGCGTGTCCGTTCCAGTGAGGGCCTGCTCCAGCAAGTCGGGATGCTCAAAGTTGAACTGCTGGGTTTTCACTCGCTTTCCGAAAGGATTGTGCCGATCAGGATGACCAGTGATGGATTGTACCTTGTTTCCCTGTTCGAGAAGCAGCTCTGTGATATACCGCCCGGTGTATCCAGTGGCTCCGGTGACGGTATGCGTTACGTCTTCAACCATAGTATCCTTCTCAACTTGTTAACTGTCCTGTCGCTAGGCTACCAGACGCGTTGTGTACTGCTGCGATTCTGATGAGCTTGCGGTACCGATTCCACCACTACCGACTAGTTGTCATACACCCTGTCCTCAACAACCCTCTGTCCACCCAGAAACATCATCCATGGTTATCACTACCTCCTGGTCTAGTGGTTGCCCGCTACATCAGGTGAATATTACGTCGAGATGGGCATTTGCGCGTACCTTCGGGTGGGGTGTCGCCGCTAGGCTGGCAGGCCCGGTGAATATTACGTCGAGATGGGCATTTGCGCGTACTGACATACGAATGCAGCAAGTATGCTGGGACTGCTTGTTAGCGGAAGTGATTTTGTAGAGATAAGTTGCAAGATATTAGTTGGGAGTGTTATTGGTAATGGTGACTGCTGTACAGACGACTGATTTGTGTAAAAGCTTCGGTATGACAAAAGCCCTCGTCGGTGTTGATCTAGCCATTGAAGAGGGGACGGTGTTGGGTTTGCTTGGGCCTAACGGTGCTGGCAAAACCACGATTGTGCGTATTCTTGCTACCTTACTGCTACCTGACTCCGGTCAGGCTGTTGTGGGTGGCGTAGATGTGGTAGCCGAACCCCATCGGGTGCGCGCACGAATAGGCTTAACAGGGCAAGAAACAGCTGTTGATCATAATCTCACAGGTCGTGAAAATCTGCAATACATAGGACAGCTATGCCACTTGGAAAGAAAGGAAGCCCGTCGTAGAACCGACAAACTGCTAGAACAGTTTGACCTGACTGAAGCTGGAGATCGTGCTGTCAAAACCTATTCAGGAGGAATGCGTCGGCGGCTTGACATTGCTATGAGCCTGATAGCAGAGCCCGCTGTGGTTTTTTTGGACGAACCGACCGTGGGTCTCGACCCTCGTGGTCGTTTGGCTATGTGGGATTTTATTGCAGAGCTGACCAGCGGTGGAACTACAATTCTACTCACGACACAATATTTGGAAGAAGCCGACAAACTAGCTGATCGCATTGTGGTGATGGGTTACGGGTCAGTCATAACCGAAGGCACTCCAAATGAACTCAAGCAGCGTATGGGTGCTAAACGCATAGAAGTCGAGTTGTATGATAAGGCAGATGCCTCAACTGTGATTGATGCTCTTACTCCGTTCAGCATACCGGGATTGTTGGTGCAACATCATGACCGGACGGTTACAGTGCCTGTAGAGGAAGGAGCGCGGTTGCTACCCCAGATGGTGCGTGCTATAGACGCGGCTGATGTGAGTTTACGTGACGTAGGCGTCAGGCAGTCTACGTTAGACGACGTGTTCCTTATCCTCACCGACCAGGAAGTCGAAAAATCACCAGGAATCGAATCTTAGCCAGGAACCGAATCTTAGTATTGCCTAACATTGACTGTAGCAGCATGCTATGGCATGTAGTAAGATGTTATAGGGCAGCTGAGCAAGTCAAGCAGCTGATATTGCTGATGACAAGGGTAAAGTTTTAAACTAAATTATTAGCAACCGTGAGCTAGGTTTGTGTGTGATGAACAGAAATCCAACTGAAAAAAAGACAGACACGGAGAATACCTGCAGCAGCACAACTGCTGATGCTGCATCTACTGCTGTCGCCGTGAATGCAAAAACAAATAGGTGTCGGGATGTGCCTCATGGGCCTCTTTGGATTCTGCGTGACTCATGGACTGAAGCTTTGAGACATTTGCGTATTTTGCCTAGAACCGTGGATTTGATGATTTTTGCTATTTTTCAGCCTGTAATGTTTGTTGTGCTGTTTGTATATGTGTTCGGCAATTCAATTACTGTGCCAGAGTTTGATTACAAACAGTATCTTCTGCCAGGTATTTTCGCTCAAACCATAGTGTTCGGATCGAGTTTCACCGGTGCTGGTATCGCTCAGGATATGGCACAAGGTCTGGTACAACGGTTAAGATCTTTACCGATGAGTCAGTCAGCTGTGTTGATTGGACGCACTATTTCAGACTTGATACGCAATTCGGTGACTTTTGTTGTGATGCTGCTAGTTGGATTTGCAGTGGGGTTTCGTTTTAACGGCTCAATCGGCGACACCTTAGTAGCTTGTGGATTGCTGCTAGGGTTCGGATATGCTTTCAGCTGGATTCAAGCTTTAATAGGATTATCAGTTAGTTCGGTGGAAACAGTTCAGTCAGCTGGGTTTATGTGGATGTTTCCAGTGACTTTCGTGTCATCCGCTTTTGTTGATACGCAAACTCTGGCAGGGCCGTTGCATTGGTTTGCCGACATTAACCCCTTTACTATTGTGACTAATGCTGGACGCGCACTGTTCAATGGACAGTCACCAGGAAATGATTTGTGGTTTAGCTTGATATGGGCAGTGGCGATTATTCTAGTGTTTTGCTTCCTGTCGGTTTACCGGTTCTCCCGCTTCAACCGGTGAAAAAGCTCGACTAGTATTTAGATAACCCCCGTAGCTCAGAGGATAGAGCAACGGCCTCCGGAGCCGTGTGCGCAGGTTCGAATCCTGCCGGGGGTGCGAGCGACAGTACCCGACAACTCCAGCGACTGGGAGTCATGAGTGTGTGCGCAGATTCGAATCCTGCCGGGGGTGCGAGCGACAGTACCCGACAACTCCAGCGACTGGGA
>JAPPJC010000051.1 GCA_028820455.1 Acidimicrobiaceae bacterium
ATTGTGTCGTGAACTTCGACACTGTCCACACCGTCGCCCAAGAGGCGTTCCGGCGGCGGGTGGCAAAACTCAGCCCGACCCGTATGCAGGAAGCATGCCAAATCCTCAGAACCGCTACCGGCTGCTAGTTGTGTGTTGTGTCCGATGGTGGGTGCGGGTGTGGCCCCTTTTGAGTGCGCTGTGGGTTCTGTTGGGCTGTAGGGTCGGGTGCGTTTGTGGCGGGTGCCAGTGGTTCGCATGGCTTTACACCATACCTGCTAGGTACGATTGCCTACGTTGCCCTGAATAGTAATCACTACTGGAATTCATCGTACCAAAACAAAAAGAGGAGTGACCCGAAGGCGACTCCTCCTCCCAGTTTAGAGCGATGGATGACAATTTGGCACACTCATAATGGTAAGGCACTCATAATAGTAAGGCTTCTTCATCAGTAGTGGGTCTGACCCGTTTGACAGCACTCATACTGCTGCTGCGCCCCGCACTGACAGATTACCGATCCGTTCCATGTCATGCGCCTAGCCTAGTGAGCCGCTTTACCTCGTGCACATAAGCCATCGTGAGCACCGCCACGCTGGCGGTGAAGCTGTCGGCTGCTAGTGGGATGTTTTACTTCGTGCGCATAAGTCATCACGTTCTAACAGGAGCCTACGTTGTTTATTGAAGTCGCTTGTTAGTCTTGTGTTGTAAACCCGTCCACGTGGCTTGTTGATGAGCTTGGCGTTGCGGAAGTCTTCTGTGAGGTGTTGGTCGTTTGTGTACAAGAGTCGAGCACCCGAAACTTGTGCGAGTGCGAGGATGTGGTGGTCATTCGAGCGAATGTCAACAGATGACTGCCTCATATGCAGCAAATCCTGGGTGCGTTCGTCTACTTCCCTGTCAGACACACTTATCAGACGCCCCGCCACTTGTAATTGCTGGATCCATCTCGCCGTTCGTGATGGTTTGGAGGTGTTCATGCGTGTGAGTTCCTGTTTCAGGTTGGAACCACCGAACGCGAGTGGAAGCCTGCCTTTGTCTATGACATTGCGGAATCCCCGACCTGCTGGGTTTCCTCCCTGTTCCCAGAGTTCACTGACGATGTTCGAATCGACGATCGCGCACACTTTTTAGAATACCACCGAACCTAGAATCCCACCGAACGTTGAAGCTCGTCTAGGAAGAAATTGCGGTAACCGGGTGGTGCGTCAAGAACGTTTCCGAGTTCATCGATCGTAAGAGAATGAAGAAACACTTCTGCATCACCGCGTTCGAAGTAGACGATCGACACGTCATCAGGCCCGATCCTCTGGCCCGGGTCTGCGACAGCCATTCTAACCCGATCGATGATGTAGTCGCTGTGCGTCTCAACGACGAGTTGTCTGCCATACGACGGTGCATCACTCACGGCCACTTCGCACAGCAGAGTCCCCAACGCGGCCTGTGCGCTGGGATGCAGATGAACCTCCGGTTGTTGTAACAGCAGTTTCGGTGGCCCGTCCTCACGCAACAACTCGAGTGCCACAGGCAGTACTTGACTGACACCGTAACCCACATCCACCAAATTCCTGAAAGACCCCTCAGCACCAGTGTCGCACTTACGAACCTCAACCTTGAACGGGTCGACGTCCGTCTGTCCGAGACGTCTTACCCTGATCTCGTCGAAGAGCCCAGCACTGCGACCGAAACTTTCCAAACGTTCTTTCAGAATAATCCAAGTCTGCTCGTCCCGCTGGGAGAGCTGCGCAAGATAGGTCGGAACATAATCACCGAGTGCATCAGACGAAGAACGCCGCAAATCGTATATACGTTGCGGTTGTGATCTAACAGGCGCAGTCGCAAACGGTCGCCTGCCATCACCTTGAAAGCTGCGTGCGACTAGAAAGTCAAGCATCCTGTATAGGTTGAACAGATTGCGTAGATTGACACCGAGTGACTCTATGAGTTCTGTAAGGTCTTTGTCGGATGAATCTTTCGAGTCTCCAATGAATTCTATTTCTACACCACTCCGTTCCTGATCTTTTTTCAGCAACACACTAACGTTAAGCAAAAAATCGCCTATATCCATCATCGATTTCGTATATCCACCCGATATCGCGGCTATTCGCTTCTTTTTGGAATTCAGTTTCCAATATCCACGTTGCGTGCCTATCTCAATTCGATCGCTCTCATCATCACTCAAGTATTGTGTTACCCATAACTCTCCACATCTGTATCGTCGACTGATCGGCACTGGAACTGACCATCGCTCCCCGAATATAACACCGCATTCAACTGGGGGTATCTTTTTATCGGGACTCACATGGATGGGATCCTCTATCTCGAAACGACCCTCAAAAGAATCGGATTGACTTTCTTGAGTTTCACTACGATGGACGATCTCACTGAAACCGCCGAGATCATAGGGTTCTTCCTTGAAATCAGGCACACGGCTGTCAACTGCTGCATCCCACAATGCCCTCATCAGAGCCATCAACGATGTCTTGCCGCTGCTATTTTCACCAACGAAAAGCGTCAGAGGCGCAAGATCGACTTTCTGTGGCTCGTTGCCGAAACAACGGTAGTTCCTCACAGTGATCGACTTCATGCAGCCAACCCTTGATTATTCAGAGTGGATTGCGAAGTGGCGAAGTTCATCTGCCGAGCAGCGACAGGAGTTGCAGGCAACTGTTCGACCGACGGAGAGGAACAACCCACTACTCATCACCCGTGCCCACACGAACGGTCAGCAGGTTGCAGGAAACTGTTAGATCAACAGAGAAGAACATCTCGGAGATGTATTCTAATAGCACGTTCAAAGCAAGAACACCCTATGAAGATGAAGAAGTCCTGATGCTTTCAATGTAACACCCCTCATGATAGGGCGCAAATGAGGACAGGTTCATGCTGAGAAGGATCTTAACGCTGGTCGTGAAGCCTCTACTGGATGACTGCTTCTGAACCGTCGTCCACTTATCTCGTTCTTGATCGTAGAACTCGAAGAGATCTTCGCTGCTTATCGCACTATGAGCCCATATCTGTCTAGTGGCCATCACGGTTGACACATTGAATTCGCGAGAAACACCTCCAACCCATTCAGATACGATAGTTTTACGTTGAGGCCTCCCTCGCAGCGTTTCCATGCCCACATCAGGTATCATAGGGCTTATGAGTCAAAGACAAGTGCGCGTGCAACTCGACAGCGACTTGGTGAGTCATTTAGACAGCATAGCAAAGTCCCGCGGGACTAGCCGTTCAGCACTTCTTCGCGCAGGAGCACTGGCTGTGGTTGAAGCGGACAAACAACGAACCGCCGATCAACGTTTAACCGATGCCTACCGGCTCATACCAGAAGACCCTGCACTGATTGAGTCTGCTAGCCGTCTAGCTGCCCGAACTGTTCCAGATTGGTAGCACGAGGAGAAATCTTACAGGGCTGACCTCGGTCCGCCTGCAGGGAGACGGCCCGTGTGTGTGCTCACCAGAAACGCCGCAGTGAGTGTCCGCACCTCTGCACATGCGCACCGATCACCCGCACGACACGGAGAATCGACTCAGAAGTACCATTAGGCCCAGAATACGGTCTCAAAGAACCCTGCGTTATCAATTGTGACAACGTCTTGGCCATTCCCATTCGAAGACTTGACGACGAGCGAGTCGGCATCCTTGATGAGATCAAACGTGTTCAACTCGACCGGGCTCTGCGTTACGCCTTGGACATCCTCTACTAACAATCCCACTCATCTAAATATGGTTGCACCTACCCAACCGTGTGTCATGAGAGCGGCTTCAACTTTGTGATGCCCTACCTGAGGATGAATTGCCAAGAGATTATCGTCACGGAACCACACCTTACCACCCTTCAAAAAGGGGATTATGTAGTTATTGCCACTAAATGCCGTTATGATGGGGTTGTGGTTTA
>JAPPJC010000065.1 GCA_028820455.1 Acidimicrobiaceae bacterium
ATATACTATCTTGACATACCATCTCGAATCATGACTAGTCAGCGATTTACATTGTTATCAAAAATATCAAAGGAATAATCCGCGTGAACTTTCGACACTCACCTCGCAACACACTGGCAGCACCACACACCACCACAACCGAAGAGACTTCCCCCTCTCCCAACGTGAAAACTCGCACTATGGCTGTGGTATGCGGTGTAATGCTGCTGATGACAGCCATTACTGCGAGTTGCACTGATAACAACAACGATCAACCCAACCAAGGAGCAACGACCACCACACAACAAGAAAACACCAGCCAACAAGAAACAACAACAACAGCAGTACTCAAAGATCCTCACACGCTGCAAGATATTAATGACGCGACACAAGATTTAGACGATGCACTAGCAAACATGCAGGATGCGCTGCCAGATGCTGCTGCTAAGGAACAATTTATTGCGCAACTACAAGACCAAGCGCAGGATCTCTATGACGCTAATAAACATTTCGAAGCTGTGCCAAATGTTGAACATCTTCAAGATTTAATTGACACGCTGCAGGATTTCAATGACGCTTTGCAAGATATTGCTTTTAAGGAACAATATGCTGCGCAACTACAAGACCAAGCGCAGGATTTCGATGACGTGATACAAGATCTAATTGACAAGCTGCAGGATACCGCTGCCCAGACACAACTTGTTGCAGATGCCATTACGCGAATCGCTCAACGCGCTCTACGCACGGCCGTAGTAGCAGCACAAGCAGTCTACGCAACCGTACTACCAGGTGGATACTACAACCACGCATTAACAGTACCAGATGATACGGGCAACATTCACAACGCAACCAAGCACTCAGTAGACGCTCTCACCAATGAAGAGCCTAATATCGTATTTCAAGACAAAGCCTCTTACGGTGAACTCGCTACAAGACGAACCAGAGAGAACACACCTAACACGGTAACAATCTGGGTCCAAGTAAACGAGACAACACTTGATTCCGGCAACAATGACATCCCACTTACCAACCACACCAACCCCAACGGACACACAAACAACACCACCAACATTCCAGCAAACACCCAAACCCAGGCAGGCGACCTCATCAGAATGGGTGTCATCTCAACTAACGGTGACAGCTTCTGCGTTATCCTAGTGGCCGACCACTCAAACGTTCGCTCAACCGGCATAGCATGGCAATCAATAGGGTGGCAATCAGTATCAGCAGAATTAACCCAGGCTGGCTATGGGGCGGACTGCGGAGCAGAAGCCGACCCCACCAACATGTGGTATGAGATGCCAAACACGCCAGGCACAGACCCAAGCCTGTCAACCATAGTAACATCTTTAAGCAACGATCCCGCCAAAGCGAAAGCCTACAGTAGTTAACCGAACTACGTTTATTGTGCTGGGGTGCGTAGTCGCTGGCGGGTTCGCTGGGTATCCACCTACAGTGAACTACGTTTATTGTTGCTATGATTGTTTTCGCCGATTCACCTCCCACCACACAGCCATAGTCACCAAACGAAGCTAGTATCTATTATGCTCATTGTTGTTTCCCCTGCGAAAGCTTTGGATTTCTCTTCGCCGCTTCCCACAAAGAAACATTCACAGCCTCGCATGCTTGAAGACACGACTCACCTGGTAGAGGTGTTACGCCGAAAACAGCCGCACGAGCTAGCAGCGATGATGAACATCTCCAGCAAACTGGCAGAACTGAATCGTCAACGCTTCGCCGACTGGTCTCTTCCGCTCACACCGCAAACAGCCCGGCCTGCTCTGCTAGCTTTTACGGGTGACGCATACCAAGCCATAGACGCATCGAATACCTTTGATCAGCGTGACTACACTCATGCTCAAAAGACGCTGAGGATACTTTCAGGGCTTTACGGTGTGCTACGGCCTCTCGATCTCATACAGCCGTACCGTTTGGAAATGAATTCTCGACTGTCAACCCAGCAGGGCCGCAACTTGTATGAATTTTGGGGTGAACGCATCACCAGACTACTTGAAACAGACCTTCAGTCGGCACCTGGTGCTAAGGCAATACTCAATTTAGCGTCCAAACAATATTTTCAGGTGGTGCAACCCGCCAAAATCGGCGGCCGCATCATCACACCCGCCTTTTTAGACGGCAAACTGCGTAGCAGTCCGACAGCTAAGACTACTAAAACAGCATCAGATCAGACCGACAGGCTGGAAAAGGCTGCCGAAATGCCATCACCAACCGCCGAAATGATCATCAAAGAACCCAGGACTATCGGTTTCCATGCTAAACGTGCTCGTGGAGCCATGGCCGCGTGGATGATACGTAACCGCATCAAAACAATCAACAAAATCAGCGAATTCAACGGGCTCGGATACTCCTACGACACTAAACGCTCTACCACCCTCAACCCCGTTTTTGTGCGTTGGCAGTAGCATACCCCGCTCCTGGCACGCACTATGGCTGTGGTATGCGGTGTGACGCTACTGTTAAATGGGCTATATCTCCGCTAGCGGTGACAGTTTCTGCGTTCTCCTAGTAGCCGACTCCTCAAACCTATTAGCTGTAGTACCTAACATCCCTCCCCCTCATAGTCCAATTATAAGTAATTCTAATAGCTTCTATGTATAATAAGTGCTTATAATATGAAACCGTTCAACAGTTAGCCTGACCCGGCAGGCATGGGAAAGCTTGAATATGACGGGAGATAGAATATAATGGTAGTAACACCAAAGATAGAGTTAGAACGAATGGAACTAACCAGCCAACTCGAAGAAACCCTCGGCACAGACACAGCAAGAACCCTCATGGCGCACATACCCCCAGTCAACATCGAACAACTCGCCACCAAAGACGACCTGATCATGGTGAAAAAAGATATCGACAAAGACATTGACATGGTCAAAAAAGATATCGACATGGTGAGAAAAGACATTGACATAGTGAGAAACGAAGTCAAAATGGTCGAAACCCGCCTAAACAATAAAATCGATACGAAAACTGCTGAACTGGACACCAAAATAGACCGGCTGAACACCAAAATGGATGCCGGGTTCAAAGAAATCCGCAGTGAAATGGTACTGGAATTCGCTCAGCAATCCAAAAAGATATTCGTCATAGGACTCAGCCTAGCACTACCAACCTGGATAGCACTCATCGGCGTACTGATCACCCTAGTGATCACCATCATCTCACTCTAATAATCACCATCACCAGCGGAACACCACCCCCACTCCAAACACACTGACAATCAAACCAGTGAAGACCGCCAGAAGCGGTATCACCGAACCCGTACCCCATGCTTACAGGCGCGGCGATAGCATAAGATGACAGCCTCCGATATGCTGATCCGTACCCCATGCTTACGAGCGCGGCGGGTGTATCTCAAAGTTTGTGGTGTCACCAATGCCAGTGATATATTGTAGCTCTGAGGCGCACCTACATAGCGACGGGTGAGATGGATACCAACCATTAGCGTCGGTGTTCAAGATTTGAAGGAGGAAGTTGTTGTCCAACCAGGAGATGACGTGGGGTAAGCCCGGGTTAAGAGATGATGGGATGGTTCCAGGGATGATCATTCAGACCGGATTAGTTGTGGGACTGATGATTCTCGGGCTGGTCGTAGCGGGATGCGGTGTCAATGATGCTGGTGTGGGGTCTGATACCGGTGATACAGAGGTAGGATCTGACACTGGTGTGGG